>DASTVZ010000062.1:0-40593 GCA_035758845.1 Vicinamibacterales bacterium
GACTTCCCCCTGAAGGCGGAAGCCACAACGTTCGGCCGGTGCGGGTGACGCCGATTTTCGGACAAAGGTCGGAAAGAACGCAACTGCCGCATCGGGGATACACGGGCCGGCAGACATTCTGTCCCCACGTCACCAAATACAGATTGATGACCGGCCACCATCTTCGATGGGTCGCCGCGTACAACGCATGTTCGGTCTCTTCCGGCGTTCGGGTTCGCACCCACCCGAGACGATTCGAGATGCGGTGCACGTGCGTGTCGACGCAGATGTTATCGGGACTCCTGTGCGCCAGAATCAACACCAGGTTCGCCGTCTTACGACCGACGCCGGGCAAGGTCAGCAACTCCTCCATCGTGTCGGGCACGAGGCCACCGTACCGAGACAGGATTTGCTCGCACGTGCGCCGGACGTGCGCAGCCTTGTTTCGATAGAAGCTGACAGGATAGATGAGCCGCTCGATGTCTTTCACCGGCAGCCGCGCCATCGTTCGCGGCGTCCGCGCCACGCGGAACAGGCGCGTGGATGCGGCATGCGTGACCGCATCCTTGGTCTGCGCCGACAGCATCGTCGCGATCAGTACTTGAAAGGGATCTTCTTTTTGATCCTGGGCGATCTTTTCGACGGCTGGTTCTTCGAGGCCGTCGATGGCTCGGGCGAGACGACGCATGACCCCGCCGACCTGGCGATGCGGCAGCCCCCTCGCTATCGCAACCTGGGTCATACAGGCGTGAGCGGCGGATTACCTGAAAGGACAGCGACGACATTTCTCACCGCGAGATCGGCCATCGCCGTGCGCGTCTCGCGGGTGGCGCTTCCGAGATGGGGGACCAGCACCACGTTCTCGAGCGGAAGCAGTCCTGGATGGACTGACGGCTCCTTCTCGAACACGTCGAGCGCGGCGCCGGCAAGGAGATGCTCGTTCAGCGCCCACACGAGCGCTTCTTCGTCGACGAGGGATCCACGCGCGGTGTTGACGAGTAGCGCGGATCGTTTCATCCGCGCCAGTGTGCGGCGATTGAACAAGTGCTTCGTCTCCGGTGTCGCGGGCGTGTGCACGGAGATCACATCCGAACTCACCAGCAGTTCGTCGAACGACATATCGTGCTTGGCAAAGACGGGCGTCATGCCGAACGCTGCAGCTTTCGCAGCGACAGCCCGTCCGATGCGCCCACGCCCGATCAGCCCCAACTGCTTCCCGCGCAACTCCATGCCGAGCATGAAATCGAGCGCCCAGCCACGCCATCCTCCACGTCGGATGAGACGATCGCCTTCCGTTACCCGGCGTGCAAGCGACAGGATCAAGCCCCATGTGAGTTCGGCCGTTGCTTCGGTCAACACGTCCGGTGTGTTCGTAAACACCACTCCGCGCGACTTCACCGCCGGCACGTCGACGTTGTCGTAGCCAACCGCGACGTTCGCCACGATCTTCAGATCCGGAAGCCCGGCGTCGACGACCGCGCCATCGATTCGATCCGTCAAGAGGCAGATCAAGCCCTGCTTGCCCTTGAGGCGTTGTTTCAATTCGTCTGGCGCGAGCGGGGACGGTCCATCGTGCAAGTCGACATCGCACGCGGCTTCGAGGCGGGCGAACGCCGCAGACGGAATACGACGAGTCAACAGGACGGGAGGCTTGTTCACGCGGTGTTAGTGTCGGGATCCGGCGTGCGTCCCTCGGCGAGCTCGGGACGCCCTGAGCTTGTCGAAGGGCGGGATCCGGGATCCGGGGCAACGGCTAATGACCGTGAGATTCACAATAACCGCAATGGTTGCATTGTACCTTCGGTTCGATCAGACACGGTCCGCCCGACGCAGGCAAGGCATATCGGTAATGGCTCGAGTGGCGGATCAGTTCCATCGGAACTTCGACCGCGTCATCGCTGCTTGAAAGCCGCTTTGCGACCGCTTCACGGACCATCTGCCGCAGCACCTCTTCATTCATACGTCGTCCCGATAGTCCAACTGATCGACAATACCGATCACAGCGGCGTCGACGGCCGCGGCTTTCCTGCCCAGTGCATCGCCGGCCGCTTTCCCTTCAATGACGACGAGCACGCGCTCGCCGACGCCCGCGCCTACGGCGTCGATCGCGATCAATGCCACGCCGCGTGCCCTTCCTTCGAGCGTCAGCGGCTGCACGAGGAGCAGCTTGGCTCCTTCGAGCTTCCGATTCTTCTGTGTCGAGACGACGGTTCCAACGACGCGGCAGATTTGCATATCGGTGTAAGGCCGCGTCTTACGACCCCGCCTCCACATCCCAGTGATCAACAATCCCGACAATCGAAGCATCCGTCGGCGGTTCGGATGGATAGAACGGAAATGCGGCTTCGCGTCCGCGCACGAAGAAGACGTGCTCGCCAACGCCAGCGCCGACCGAATCAAGCGCGACGAGTGTCCGCCCCGCATTGGCGCCGGCGGCATCGACCGGCTGCAGGACGAGGAGCTTGACCCCCGACAGGTTCGCATCCTTGATCGTCGACACCACCTCGCCGATGACCCGCGCAAGTTGCATTTCTACTCCGGGGGGCTTCGCCGCTCGGACTCCCCTCCACGCTCGCCCGCGGGACCCCGCGATCCCCGCTCCGCTCGCGTCGGCTCACTCGCGCGTTCGTCGGCCTGCCCGCTCAACTCCGTTTTGAAGCCGGCAACGTGAATCGTGTCGATGATGCCGACGATTGCCGCGTCAACCGGGCAGTCTTTCATCCCCGATGCCATGCGAGCCGAACTGCCGCTGACAATCAGAACGGTCTCGCCGAACCCGGCATCGACGGTATCGACGGCGACGAGATAGTTGCCTTCGGGCTTGCCGAAAGGGTCGATCGGGCGCGCCACCAGCAGCTTGTTGCTGACCAGCCGCTCGTCCTTCCGCGTCGCGACGACGGTCCCGACGATCTTGGCAACGATCATTTCGTCGCGGCGTTTGCCTTGCCGATGGGAAGCGCGTCCTCGAGATTGGCGTGAGGTCGCGGAATGACGTGGACCGACACCAATTCGCCGACCCGACGCGCGGCGGCCGCGCCCGCATCCGTCGCCGCCTTCACCGCAGCGACATCGCCGCGCACGATCGCCGTCACGTACCCGGCGCCGATCTTTTCCCAGCCGACCAGCGTCACTTTCGCGGCCTTCACCATTGCGTCGGCCGCCTCGATCATTGCGACGAGGCCCTTCGTCTCGACCATGCCGAGCGCCTCACCCATGCTGTTTCTCCTTTAGCGCGGTCCAATGACCGCGCCCTACAGCTGTCTGTACATCCCGTGGCTTCCGCCTTCAGGCGGAGCAGCTACTTCAAATTACGAACCGCGTCTTCTATCAATGCCGTGAGTTCGCGGTATGTTAGCCGAATTTCCTCGTCCGCACCTACGCCACTGAACCGATCGGGCACGAGTCGTTCGCCGGAAATTGACGGTGGCGCGAAGACAACCTGACAGTCTTCCTGGACTTTTTCAGGCGCGACGTCGGGATCGGGACATATCGGCGCCGGCGCCGCGATGCCATAACGTCCTCGCAATCCCTGCAGCCGCATCACTTCGTCACGCGAGAGCAGACGTTCACCACCGAGCATCCGGGCGACAAAGCTGATGTTGGCAAAGTGCTCGATGGTTTCCATCTTGTAGTACGCCGAATACAGATCGTTGCCCAGCGTCAATGCGCCATGATTCGCCAGCAGCATACCGTCGTGCGCCTTGACATACTTGCGAACCGCTTCTGGCAACTCTTTGGTTGACGGCGTCGCGTATTCCGCAATCGGCACGCTCCCCAGCGTCGTCACGACCTCGGCGAGCACCGCGCGATCGAGTGGAATACCGGCCACAGCGAACGCGGTCGCCACCGGCGGATGCGCATGCACGACCGCCTGAATCTCGGGACGCTGCCGGTAGACCTCGAGGTGCATCTGCATCTCGGAGGACGGCTGGCGATCGCCGGAAATCTTGTTGCCGTCGAGATCGGTGATCACCATCATCTGCTCGTTCATGAATCCCTTGCAGACGTTGGCCGGTGTCATCAGCAGCCGATCGCTGCCGAGGCGCGCGCTGATATTGCCGTCGTTCGAGGCCGTGTATCCGCGAGCGTACAGTCGTCTACCGACTTCGACGATGTCGGCCCGCAGCTGTGACTCGGAGGAGGGCATCACCGCTGGTTCCACTTCCGCCGGCAGTCCTCGGAGCAGAAGTAGCGAGTCGCATCGCCGCTACCGGCACTGAGTGCTTGTCCCGGAACGACGAAGACACCGCATACCGGATCGCGCACGAGGCCGACACTTCGTTGCGGTGCGCTGTCGCGAATGTAGCCCGCCCCTTCGAGCACGCCATGCAGCAGGCGTGACAACGATCGCGCGATGATGACGATCAAGATGGCCCAGAGAATCAGGCGAGCCATGTGCTAATCACCCGGCCCGGGTGGCTTCGACGTCGAGGGTGTGGCGCCCTGCCCATGGCCGGCGCGAATTCCCTCGAGCCCTTTCCGCGCCACCTCGGCCTCAGGCGTATTTGGGGCGAGCTCGAGAACCCGCTGCCACGCTTTCTCGGCCCCGTCGATGTCCTGCTTACCGAACGCGCGGACAATGCCGATGTTCAGAAGAGTCTTCGAATGCTTCGGATCAATCTCGAGCGACCGATCGAATTGCGTCAGCGCGCGGTCCGGCTGGTTCGAGTAGTAATACGCGATCCCGAGGTCGGTGCTCGCGTTGACGTTTTTTGGATCAATCTTCAGGGCCTGTTCGTACCATCGCGTGGCTTCGTCGTAGCGCTCGGCATCGAAGTAGAGATTGCCGAGCTGGACGCGGATCTCCGCATCGGAAGGACTCCGATCGGCCGTCGCCTTCAGCTGCGCCGCCCGCGCTTCGTCGAAGGGTGGGGCGGCCTGGCCTGAGCCGGATGGAGTCGAAGATGCGGTCGTCGATGCCGGCGGCGTCGAGGTGACGACCGTCGCGCGCTGACTGCCGATAATCCACCCGACGAGGACACCGAAAAAGATGCCGGCAATGCCGAACACCACTGAGTCGCTTCGCATCTGAGATCAGGTTCTGCTGGGTTCTACCAAAGAACGATCATAGCAACGTCCGGCGGAACCAGTCCACCAGCGTCCGGGCGAGATCGGGATCGCGTCCGAGCATGACCGTGCCGTGCCCGGCATGATTCAGGATGAGAGCCTCTCGAATACCGGTGCCAGCTTTCTGCAGCTCTTTCACCGACCGTGACGCATACGCGTCGTCGTCGCTCGCTATCAGCAATGCCGGACGCTTCGCGTACGTTTTCATCGCCGCTTCGATACGCAGACCCCGGTAGTCCGTGGAAGGCGATAGCAATGCAATGCTCGCGATCGCAGGATCGGCCGCGGCCTCGAGCACGGCGAGATTGGCGCCAACCGACGCACCGGCGATCCCCAGTCGGGATGGCTGGACGTCGCTGCGCGACGATAAATAATGACGCGCGGCGGTGACATCGTGCACGAGAGCGGAATAGTCCGCGGTTTCTGCCGCTGGAATGGCGCCCGACGATTCGCCGTGTCCGCGGAGATCGATCGCCAGCGCGCCGATCCCCTGCGACGCAAGGCTGGTAGCAACAGCGTCCCAGTCCCGCCGACTCTTGTGAAGCATGTGCACGAGGATCACCGCAGGTGCCCGAGTCCCCGGTTCGTACCAGGTTGCGGCGAGCGTGACACCGTCGTCAGTTCGTATCGAGACTCGCTGGGAGGCTGCGAGCGCATGCGGGGCTGGGGGAAGTGTCACGATCGCGAGAATTGTTGCCGCGAACGGGAGATGACGGAGAGCACGGAACAACATCAACACGGAGACACGGAGGCACGGAAAACTAAGGCTCGCGACAAGCCTCGCCCTCGACACAGCAAACATCAAGAGTAATTCTCTCCGTGTCTCCGTGCCTCCGTGGTGATCTCGTCCCGTCGCCTCCGTCACCGCCGCAACTCCAATAACGCAACCATGTCTCGTACCGCGCGATCCATGCCGACGATCGCCGCGCGTGCGACGATGCTGTGACCGATGTTCAACTCGACGATTTCAGGAATCGCGGTGATTGCCTGAACGTTCGTGTAATTCAGCCCGTGGCCGGCGAGCACTTCGAGGTCGTGTCGAGCAGCCAACGCCGCGGCATCCTTGATGCGCTTGAGCTCCGCGTCGACTGTGGATACCGACTCCGCATATCGGCCGGTATTGATTTCGACGGCATCTGCTCCGACAGACTTCGCGCCTCGGACCTGATCCGCGTCGGGATCCAGGAATATGCTCACCCGAATGCCGGCATCCTGCATCTGCTTGGTAAAGTCCTTGACCGCGCCGCTCTGCGCGACCACGTTCAGGCCGCCCTCGGTCGTCAACTCCTGCGGCCGTTCTGGCACGAGGGTGACCTGGTCCGGGCGCACTTGCAGCGCGACGCGCGCCATATCCGCGGTCACTGCCATTTCAACGTTGAGTTTGGTTGCAATCGCCTGACGCAAGATCTCGAGGTCGCGCTCCTTGATGTGACGACGATCGCTGCGCAAGTGAACGGTGATCCCTTTGGCACCTGCCATCTCGGCGGCGAACGCGGCGGCCAAAGGCTCCGGCTCGCGGGCTTTGCGGGCCTCCCGGAGCGTCGCAATGTGATCGATGTTGACGGCTAGCCGCATCGCACTCACTGTTCCGACGAAGTGAAACGAGAGAAGTTATCCAAGGTATTCGCGGACCACACCCGCTATTTCGGCGGCCCAGGCCTGGATCTGCTTCTGGTCCTTTCCCTCGATCATCACGCGGAGCAGCGGCTCGGTGCCAGAGTATCTGACCAGCAGACGGCCCTGACCACCGAGTCGCGTCTCGACGCGCTCAATCGCCTCGGCGATCGGCGGCACATTCGCGAGCGCCTGCTTTTCGCGGACGCGCACGTTTACGAGCACCTGCGGATACGTCACGAGCTGTGACGCCAGATCGGCGAGTTCGCGGCCACTCTCCGCCATCACGCGAAGAACACTGAGAGCCGTGACAATGCCGTCACCGGTGAAGAGATGCTCTGAGAAAATAATGTGACCGGACTGCTCGCCGCCGAGCGACAGGTCCCGCCTGATCATTTCCTCCATGACGAATTTGTCGCCAACGGCGCAGCGGACAAGATCGATGCCGCTCTCGCGCAACGCGATCTCGAGACCAATGTTGCTCATGACGGTGGCGACAATCGCGTTTCCCTTGAGCCTTCCGGCCGCTTTCCAGTGCCTCGCGCACATCAGCAGCACGGCATCGCCATCAACGATCCGGCCGGCGGCATCGACGAAGATCGCCCGATCGCCATCGCCGTCGAAGGCCACACCAACCCGGCACCCGAGCTCGCGGACGGCGCGGGAGATCTGCTCGGGATGCGTCGAGCCGCAATCGAGATTGATGTTCCGTCCATCCGGCCGCGCGCTCAGCACGTGCACGTCGTAACCAAGCTCGCGAAACAGTTTCGGTGCCACGGTTGTCGTGGCGCCGTTTGCCGCGTCAATCGCGATCTTGAACCGACCGAGTCGCTCCGGTTCCGGCAGTGCGAGCCGGGCATGGGCAATGTACGCGTCGACGAAATCCGTCCGCTCGACTGGTGCGTCGGCCGATCCGCCAACCGACCAGCTGCGATCGTGGACGATCGATTCCACCTCACGCTCGAGCGTCTCGGTGAATTTCTCCCCCGCACCAGAAAACACCTTGATGCCGTTGTCTTCAAACGGATTATGTGAGGCGGAAATCACCAATCCCGCGTGGAAACCCATCTCGCGCGTGACGAACGCAATCGCCGGCGTCGGGATGATGCCGGCCGAGGTGATCTCCGCACCGGCGGCATGCACGCCGCGTGCAAGCTCACGCTCGATCCACTCTCCCGACTCTCTCGTGTCGCGGCCGACCACAAACCGCAGCGGCGAGGGACCGCCTGTGTGCCGCATCGCGCGTACGAGGGCGCCACCGAGCCGCGCCACCGTTTCGTGGTCCAGCGGGTATTCTCCGGCTTTCCCGCGCACGCCGTCAGTGCCAAAGAGTCGATGCATGGATGGCTAATCGCTAATCGCTCGTACGAGGACTACTTGATAGTCACGTCGACGACGGCGGGCTCGATCGCGCTGATGCCGAAGGTTTGAGATGGGTCCACCTGGACACGAAGATTGTATCGGCCGGGACCCAGACCGTAAAGGTCGACAAAGGCATCGATCGACCCGGCTCGGAGATCAGCCAGCGCCTCTCGCCGTCCGCGAGCGGTCACGCGCGCGAGCACGGGCCGGATCGTGGCACTCAGGCCCGTTTGCAGGTTGCGCCACCGGATTGGCACGCCCGCAAGTTCCAGCTCCACCGGTGCCGGCACAACATCGACGGTAATCGTCGCGTTCTGCGGCTGGACCAGCCGGACCGCCGAGTCGGTCATGCCGACGGTGACCACATCGCGGATCCGCGCGCGGCTCCCGGTGACCTCTACTGGTTCTGTCGTCGCGCCGGTCAGCTGTTTGAGTCGACTCTCTGGTCCCGCCACCTCGACGGTTGGAGGGTCCGATGTCACGCGGCCGATGACAAATCCCGGCGCCGGCTCGCCGTCCAGTGCCGGCACCACCGGCACCGTGCGATGCCCGGATTTCTCCAAATCGACGGCAAGTGTTCCGGGAATCACCTGCGCCACCTCCACTCCATACGGCGCACGCACTTCGTCGCTGCGCAGGTGAAACATCCGCGAGCCTGGGCGCGCCGACGCCAGGTCGAGCACCGCCACAACGTCTCTGGCTTCCAGACGTCCCAGGACAGCAGAGGATCCGCGGAGCCGAACATCGACTTCCGTCGGCGGGTCGCCGACCAGCTCGAGCTCCGGAGGAATGTTCCGGTATTCAAGCGGCACCCGCAGGCTGCGCTCGACAAGATGATCGCCGGCGACGATCAGCCACAGCAACGCGGCCAAGGCGACGGCCATCAGCTTCAAGCCAAGGTGGCGGAACGGGGAGTAGTTCATTTGCTTATTTGCGCTGGGGCCCTGCCCCCAGCGCCTGCCAGCGCTGGCTCCTTCGTGGCTGGATCAGACATCAAGCGACCGGCCACCCACTTGCCTTCGGGATTTACGCATCGTCACCAGCGACCGGAGACGCTCGCGAAGTTCGTCCGGACTGAGACGCCGATCGATGCGGCCGTCGATTGCGACCGAGATGTATCCGGTCTCCTCGGACACAATCACGGCGACGGCATCACCTTCTTCCGTCAAACCAATCGCCGCGCGATGCCTCGTCCCAAGCTCGCGGCCCACGCGCGGATTGACCGTGAGCGGCAGAAAACAGGCGGCCGCCGCTACCCGGTTCTCCTGGAGGATGACGGCGCCGTCGTGCAGCGGCGATCCCGGCTGAAAAATCGTCACGAGCAGATCGTAGGTCAGCGTGGCGTCGAGCGGAATTCCGCTTTCGATGTAGTTCCGCAACCCGATTTCACGCTCGACCGCAATGATGGCTCCGACCTTCTGCGACGACAGCATCGTCGCGGCGACGACAATTTCTTCGATCGTTTCGTCCGCTGCTTCCTGCCGGTTGAAATACCGGAAGAACGGCGCCTGGCCGAAGTGCGCGAGTGCCCGGCGGATGTCCGACTGGAAGATCACAATGGCGGCGAAGGCGACGTAGAGCAGCGCGTTGCGGATCAACCAGTTGACGGTTTGCAGCGGCGCGAGTCGCGAGACGTAAAACAGCGCGACGATGAGCAGCGTTCCGACTCCCATCTGAACCGCCCGGGTTCCGCGAATGAGTTTGAGAAACTCGTAAATGAGGAACGAGACGATCGCAATGTCGACAAGATCCCACCAGCCCATCGGCGGGCGGCGCAGAATGCTGCCAAAAAAGTCGACCATGCAGGGGATAGCTTATCTGATGGAGGGCCGAATGACGGCGTCAGATCATCACACGGAGGGATTGGCGACCGCGGCGGCTCGGATTCGGTCCGCGACTTTGACGACGTCAACCATTTCGGCGACGCGGTGGACTCGCACAATGTGTGCGCCCGAGAACACGCTCGCCGCGATCGCGGCAGCGGTGGCCCACTCCCGCTCGACCGGGACTCTTTTGCCGACGGCAGCGGTCAGAAACGACTTGCGTGACGGACCGCAGAGGATCGGGCGATCCAAGGCGTGCAGCACATCGAGTCTCGCGAGGACCTCATACGAGTGTTCCGCCCGCTTCGCAAACCCGAGGCCCGGATCGACAATGATCGCCTCGCGTCGAACGCCGGCGTCGCATGCGCGCGCGATTGCGCCTTCGAGCTCGCGCGTGACTTCGGCGGCAACGTCGATGTAATTCGCGTCGCGATACATCTCACGTGAACGCCCGCGATTGTGCATCAGCACGACGGCGGCTCCGAGTTCAGCCGCAACGCCCGGCAGATCCGGATCGAAGAGAAAGCCGCTGACATCGTTGACGATTGTCGCGCCGCGTGCGACCGCTTCGCGCGCCACCACCGCCTTGTAGGTATCGACAGAGACAACCGCGCCGCCTGCGGCCAGCGGTTCGATAACCGGCAGCACGCGACGCAGTTCCTCCTGTGCATCGAGCTCCTCGGCGCCCGGCCTTGTCGATTCACCGCCGACGTCGAGGATGTCCGCACCTTCGGACATCATCCGCAATCCATCCTCCACCGCGCGGGATGGATCGAACCGGACACCGCCGTCTGAGAATGAATCAGGGGTGACGTTGATGACGCCCATCACGAGCGTACGCGCACCCAATGAAAGTGCCGCACGATTTGGCAGCGGCACTTCGTAGCGGGTGCGCTCTTTCAAGGCAAAAGGCTTTTACCTTATTCCTGCGGCAGCGGGCGCGGTGGGAGCGGCGCCACGATCGATGGCCGCTCCTTTGCCGGACGCTTCGAGCCGTCCTCGGGTGCCGGGACGGGGTTACGCGGCGTGTGTTCCTCGAGCGGCTCGCCGGCGACGATCCGTCGGACCTGTTCGGCGTCGAGCACTTCGCGCGCCAGCAACTCTTCGGCGATGCGGAGCAACGCCGGCTTGTGCTGCTCGAGCAGGGCGCGGGCGCGCTCGTAGTTGCTGGTCACGAACCGCTTGATCTCGTGATCGATCCGGATGGCCGTATCTTCGCTGTAGTCCTGGTGCTGCGCGATCTCGCGGCCGAGGAAGATCTGCTCTTCCTTCTTGCCGAACGTCAGCGGACCCATGGCGTCGCTCATGCCCCACTCGCAGACCATCTTGCGCGCCATTTCGGTCGAGCGCTCGAGATCGTTGCCGGCGCCGGTGGTCATGCCGTCCATCGTGATCTCTTCGGCGATGCGGCCGCCGAGCAGGATCGCGATTTGATCGTTGAGATACTCGCGCGTGTAGTTGTGCTTGTCCTCGACCGGCAGCTGCATCGTGACACCGAGCGCCATACCGCGCGGGATGATCGTCACCTTGTGCACCGGATCCGCGTGCGGCAACAGCACTGCCAGCAGCGCATGGCCGGCTTCGTGAACCGCCGTGACCTTCTTTTCTTCGTCGTTGATGATCATGGACCGGCGTTCCGATCCCATCATCACTTTGTCCTTCGCAAACTCGAAGTCGAGCATGCGAACGACCTTCTGGTTGTACCGCGCGGCGTTCAATGCCGCCTCGTTCACGAGGTTCGCCAGATCGGCCCCGGAAAACCCTGATGAGCCGCGCGCCAGCACGTGGATGTTCACATCGTCGGCGAGCGGAATCTTCTTCGTGTGGACGGCGAGGATCCCCTCGCGTCCCTTCACGTCGGGACGATTGACGACGATGCGGCGATCGAACCGGCCGGGACGCAGAAGCGCGGGATCGAGAACGTCTGGGCGATTCGTCGCGGCCACGAGAATGACGCCTTCGTTGGACTCGAAGCCGTCCATCTCGACGAGCAATTGGTTCAGCGTCTGCTCGCGTTCGTCGTGTCCGCCGCCGAGGCCGGCGCCACGATGGCGCCCAACGGCATCGATCTCGTCGATGAACACGATGCAGGGGGCGTTCTTCTTCCCCTGTTCAAAAAGATCGCGGACGCGCGATGCGCCGACGCCGACGAACATCTCGACGAAATCAGAACCGCTGATCGAAAAGAACGGAACGTTTGCTTCGCCGGCGACGGCGCGCGCGAGAAGAGTCTTGCCGGTCCCCGGCGGTCCCATCAGGAGAACGCCCTTGGGAATGCGTCCGCCGAGCTTCTGGAATTTCTGCGGCTCCTTGAGGAACTCGATGATTTCCTGGAGTTCTTCCTTTGCCTCGTCAACGCCCGAAACGTCTTTGAACGTGACCTTCTTCTGGGAACTCGACGAGAGCTTCGCGCGGCTCTTGCCAAACGAGAGGGCTTTGTTTCCTCCGCTCTGCATCTGCCGCATGATGAAGATCCAGAAACCAATCATCAGCAGGATTGGCGCCCAGGAGTACAGGAGTGTGGCCCAGGGGCTCGTCGTTTCCGGCTTCGCCTGAATCGATACGCCCTTTTCGTGGAGCTTCTTGGTGAGGTCCGGATACTCGGGTGCGTAGGTGCGGAACTTATCGCGTCCGTTACCGAGGTTGCTGGTTTTGAGTTCCCCGGTGATCTCGTGGCCGACCATGACCACCGACTGAACCTGGTTGTCGTCGACCTTCGCAAGGAACTCGGAGAACGCCATCGCATTCTCAGACTTGCCGGCAAAGGCATTCGAGAAATTCCAGATCAGGACCCCGACCACGACGAGGACCATCCAGAATAACAAGCTCTTTAGGGTCGAGTTCAACCTGGGCCTCCTAACCGCCTTGCTTTCAAGAGTAACATGCCTCGCGAGGGCTCCGTGACCCGAAAATCCTCGGCCACTGACTCCCCGACGACCCACACGATCCGGTCCTCGCCATCGACGACGAGTGGCAGCGAATCCCTGATTTCCCTGGGAATTTTGCGATCCACCAGGAAATCCTGCAGCTTTTTCCGGTGCCCCATCCCGAGCGGCCGGAAGCGATCGCCTCGCCGGCGCGATCGGATTGCCAGCGGCAGCGAAACAGGGTCAGCGGCAATCGCCACTTCCAGCCCCCGCGCCGGGCCGAATCCGGCTCGCCCCTCGACGGAATCCAATCGGTGAGCCGAAACCGCCCACCCCTGATTATCGAGCGTGACCTCACCAGGAATAGACAGCGGAAACCGGAAAGAGTTCGGCTGGCCGCGATCGCCGCCCCGGGTCCTCACTGCTGGCGGACCGAGGACGATGACGCCGCCGCGCCGGGTCGCCCGCTGGCCGGGGAGATCGACCGACGCTCCGTCGGCCGCGCCGGCCAACAGGAGCACCTCGTCGACATGCTCAAACCCGACGAATCGTCCGTGCGATGACATGGTCAGCGCATGCAGCACGATTCGCGACGAAAGCGCCGGATCGAGCGACCTCAGCGCGATGGCGTCAATCTCAGTTTTTCCGCCTGTTGTAGTTAAGACGATCGTACTCGCCAGATCGATTGCTTCCTGCTGCAATCGGGCCTCATCCGCACGCGCCAACGACGCCGCGCGCGCGAGCACATGCGTAATATCCGGGTTGAACTCGCGCTCCAGATAGGGGATGAGCTCGTGCCGAACACGATTGCGAGGGATCGTCACATCCTGGTTGCTTGGATCCTCGCGCCAGACCAGCCCTCGGTCGCGCGAGAACTCACGAAGTTCCGCTCGCGCGATCCCGAGGAGCGGCCGGACGACCGTCCCCGCCCGCGGGCGAATTGCCGAAAGCCCTCGCGAGCCGCTGCCGCGCATGAGCCGAAGCAAGAAGGTTTCGGCCTGATCGTCGAGGGTGTGGCCCACGGCAATCACATCAGCACCGAGTCGATCGGCCGCAGCTTGCAGAAACCGGTAACGCAACTCACGCGCCATGTCTTCGATCGACCGGCCTGCGTCGCGCGCAGCCTGACGCACGTCCGCGCGACCGACCTCGATCGGCAGCCCCAGCGACGCCGCCAGGTCGCGGCAGAACGCCTCGTCGCCGTCCGCATCCGCGCCACGAAGCCGGTGATGGAAGTGCGCGACGCCGCGGACGTTGAGGTCGCCCTCACGCTGCAGATCCAGGAGCAGATGGAGCAGCGCGACCGAATCAGGACCGCCCGACAGGGCGACGAGCACACGATCGCCGGCACCCATCAAGGCGTGCTTCTGAATCGTGCGCCGGACGCGCTCGGCGAGCGTCATGGCAATTGGTGAAAGTGGTGGCGGTGCAGGGACTTGAACCCCGGACACTGCGGATATGAGCCGCATGCTCTAACCAACTGAGCTACACCGCCGGAACCTTCTATTCTAACACCCGAGAGGCTTCGCCCCTCGGACGCCCACGCTCGCGTCTTCTTCCGCACCCGCCTTGCCTCGCCCTGAGCACCCCGTCGGTCTCACGGTGCGTCGACGAGGGCCGCGGCGAGAAGCGGAATCATGATTTCGTGATGGCCGACAAGCGAGTAGCCCTTGCCGATTCCGAGCACGGGGCGCGAGACGACATTCGTTTGTGGCCGGTAGAGGCGCGTGAAATCAAGATTGACGGTCGTCAGCCCATCGAGCGACGTTCCCTGATTCCGCGCGATCGCGACCGCCTTCAAAAACACTTCCGGCAGTACGACAGCGGATCCGCAATTGAGATAGACGCCGCCGGCAAGCCGGGCGACGCTCGCGACGAGATACCTGAAATCGCGCAGGCTCCCTTCACCGAGCGATGCGCCCGACGCGCGCGGATGCATGTGAATAATGTCGGTACCGATCGCGACATGAACGGTGATCGGAATCTGAAGGCGATCAGCCGCGGCGAGCACGCTGAGATGCGCATGCGCCGGCGACAATTCGCGGAGACGCCGGGCGACGGATTGCCCGAGTCCGAGACCCTGCTTCACGCCATCGTTGATCGCGGCATTGAGCAGCTCGCCCGTCTCCTCTGCCATACCAAACCGCCCCGGCCCGAGTGCCTCGTCGACATCCTCCGACGTGCTGGCCGCGATCGCCAACTCGAAATCGTGAATGACCCCGGCACCGTTGGTGGCAAGGGCCGAAACAAAACCGCGCTCCATCAAATCGATCACGATCGGTCCAAGGCCGGTCTTGATCACATGCGCGCCGAAGCCCCAGATGATTCCGCGATTCCCTTCACGTGCCGCGCGAATCGCCGACACAACCGCGGTGAAGTCAGCCGCGGCAAGAATCCGAGGCAAGGATTCAAGGTACGCGGGGATGCCGCCGCCGGGACGATACGGACGCGCAAAATCCGCGGCGTTCGCCTTGCTCTTTCTCGATCCGAGCGGGTAGGTATGAATGCCGGACAGGTCGAATTCTTCGTACGGGAATTTCACCCACTGAGGATAGCGCAGGACGATGTTCGCAGACTCGGGTTCGCCCGCGGAACGGCCCTAATGTTTCCCATCGTCCATTGTGATAACCTCCGGCGCGTGACAGGTGGCCAGACGGCCGAGTCTCTGGCCGGATTTCTCGGACGCCACCGACTCCCGGTTCTGCTGATCTACACCATCCTGTTCGTCGGGCCGCTCGTAGTTCGCGCAGCAGCAAAACCATTCTGGCACGACGAGATCTACACGGTCCTGCTGGCCAGGCTTCCCACGCTGTCGGCGCACTGGGCCGCGCTGCACGACGGACCGGATCTCGCGCCGCCCTTGAACGCTTTCGCCACGCGCGTCGTGCTGTCGGTCGTGGGCGTCGGACACGTCACGGCTCGCATTCCAGCGATGGTGGGATCGCTAACCATGACGCTCGCCGTCTTCACCATGGTGTTCAAACGCAGCAACGCCACTTTGGCGCTCGCCGGCGCCTGCATTCCATTCTTCACCGCGGCGTATCGCTACTCGTACGAGGCACGGCCCTACGGACTGATGATGGGCCTGACGGCCCTGGCATGGATGGCGTGGAGCGAAGCGGCCGCCGGGCGCCGGCGCAGACGCAATCTGCTGATCCTCGGCCTCTCTCTGTCGGCGGGATTGTGGAACCACTACTTCGCCGCGCTGGTCTACGTGCCGATTGGCATCGGCGAGGTCGTCCGCTCGGTGCGCGCGCGGCGAATCGACGGAGTCCTGTGGGCGGTCGTCGCCGCATCGCTCGCCGCCGCGCTTCCGCTGTATCCTTTGATTCGACTGTCGGCGGAGCAGTCACCGAGCTTCTGGAGCCGGCCGTCGATCGGCGACATTCCCGCGGCCTACCAATTCCTATTTGGCACTCTGGCCGACACCTTCAGGTGGCCGATCGCCGCGATCGCGATCCTGATCGTGATCGCACGGTTTCGATCGTTCACGCCGAGGGCTTCGAGCGTCACGGCAGCTCCGCACGAAGTGGCGGCAGCGATCGCGTGTCTGCTGCTCCCGCTGTTCGGCGTGCTGCTCGCCGTTTTTGCGACCGGCGCGTTCGTACCGCGCTATGGGCTGTCGACGGTGGCCGGCGTGGGCGTGATCGTTCCGCTGGCCGTCGGACGCCTGGCGCGCCGAGCGCCCATCTGCGAGATCGTGCTCCTCATCGCGCTGGCTGGCGTTTACGTCTCGTCGCTGGCGCAGCTCTTTCCCGTCCCCCGTTTCCAGAATCCAGTCGACACGCGGCCGCTCTTGCTGAAGTCACTTCAGATGCCCGGACCGACGGTGTCGTCGAGCGAGCTGTGGTACCTGCAGCTCTGGTACTACGCGCCGCCCTCACTGAAGCCGCGCCTCGTCTACCTTGCCGATCCGGCATCCGCCCGCCGCTATCGCGGATCCGACATGATCGATCGTGGCTACCTCGCGCTTTCGCATTGGGTGCCGCTCCCGGTCGAGCCGTTCGACGCGTTCGTCCAGCGTCAGCGGGCGTTTCGCGTGTACGCGACCGGAGCGAGCTGGCTCCTCGATCGTCTCCGGGACGAGCACGCCGCCGTCGAGCGGCGTGGAACGGAACCCGGCGGGCAGCTGTACGACGCATCGCTGCCTTCGCCGCCTCCATCGCTCAAGTGACCTCGGCGGCCTCCGCGAGCCGCCGCAGGGCCCGTGGTATCCTCCGGCCTTGATGGGACGGCCGTTGGCGGCGAGCTGGCAAACCGCGCTCTTCTTCCTCAGCCTCGTCGCCATCTACAACAGCAACGGACGCGAGATCGGGAGCTACGACTCTCAGCCCGCGAAGTTCGCCGCGCTGGCCGTCGCCGAGCGCGGCTCGATGACGCTGGACCCGTTGATCCAGCGCGTGCCGCAGTACGCCGAGCGGTCTGCCTTTGCGCGCGATCGCTCCGGTCACTACCGCTCCGCGTATTCGCCGGTGCCGATACTGTTTGGCGGTGTCACCGCGTGGATACTGACGAAGGCCTTTCGAGTCGACCTCGAAGCACCGCTCGCCGCCAACCTCGTCGCAGCGCTCACGGCGTCGCTCATGACCGCAGGCGCGGTGGTCATGGTGTTTCTCACGCTGCAGGCGATGACACGAACGTCGACTGCATGGTGGGTGGCGATCGGACTCGGCCTGGGCACGAACTACTGGGGAATGGTCAGCCGCACGCTGGGACAGCATGAGTCGGTCGCTCTCGGCCTGGCGCTGACGGTGTTCGCCTGGACGCGCCCGGCGGCGGAGCTCCGCGCGTTACCCCGCTGGTTGGGAGCGGCGGGACTGGCGATTGCCGCAACGGCCCGTCTCCAGACGGTCCCGATCGCGTTCGTGCTCCTGGCCGGACTGCTGCGACGCGTTGGATGGCGCGCCGCGCTTCCTCCCGCCGCTTTCGTCGCGGCAGCCGTCCTGGCACTTGCCGCACTCCAACAGTACTGGTTTGGAAACCCGCTCGGTGCGGTTCCGCAGCTCGAGAGCCTTCACCCGACGATTCATGCTGTGACCGGATCCGTCAGCGCGGCGCCCTGGATTGGAGCGGCCGGCCTGCTCGTGTCACCGAGCCGCGGACTCTTCATCTACAGCCCCGTTGTGCTGATTGCTCTCGCTGGCATGGTGACGGGCACGCCGGCGTCCCGCGATCGAGGCATCGGATGGCTGGGCGCCGCCGCCGTCGTGGAGTTCTGCGTCTACGCGGCGTACAGCGTGTGGTGGGGCGGTCACACCTTCGGGCCACGGTACCTTCTGGACGTGCTCGTCCTGCTAACGCCGTCTGCCGCCATCGCCCTCGAGACGATTCTCCGAAGCCGTCTGCGGCGTGCGGCTTGCGCGCTGGCGCTCGGCTGGTCGCTCGTCGTCTCGGGAACGGGGGCGTTCTTCAGCGATCCCTGGAACACGTCTCCGGACGATGTGGACCGGCATCATGAAAGGCTGTGGGACTGGCGGGATCCCCAGATTCTTCGAGCGTGGCACGCGGGGCTGAGTCCGCAGAACTTCAGCCTCTTCGACCGCGCTTCGGTCCGCAAGGTATCGTTGAGATCGCTCCTTCGCTCGCGCCGGTTCATCGAGACGCCGTTCTGCTTCGTCAAGACCAAACAACCGCCGACCGCTACACAGGGTCACAGGATCAACATCGCATCTCCATAGCTGTAGAACCGATATCGTTGCTCGACCGCCTCGCGATACGCGTCGAGAATCCTCTCCCTTCCCGCGAACGCGGACACCAGCATCAGCAACGATGACGCAGGGAGATGAAAGTTCGTCAGCAGACCATCGATCGTTTGAAAGCGGTGACCTGGATAAATGAACAATGAGGCCGTTGCACTTCCGGCTCGCGCCTGCCCGTCGCCGCGGATGGCGGCATCCTCGAGCGCACGCGTGGTGGTAGTGCCCACGGCAATGACACGGCGACGATCCCGTTTCGCGCGCGCCAGTGCGGCGGCTGCGTCGATCGAAATCTCATAGTGCTCGGGATCGACGACGTGATCTTCGACGCGGGTCGCGCGCACCGGCTTGAACGTTCCATACCCCACGTGGAGCGTGATCTCAACACGCTCGACGCCTCGCTCGTCGAGTGCCGACAGCATCGCCGGTGTGAAGTGGAGGCCGGCGGTCGGCGCGGCAACCGAACCGGGCACCCGCGCGTACACCGTCTGGTACCGCTCGCGATCCTCGCTCGTGTCCCCGCGTTTGATGTAAGGAGGCAGCGGAACGTGGCCGAGCGCGTCGACGAGCGCGTCAACATCTCCGCCTCCCTCGACCCAGAGCCGAATCGTCCGCCGGCCATGAAAGTGGCGCGCAACGATCTCGCCGACAAGCACTCCTTCCTCTCCTTCGAAGCGCACGAGGGATCCTGGTTTGAGCTTTTGCCCTGGATGCACCAGTGCGTCGGCAATCCGCAACCCGGCGGCAAGTGCACTGCCGTGCGTCGCTGCCGTGCTTATGGTGGAACTGGACATGGGCTCATCTGTATGGGTCCGCCCCAGCAATAGACACTCGACGGCGCCGCCACTCGGGATGCGATGGCCGAGCAGCCGCGCGGCAATCACGCGTGTGTTGTTCAGGACGAGCACATCCCCCGGTACGAGTATTGAAGACAACTCAGCAATGGTCGTGTGACGGTGAGTCCGCGTCGCGCGGTCGAGGAGGAACAGCCGAGATGCGCCACGCTCGCTCGCGTGCTGCGCAATCAGTTCATCCGGTAAATGGAACTGGAAATCGGAGACGTTCATGCGACCGACGAGTCAATCTACTGCAGAACAAATTTCACCCCCACCTGAAAAGGGGGAAGCCCAGCCCAACCACGTACTGCCGTCGAAGCAGCCGAGTGCGGTCGTGGTGGCCGCACCCGACTCCGCTGCTGGCGCTGGTGAGGTCGTTGTCGAAGCCAAGCCCATCATTGTCGTCCGCAATCTCGCGCTGACCGTGATCGCGGCGCTCGCGGTCATGCTCGTCCTCCAGTACGCCCAGTCCGTCCTCGTCCCTATCGTTCTCGGAATTCTCATCAGCTACGGGCTTGCACCGTTTGTTGCCGGGCTGCAACGGCTTCGCATCCCACGGGCGGTGGGCGCCGGCGTGGCTGTGGCGTTGCTGGTGGGAGGTATTGGCCTTGGAATCTACACGCTGACCGACCAGGCGATGGCCATCGTCAGCGACATCCCGACCGCGGCGCAGCGCATCCGCGAACAGGTGCGCTTGCACCGGCGCACGAATGGCGGGGCACTCGAGAAGGTTCAGCGCGCTGCCACAGAGATCGATCGGGCGGCGCAGGAAGCCGCGACATCCGCACCCGCCCAGCCTGCGGGCGGGCGATCGGCCGGAGTTCAGCAGGTCGAGGTCGTTCGGCCGTTTCGACCGAGCGACTATCTGTGGTCGGGCAGCGTCGGGCTGCTCGGCTTCTCCGCACAATTCGTCATCGTCCTGTTTCTCGTCTACTTTTTTCTCGTCACCGGCGATCTCTACAAACGGAAACTGGTCAAGATAGGTGGGACGACCCTCTCCGAAAAGAAAATCACCGTGCAGATCCTCGATGACATCAACCTGCAGATCGAGAGCTTCATGCGGGTGCAAGTGTTCACGAGTTTCCTCGTCGCCGTTGCGACCGCCATCGCGCTATGGTGGCTGGGCGTCGATCATCCAGTCGTCTGGGGCCTCCTCGCCGGTGTCTTCAATAGCATCCCCTACCTCGGACCGATTCTCGTCAGCGCCGGTCTCGGCGTCGTCTCGTTCATGCAGTTCGACAGTCTGCTGAGAGCGGGCTACGTAAGCGGCGTCGCCTTCGCCATCACCAGCCTCGAAGGGTTCTTGCTGACGCCGATGCTGATGAGCCGCGCGGCACAAATGAATCCCGTCGCAATCTTTATCGGTCTTCTCTTCTGGAGTTGGATCTGGGGCATCTGGGGCACGGTCCTTGCCGTGCCGATGCTGATGATGATCAAAGCGATCTGCGACCACATCGAAGACTTGCAATCGGTTGGCGAACTTCTTGGCGAGTAATCATGCATGAGTCGCGTGCGCGAACGCTTGCGGCGCTTCGCAAATGGAGCGTTCTTCTCGACAGCGCATTCCGCGTGCCGGGGACCAATCTCAGTTTCGGACTGGATCCCATCCTCGGCCTCATTCCAGGGTTCGGTGACCTGACGACGCCGTTGTTCGCGGCATTGTTGCTCCTGCACGGCGTGCGAATGCGCATTCCGCGCGTCATTCAGCTGCGAATGCTGATCAACGCCGTCATTGATCTGCTGATCGGCTTCGTACCCGTTGTCGGCGACTTCTTTGATTTTGGATGGAAGGCAAACGTTCGAAACCTCGCGCTGCTCGAGCGCTACGCGCATCCAGACTCAAAACCCTCCAGAGGAGACTGGATCTTCGTCCTTTCCATCGTCGGCGTTCTCATCGCCGTGACGGTGATTCCTGTCATGTTGGCCGTGTGGCTGCTCTCGCAGTTCCGGCTGTTCTGAACGCTCCGCCTTCGCGGCGTTCGTTGTGGGCGCTTCGGCGAGACAACCGTCGCTTCGCTGCGGGCCGACGGCGACGGTTGGATTGCAACGGCAGGCAAGAACGTGGTACCTAACTCCTTCTGTGCCTACCAGGAATATGCGCGTATGGCCCGGTGCGCCGTCTCCGCTCGGCGCGACCTGGGACGGCGTCGGCGTCAACTTCGCGATTTTCTCGGAGCACGCGACACGAGTCGAGTTGTGTCTCTTCGATTCGCCGGACGCCGAAGTGGAGTCAGTGACGATTCCCCTGCCTGAACACACCGACATGGTGTGGCACGGGTATCTGCCGGACGTGCGGCCGGGGCAGCTCTATGGATATCGCGTCCATGGTCCGTTTGCCCCGCACATGGGGTATCGCTTCAATCCCAACAAGCTTGTGCTTGATCCCTACACGAAGGTTGTCGGCCGCGCGCTGCGATGGGATGAATCGTTATTCGGGTTCCGGTACGGGCAGGACGACACGACGTTCGACGACCGCGACAGCGCACCATTTGCACCGCTTGCCGCGGTTATCGATACGGCGTTCACCTGGGGCAACGATCGGCCGCTGCGCACGCCGTGGCACGAAACGCTCATCTACGAACTGCACGTCAAAGGCTTCTCGAAGCTGAATCCTCACATTCCGGACTCGCTTCGCGGCACGTACCTCGGCCTCGCGTCCGAACCGGCGATTCGACATCTCACGACGCTTGGCGTGACCGCCGTCGAACTGATGCCGGTGCATCACCATCTCAACGACTGGCATCTGGTCACGCGCGGCCTGACCAATTATTGGGGCTACAACACGCTCGCCTACTTTGCTCCGGAAATACGGTACGCGACGTCGGCATCACCGCAGGATGCCGTTCGAGAATTCAAGATGATGGTGCGGGCGCTGCACTCAGCCAATCTCGAAGTCATCCTCGACGTCGTCTACAACCACAGCGCAGAAGGAAACTACTCGGGTCCGACGCTGTCGCTTCGCGGCATCGACAACACCTCGTATTACCGGCTGCAACCGAATCAACCGCGCTTCTACCAGGACTTCACCGGCTGCGGCAACACCTTGAACATGCGGAATCCTCGTGTTTTGCAGCTGATCATGGACAGCCTGCGCTACTGGGTCAACGAAATGCACGTGGACGGATTCCGGTTTGATCTCGCGAGTGCACTGGCTCGTGAGTTGCATGCGGTCGACAAACTGGGTGCGTTCTTCGACATCATTCATCAGGATCCGGTCTTGTCGCAGGTGAAGCTGATCGCCGAACCGTGGGATCTCGGCGAAGGCGGATATCAGGTCGGCAACTTCCCGGCGAAGTGGACGGAGTGGAACGGCAAGTACCGCGACGCCGTGCGACGCTTCTGGCGCGGCGATGGCGGCGGCGTTTCTGAACTCGCGACCCGTCTTTCCGGCAGCAGCGATCTCTACGAGCAGAGCGGGCGCCGGCCGTACGCCAGCATCAACTTCGTCACTGCGCACGACGGTTTCACGCTCGCCGATCTCGTGAGCTACAACCACAAGCACAACGAGGCGAACGGCGAAGACAACAACGACGGCGAGAATCACAATCTGAGCTGGAACTCCGGCGCCGAAGGCCCGACCAGCGATCGCCGAATTCTCGAGCTGCGCGAGCGTCAGCGGCGAAACATTATCGCGACGCTGTTGCTGTCGATCGGCGTGCCGATGATCAGTGGCGGCGACGAGCTCGGACGCACGCAGCTCGGCAACAACAACGCCTACTGTCAAGACAGCGAAATCAGCTGGACGCCCTGGGAACACACCCCGGAGCGCCGCGACTTTCTTGATTTCACCCGCCGCGTCATCCGCGTGTGGAAAGAACATCCGGTCCTGAGACGGCGAAAGTTTTTCCAGGGACGACGCATCCGCGGCGCAGAGGTGGTCGACATCGCGTGGCTCGATCCATCCGGCCGCGAGATGACCGACACCACGTGGAGCTCGCCCGACGTGCGATGCCTTGGCGTTCGTCTCAACGGTGATGCGATCCACGAGGTCGACGAGCGCGGCGCGCGGATTATTGGCGACACGCTGCTGTTGATGCTGAACGCCGGCGATCAGGCGATCGCATTCACGCTGCCCGAAACTGCTCCCGAAGAGCGGTGGGAGACGCTGCTCGATACCGCCGACCCATGGGCACCGCCGCGCCGCCTGCGTGCCGGCGGCCGCTACGAGCTCCTGCCGCGTTCGATGGCGGTACTGAAGTTGAATTGTCGAAAGGACGATCTCCGGCGGGCCGAGGACTGGGGACCCATGGGAGTGTACTGAAATTGTGGATTGCTGATTGCTGATTGCTGATTTTTTGGATTGCTGATTGTTGATTGTGATTGCTGATTGTTGATTTGTGATGAGTGAATCAGTTGCGCCGCAAGTCGCTTCGGCCAGGCCGCCATCACAGCTCGATGCGCAACTTCTGCGTCGCGTCGTGATCGAAGGTGTCGAACCTCAGGTCGACGACGGGCGATTCCCTGTCAAGAGAACGGTCGGTGAAGAAGTCATCGTCCAGGCTGACGTGCTTGCCGATGGTCATGATGCGGTTGCTGCCGTCGTGCTGTTCCGTAAAGTTGGCGACCAGCAGTGGCGGGAAGCGCCGATGCGTCCTCTTGACAACGATCGCTGGCAAGGAGCTTTCCGCGTCGACACCCTCGGCCGTTACGAGTACACGGTTGAGGCGTGGGTGGATCGCTTCGCCAGCTGGCGCCAGGATCTGTCGAAGAAAGCAGGTGCCGGACAAGACGTCTCGCTCGAGTTGGTCGAGGGGGCCGCGCTGGTCGCCGTCGCAGTCGATCGAGCGGCAGACGCGAAATCCGGCGAGCCGGTGCTCGAGACGCTTGACATATTGCAAAACGGCGACGATCTGGCCGCGCGCATGGCGGCCGCATTGAGTGACGACCTCGCCACCTTCATGGCCGCCCGCCCCGACCGGAATCACGCAGCCCGATACGATCGCATTCTTCCCGTCGTCGTCGATCGCGAGCGCGCACGCTTCGGCGCGTGGTATGAGATGTTTCCCCGCTCCGCGGGAACCGACCCGTCACGAAGCGCGACTTTCGCTGAAGCGGCCGAGATGCTTCCGTATGTGGCAGCAATGGGATTCGACGTGCTTTATCTCCCGCCGATTCATCCCATCGGACGGAGCTTTCGGAAAGGCCCGAACAACACCCTGGCTGCGGGGGCAAACGATCCGGGAAGCCCGTGGGCGATCGGATCCGAAGAGGGCGGGCATACTGCGGTCGAACCGGGTCTTGGTACGATCGAAGACTTCGATACGTTCGTGGCGGCCGCGGCCGCGCAGGGTCTCGAGATCGCGCTGGACGTGGCGTTCCAGACCTCACCGGATCACCCCTACGTCCGGGAGCACCCCGACTGGTTTCGCCAGCGGCCCGACGGTTCGATCAAGTACGCGGAGAATCCTCCGAAGAAATATCAGGACATCTATCCGCTCAATTTCGAGTCAGACGACTGGCGCGGGCTGTGGCACGAATTGAAGGGGATCTTCGAGTTCTGGATTCAGCACGGGGTAAGGATATTCCGGGTCGACAATCCGCATACCAAGCCGTTCCGCTTCTGGGAATGGGCGCTTGCCGAACTGACGCGGCAGTATCCCGACACGATTTTCCTTTCCGAAGCGTTCACCCGCCCAAAGGTGATGAAGTACCTCGCGAAAATCGGCTTCTCACAGTCCTACACATACTTCACGTGGCGGAACACGAAGGAAGAGATCGTTGAGTATTTCACCGAACTCACCGGGACTTCCGTGCGTGAGTATCTTCGTCCCAATCTCTTCGCCAACACGCCCGACATCCTGCACGCGTACCTGCAGCGAGGTGGCCGCCCGGCCTTCCAGATACGCCTGGTGCTCGCCGCAACGCTCGGCGCCGCATATGGAATTTACAGTGGATTCGAACTCGCGGAGAACGTCCCGGTGCGGCACGGGAGCGAAGAATATCTCGACTCCGAGAAATACCAGATTCGTGTGCGTGACTACAAACGGGCGGACAGTCTCGCCGAGTTCATCAGTCAAATCAACGCGATCAGACGGGCGCATCCCGCACTGCAGCACGACTGGGGGCTCTCGTTTCATCGTACCGACAACGGCGAACTGCTCGCGTATAGCAAGCGCTCCGTCGACGGCCGCGATCTGATCCTCGTCGTCCTCAATCTGGATCCCGTGAACATGCAGCACGGATTCGTCCAACTCCCCATCGTCGCGTGGGGACTGACGCCGCACGCGACCGTCGAAGTCGTCGACCTCCTCTCGACGGAACGGTATTTCTGGCGCGGCGAATGGAACTACATCCGCCTCGATCCGCAGGATCGCGTCGCGCATATCCTTCACGTCCAGTTACCCGCGCCGCTGCCCTCGTCGTCCAGCTATGTCTGAAGCGTTCTGGTACAAAGACGCGGTCATCTATGAAGTTCACGTTCGCGCGTTCTTCGACAGCAACGGTGACGGCGTCGGCGACTTTCCCGGACTGACACAGAAGCTCGATTACCTGCAGAGCCTCGGCATCAACTGCCTGTGGCTGTTGCCTTTCTATCCGTCACCGCTCCGCGACGACGGGTATGACATTGCCGATTACGAGAACATTCACCCGAATTACGGGACGCTGGACGATTTCGATCGTTTCATCACAGAAGCGCACCGCCGCCAACTCCGCGTCATCACCGAACTGGTGATCAATCACACCTCGGATCAGCATCCGTGGTTTCAAGCGGCGCGACGCGCGCCCGCCGGTTCGCTCGAGCGCGACTTCTACGTCTGGAGCGACACGAAACAGAAATACGAAGGCGTGCGCATCATCTTTACCGACACCGAGACATCGAACTGGAGCTGGGATGACACGGCGAACGCCTACTACTGGCACCGGTTCTTCCATCACCAGCCGGACCTCAACTTTGACAATCCGATCGTTCTCGAACGCGTGATCAAGGTCATGCGCTTCTGGCTCGACCGCGGCGTCGACGGACTCCGACTCGACGCGGTGCCATATCTCATCGAGCGTGAAGGCACGATCTGCGAAAACCTCGAAGAGACCCATGTCGTGTTGAAGAAGATCCGCGCCGCGCTCGACGAGAAGTATGCCGGCCGCGTGTTGCTGGCCGAGGCCAACCAATGGCCGGCCGACGTGCGGCCGTACTTCGGGGATGGTGATGAATGCCATATGGCGTTTCATTTCCCGCTCATGCCCCGCATGTTCATGGGCATTCGCCAGGAGGACCGGCATCCGATCACCGAGATTCTCCGGCAGACTCCCGACATTCCCGAGAACTGCCAGTGGGCGATGTTCCTGCGCAACCATGACGAGTTGACCCTCGAAATGGTCACCGACGAAGAACGCGACTACATGTATCAGGCGTATGCCGCCGATCCGCAGATGCGCATCAACGTCGGCATCCGTCGCCGGCTTACCCCGCTGCTCGAAAACAGCCGACGGCGGATCGAGCTGATGAATGCGTTGCTGTTCTCGATGCCCGGAACGCCGATCATCTATTACGGCGACGAGATCGGGATGGGCGACAACATCTATCTTGGCGATCGAAATGGCGTGCGAACGCCAATGCAGTGGACCGGCGATCGCAATGGCGGCTTCTCACGTGCTGATCCGGCTCGACTCTATGCCCCGCCGGTCATGGATCCCGTCTACGGCTACGAAGCGCTCAACGTGGAAGCGCAGGAGCGTGCGCCGTTTTCGCTGCTCAACGGAATGAAGCGGATGATTGGTCTGCGCAAGCAGACGACCGTCTTCGGACGGGGGACGATTGAGTTTCTGCCGGCAAAAAATCGCAAGATCCTTCCGTATGTCCGACGCGACGGCGACGAAACCGTCCTTTGCGTCGCCAATCTCGCGCGATCTGTGCAGCCGGTCGAGCTCGATCTCTCGCGGTTCAAAGGGATGACGCCGGTGGAAATGTTCGGCCTCACGGAATTTCCGAAGATTGGCGATCAGCCGTACTTCCTCACGCTCGGGCCGTACGCGTTTTACTGGTTCAAAATCCAGCAAGCCCCGACGTCCATGACGGCCCGCGTCGCGCCTGAGACCGCGACCGACGTCCCAGAAGCACCGGCGTTGTTCGTCGGCGCGGCGTGGGAAACGCTTCTCGATGGGAACGTGCGCACGCTCATCGAACGCGATCTGCTGCTTCCCTTTCTAAGCCGTCAGCGATGGTTCGGCGGCAAATCCAGGCGTTCACGGCGGGCGCGCTTCGTTGATTGGGGTCTGCTTCGCAGAGGTCCACTGCCCCTGTTTGTCACGATTGTCGACGTTGAATTCGAGGAAGGAGGACGCGATCAGTATTTTCTGCCGCTGGCCATCCGCCCGTCCGCCGATGCGAAAACGCTGGTCGAGCAATCTCCGCATGCCGTCCTTGCCAACGTCGCCGGTGCGCGCAAGGGAGTTCTATTCGACGCGTGGCTGGACGACACGTATGCGCGAACCGTCCTCGACACACTCGATCGCGAGGAGCAGATGGCGACCAAACGCGGCACCATCCGCGCGTCGCAATCGCGATCGTTTCCGCAGCTGCGCAAGAGACTCGGCTCCGGGTTTGCCATCTCGCGCATGGGCGTCGAACAAAGCAATACCTCGATCGTATTCGGTCATCAATTAATCGCGAAACTGTTTCGGCGATTGGAACCTGGAACAAATCCAGACCTCGAAATCGGTCTTCATCTTACCGAGCGCGCCGGGTTCGACCGCGTTCCCGCCATCGCCGGCTCATTCGAGTACCTTGCGCCCGGCGCTGAACCCAGCACCCTCGCGATGATGCAGCGGCTGGTTCCAAGCCAGGGCGACGGATGGACGCACGCGCTCGGGGCTGTCGGCCGCTTCTACGAAGAGATCGGCGAGCGGGCGGCGCCGGCAATGACCGGCGGCGCGTGGGCGAGTGCGCACGATCTGCCCGGCGAGGTCATTGGTGCGATGGCGGCCTACGTCGACACGGCGGCCATCCTAGGACGACGGACCGCCGAGATGCATCGGGCGCTGGCCGGGGAGTCGACGGATGCGGCGTTTATGCCTGAACCGCTGACCCGGGCCGACATGGATCGGGTGACCGCCAGTGCGACCAAAGACGCACAGGATGCCCTGCGGGTGTTGATGACGATGCGAGCCGATCTGACTGATGAGGTTCGGTCGTCAGCCGATGAGCTGCTGCAGTCCTCGGATACGCTCCTCGAAAGAATCCGGTGCGCGCCGACCCTGGAATTTGTCGTCTCGAAAATTCGCGTGCACGGCGACTATCACCTCGGTCAGGTCCTCTGGTCTGAAGGAGACTTCTTCATCCTCGATTTCGAAGGGGAACCGACTCGGCCGCTCGAAGAGCGGCGGCTCAAGCAGTCACCGCTCAAGGATGTCGCCGGTATGATTCGATCCTTTGGGTACGCCGCGTACGCAGGACTGTTCGCGTTTGCCTCGTCGCGGCGTTCCGAATTGTCACGGCTCGAGGCATGGGCACGGGTTTGGCAACTGGGTGTGTCCACTGCGTTCCTGCGGACGTATTTCGCACTCGTGGCCGAGTCGCTTTTTGTTCCGCGGGCCGAGAAGGATCGCGACGCACTGCTGCGATTGTTCCTCCTCGAGAAAGCGTTGTACGAGCTGAACTACGAACTGAACAATCGACCGGAGTGGGCCCGCATTCCCTTGCGCGGCATTCTCGATTTGTTGAACGTGTACCGCTGACCACCTGTGATTCACAAATATGACGGTCCGGCAGGAGAGGCCGTCGCAGAGTCTTCCAGCTCAATGATCGGCGACAGATTCGGCGCATTGCCGCTGCGCTGGGGCGTCCGGTTCCGCGTGTGGGCACCGTCGGCATCCCGCCTGACCCTGGTGCTCCAAGACGGCCGCGCGGCTGGCAGTCATGAGATGGCACGCGACGCCCAAGGCGTGTTCGACGCGATCGTCGCCGCCAGCGCCGGCGATCGCTACGGTTATCGCGTCGACAACGGCGAGCTCCGTCCGGATCCCGCCTCACGCTTTCAGCCGGACGGTGTGCACGGACTGTCGCAGGTGATCGATCCGTCTGCGTTCACCTGGAGCGATGACCGCTGGCGCAACCGGCCTGCCGGCGATCGGATTCTGTACGAATTGCATATCGGCACATTTACACCTGACGGAACCTTCGCCGCCGCGACCGCAAAGCTCGAGGCAGTGCGCGATACAGGCGTAACAGTCCTCGAGATCATGCCGGTGGTTGATTTCGCCGGCTCGCGCAATTGGGGATACGACGGCGTGTGTTTGTTCGCGCCCTCACGGGCCTACGGCCATCCCGACGAACTCCGGCGACTCGTCGATCGTGCGCACCATCTCGGCCTCGCCGTCGTGTTCGACGTTGTCTACAACCATCTCGGGCCAGAAGGCGCATACCTCACCCAGTTCAACAAGGACTACTTCACCAGCCGACGCTCGACGCCGTGGGGGGACGCCGTCAATCTCGACGGTCCATGCTCACCGATGGTCCGCCATTACCTGGTCGAAAACGCGGTGCACTGGATCGACGAGTATCACGCCGACGGTTTGCGGCTGGACGCAACGCACGCACTGGTCGAGGCAGATGATGGCGCGATTCTGCGTGAGATTGCCGCCCACGTGCGCGCATCGACATCGCGTCGTGTGTTTATCGATGCGGAAGATCATCGTAATCTCGCAGCGATGGTCGACGACCCGGCCCGCGGTGGTTGGGGACTGGACGGTGTCTGGGCCGACGACTTCCACCATGTGATGCGCCGACTGTTGCACGGCGACCGGCACGGCTACTACGCCGATTTCGCAGGAACGACAAGCGAGTTGGCGGCCACGATTCAGCGCGGCTGGTTGTTCACCGGTCAACCGTCGCCGCGACGAAACGCACCGCGAGGCACCGATCCCTCTGCAATCCCCATGCAGCGGTTCATTGTCTGCCTCCAGAATCACGATCAAATTGGCAACCGCCCGCGGGGAGATCGGCTCAACCATGTCGTCGCACCCGAGTCGTGGCGCGCGGCAAGCGTCCTGCTGCTCACGGTCCCCATGACGCCGCTGATCTTCATGGGACAGGAGTGGGCCGCAAGCACGCCATTTCAGTTCTTCACGGATCTCGAACCCGCGCTCGGTGTGCAGGTCACCGAAGGCCGTCGTCGCGAGTTCGCGGAATTTCCGGAATTCTCCACGGCGACTGGTGCCGCGACGATTCCGGATCCACAAGCCCATTCGACGTTCGAAGCGAGCCGTCTTCGATGGGACGAACGAACCCTGCCTCCGCACTCCTTCTCGCTCGACCTGTATCGCACGCTGATGACGCTGCGGCTCGACCATCCGGCGCTCGGCGCAAGCTCGGAGCTTCAGGGGGAGGCCGTGGCACTCGACGACGACACCATTGCCATGCGGCGGGCGGAAGGAGACGATGTGTTTTGGATTGTCGCGCGATTCAGAACGCCGGGCTCTGCTGACCTTGGGCAGATTACCAGCGCTCACGACAAATCGGACTCTTCCTGGCGTGTGGTCCTGACGACCGAGGATCCGCTCTTCGCGCCGGATCCGCGACCACCGATGGTCGATCTCGCAGTGCCCACGATTCGGTTCGAGCGCGCAGGGGCTGTGATCCTGAAACGAATGTGACGCGGACCTAATGCCGGACAAGCCACTTTACGTTCCGACCAGCACATATCGGCTGCAGATCCACCACGCGTTTCCTCTGACCGCAGCCCGCGATATCGTGCCGTACCTGGCGCGTCTCGGCGTCGCTGCCTGCTACACGTCTCCCTATTTCACCGCGGCGCCGGCAAGCACGCACGGCTACGACGTCTGCAATCACAACGAGATCAACCCGGAAGTCGGCGGAACGGAGGCTCACGATGCGTTCTCGGCGGCGCTCGCGCAACACGGCATGCGCCACGTCGTCGACTTCGTTCCGAACCACATGGGCGTCGGCACCGGACGCAATACCTGGTGGAGCGATGTGCTCGAGAACGGCCCGAGCTCTCCCGCAGCCGCGTTCTTTGATATCGACTGGCGTCCGGTCAAAGCGAAACTGCAGGCGAAACTCCTGTTGCCGATTCTCGGCAATCAGTACGGGCGGGTGCTCGAGCGCGGCGAGTTGCGAATCGCATTCACCGGCAGCTCACTCGTCCTGAACTACTTCGATCAGGAACTGCCAGTGAACCCACGGCAGGCCGCGCGTGTGTATGCGGCCGCCGCCGGTCGACTGAAGGCAATGCTCGGGGAAGAAACGCCGTCACTGAACGAGTTTCTCAGCATTGTGACGTCGCTGCAGAACCTGCCGCCACATACAACGACCAATCCCGATCAGATTGCGGAGCTCCATCGCGAGAAGGAAGTCGCGCGGACCCGGCTCGAGCGACTGGTGTCCGACGAACCAGCGGTGCGCAAGGCGATCGAGGGTGCGATCGAAGAGATCAATGGTATTGCCGGACAGTCCTCGAGTTTCGATGCATTGCACGAGCTGCTCGAGGCACAACCTTACCGGCTCGCCTATTGGCGCACCGCGTCGCACGAGATCAACTACCGGCGCTTTTTCGATATCAACACGCTGGTCGGCCTGCGTGTCGAGCGCGACGAAGTCTTCGACGCGACCCACCAACTGCTGGCGCAATTGATTGCCGAAGGCAAGGTGCACGCCGTACGAATCGATCACCCGGACGGATTGTTCGATCCGCGGAAATACTTTTCCATGCTCCAGGCGCTGGCGGCGCGTGCTCTCGGAATGGACATTACGGCGGGTGCCAGCGGACGCCCCGATCGCCCCTTGTACGTGGTCGCCGAAAAAATTCTGTCCGGCTCCGAGCGATTGCCGCAGGGCTGGGGCGTCCATGGAACGACCGGCTACAACTTTCTCAACGATCTGAACGGGGTCTTCATCGACGTCGCGCAGGCGCGTCGAATGCGCCGCGTCTATGCCAAGCTCACCGGGCATAACGAACCGTTCGACGATGTCCTGTATGCCAGCAAGCGGCTGATTATGGGAACGGCAATGGCCAGCGAGCTCAATGTCCTCGCGCACACGCTCGAGCGAATTGGCGAGGACAACCGGAAGTCGCGGGATTTCACGCTCGATTCGCTGCGCGACGTGATTACGGAGTTCATCGCCTGTTTCCCCGTGTATCGCACCTATGTCGACGAGCGCGGTTGGACAAACGAAGATCGTGCCGTGGTCGTGCGCGCGATTGCCAGAGCGCGGCGGCGAAATCCGGCGATGGAATCGTCGCTGTTCGACTTTCTACGCGAGGTCGTGCTGCCGCGCGACGTGCGCGACGAAGGCGAGCCGCCTGCTGGCGTCGAGCGCCGCGGCGGCTATCCACCGGTCGACGAATATGAAGGTCGCGAACGCCTGCGGTTCTCCATGAAACTGCAGCAATACACTGGTCCCGTACAGGCAAAGGGGCTCGAGGACACGGCGTTCTATCGCTACAACGTGCTGCTCTCGCTCAACGAGGTGGGTGGAGACCCATCGCGATTTGGCCGTTCGGTCGAAGAGTTTCACGAAGCCAACCGCCTGCGCGCCGACGTGTGGCCGTTCGAGATGCTGGCAACCGCGACACACGACACGAAGCTTGGAGAGGACGTGCGCGCGCGCATCAACGTGCTGTCGGAAATCCCAGACGAATGGGGCCGCGAGGTCTCCAAGTGGATGCGGATCGCGAGGGCCCATCGAACGCTGGTTGACGGTGACCCAGCTCCCGATCGCACCGACGAGTACCGTTTCTATCAGGCGCTCGTCGGTGTCTGGCCGCCCGACCTGGGCGAAGACACCAAGGCAGCACCGGATGAACTCGTCGCAAGGTTGTCCGAGTACATGATCAAGGCGGTCAAGGAAGCGAAGGTGCACACCAGCTGGCTCACCCCCAACGAGCCTTACGAGGACGCGTTACGCGGGTTCGTTCGTCGTGTTCTCACAGGTTCTGGTGGCGCGAAATTGCTGGCGGCCATCCTGCCGTTCCAGCGCAAGGTCGCACATCTCGGCATGATCAACGCGCTGGCGCAGGTGACGCTCAAGATCGGATCGCCTGGCGTGCCCGATTTTTATCAAGGAACCGATCTCTGGGACCTGAGCCTCGTCGATCCGGACAACAGGCGTCCGGTGGATTTCGGCCACCGGTCGTGCATCTTGAACGATGTGGAAGCGGCACTCGCATCCGACGCTGGCACGCGGTCCTCGGTGCTGCGAAACTGGCTCGAGCACTGGATCGACGGCCGCATCAAGATGATGGTGACCGTCGCCGGGCTCAGATTGCGCCGCGAACTCCCGGATGTGTTCCTGGCGGGCGAGTACATGCCGGTGCCGGTCGAGATCACCGTACCTGGCGGCGCTGTCGCCTTCGCGCGCCTGTCACCCGGACGCGATCAGGCCGTGGTGTTCGTCGCGCCGCGATTGTTCAGCCGGCTGATCAGTCCGACTCAATCTCTCCCGATCGGCGGCGACTGCTGGAAGACCTCGCGGCTCATGCTGCCGCACGAGCTGCGCGATCGTCAATTCAGAGACGAAATCAGCGGCGCCGAGATCCGGCCGACGCGGGCGAGTGAGAGCGCCTGGATCTTTGTCGGCGAAGCGTTGCAGACACTGCCCGTTGCGATGCTTCGGGCTGTGTGAATCGGTTCCGGGATCCGGTGTCCGGGATCCGGTGTCCGGGATCCGGCAAGATCCGTGTGATTCCGTGTTCTTCCGTGGCTAATGCGTTCCGTGTTCGTCCGTGGCTAACGCTTGATCGTTCGTGAAGATTTGAAATCCGTCGTGATGCCCTTGATCGGAGGCAGCCTCGGTGGCCGTGGTCCGTGGCGCACCGCGCCGGTCACCGGGACATACGGCAGTTCCTCTCCTGAGCGCACGCATCGCAGCAGCAATCCGCCGCGGCTCATGTCGCCGCGGCCGACGAAATCGATTGGGAACAACAGCCGATCGCCGAACACACCGGTCAAAACATCGACGTACTTCGCCGACGCGATGCTGCCGAGCAGAACCACTTCGCACTCCGGCCCGATTTCCTCGTCAAGCGCGCGGGCACTGGCGAGCAGCGGCTTGCGATACCGCGGATCGTTGGCGGCGATATCGACGCCGGCAAACATCAGTAGCGCCGGCATGGTGATCGCGGTCTCGGCAGCCCGCAGACCTGAAGTCGGTGTGATGACCAGCGCGCCGCTGCCGGTGAGCGGCAGGCCAGGCTCCGGAGGGCGCGCGAACTCCAGGGCGTAAGCGAGCTTCCCCCTGAAGTAGAGGCCGCTCACAAACGCAAACACTTCGCCGATCGCCACACCGCGACGCTGCCTCAGACGCACGGCCAAATCGAACTTCGCCCGCTCCGACATCACCATCTGGGCACGGGGACCGGAACAATTGGCCGGGGACAGGAGGAAAATGCGAGGGGGCACGATTAATTTGCAGAATTCAACCGGGTCCGGGATCCGGGATCCGAGTTGATCTTAAACGAGGTGGTGACTACTTCCCGGATCCTTCGGATCCCGCACAACAGATCCCCGATCCCGGCTTGATCACAAGGTCCATCGCAGTAACACCGCGCCAACCGTAAATCCCGCGCCAACCGACGTCAGCAGCACGAGGCTTCCCTTCTTCAGCCGCTGCTGCCGCATTGCGTCGGCCAGTGCGAGCGGAATGGTGGCGGCAGTCGTGTTGCCGTACATCTCGAGATTGATCACGACCTTTTCTTCGGGCAGACCGAGCCGTTCGGCGGCGGCGGCAATGATGCGCCGATTCGCCTGGTGCGACACGAACAAGTCGAGATCCGCACCGGTCAGGCGATTGCGTTCGAGCACTCGCTTGCAGATCTCCTCCGTTTTCTTGACGGCGAACTTGAACACCGTCGCACCGTCCTGCTTGACGTAGTGCAGCCGCTTGTCGACAGTGTCGTGCGAGGCAGGCAGCTTGCTGCCCCCCGCAGGCATGCACAGCGCCGGCCCACCGCTGCCATCGATCTCGTGCGCGAAATCCAGGATGTGCGGTTCCCCCTCAGCCGCGGCGGAAAGCACAACCGCGCCCGCGCCATCGCCGAAGAGCACACAGGTCGTTCGATCGGTGTAGTCGATGATGCTCGACATCACGTCGGCGCCAACCACGAGCACGTGCTCGTGCGCCCCGGTTGCGATCATCTGCATGCCGGTCGTCAGCGCGTAGGTGAACCCGGAGCACGCCGCCCCGAGATCGAATCCCCACGCGTGGTGCGCGCCAATCTTGTTCTGCAGCAGGCATGCGGTGCTCGGAAAGATCGTATCGGGCGTGGTCGTGCCGACGACGATGAAACCGATCTGATCGGGGGAAACACCGGCCTGACGCATGGCCCCAATCGCCGCTTCTTTCGCGAGATCCGATGTCGCTACTCCATCGTCAACGATGTGGCGCTCGCGAATGCCCGTGCGCTGAAGAATCCATTCGTTGCTCGTCTCCACCATCTTTTCCAGGTCCGCGTTCGACAAGACTTTCGGCGGAACGTAGGTGGCCAGTCCGGAAATCTTCACGGGCCTGAGCGCCTTTACCACAGACGATCCTTTCCCGGGGCATCCAGCCCGAAATATGAATAGGCGCTGGCGGTTGCCACACGCCCGCGCGGGGTTCGGTCGAGGAACCCGATCTGAATGAGGAACGGCTCGTAGATGTCCTCGATGGCATCGCGCTCCTCGCTGAGCGCAGCCGCGAGGCTGGCGACACCCACCGGTCCGCCGTTGAATTTTTCGATGATGATGCGAAGCAACCGTCGATCGATTTCGTCGAACCCCCGTTCGTCGACGTCGAGCAGCGACAGCGCGCGCTGGGCGACGTCCAGAGTGATGTGACCGTTGGCACGGACCTGCGCGTAATCGCGAACGCGCCGCAGCAGGCGGTTTGCCACCCGTGGCGTGCCGCGCGAGCGTCGTGCGATCTCGATTGCCGCATCGCCATCGATCGGCACACCGAGGATGCGCGCCGATCGTTCGACGATCTCACGAATCTCGTCGTCGGTGTAGAAGTCGAGCCGATGGACAATGCCAAAGCGCGCGCGAAGCGGCCCGGTCAGAAGACCCGTCCGCGTCGTCGCGCCGATCAGCGTGAATCGCTGAAGCGGCACTTTGACCGATCGCGCGCTTGGCCCTTGACCGATGATGATGTCGAGCTCGTAATCCTCCATCGCCGGATAGAGGATCTCTTCGATTGCCGGCGCCATCCGATGGACTTCGTCGATGAAAAGCACCTCGCGCGCCTGCAGGTTCGTGAGCATCGCGGCCAGATCGCCGGCCTTCTCGATCACCGGCCCGGCAGTTGCGCGAATCGGGACGCCCAGCTCGTTGGCGATGACGGTCGCCAGCGTGGTCTTTCCGAGACCAGGAGGCCCCCAGAGAAGAACGTGATCGAGGGCTTCGCCGCGCTGCGTTGCCGCCCTGATCGAGACATGAAGGTTTTCGCGGACGCGCTCCTGCCCGATGTATTCGTCGAGCGTCCGCGGCCGGAGCCCCGCCTCGTACTGGGCCTCGTCGTCACCCCTGCCGGGGTTGACCAGGCGCTGCTCATTCATCCCTTCATCAATCCTTTGAGCACTTCGCGCAGTGCCACTTCGAAGCCAGCTCCATTCGATCGCTTCAACACTGCATCAATCGCTCGTTCCGCGATCGGCCGTTGATATCCGAGGTTCACCAGTGCCGACAGGAGATCGTCTCGCAATTGATCCTCAGGACGAGCAGTCGTCACACCCTCGGACCCTGTCGCGGTGGCCGTCGCCGGAAGACGATCCTTCAATTCGAGACCGATCCGCTCGGCGGTCTTCTTCCCGATGCCGGGGATGGCGGTCAGTCGCGCTACGTCTTGCCCACGGATCGCTTTGATGAAGTCGGCCGGCTCGATGCCCGAGAGCACGGCGAGCGCCAGTTTCGGACCGATGCCGTTGATCGCAATCAAGCGTTCGAACAAGGTCAATTCGAGCGGCGTCGCGAAACCGAAAAGAGCAATTGCATCCTCGCGAACGTGTGTGTGAATACGCAACGTGACCGGCGTCCCGGCCTCACCGAGCACATAGAACGTCGACAATGGCACCTGGACGTCATACCCAACCCCTCCGGCATCGACGATGAGCCGGTTGGGATTCTTGTCGACGAGAGTGCCGCGGAGAAGAGCGATCACGGGCGGTAGTCTCGCCAGGAGCGGAGCCCGGTGCGCGACTGATGAGCAGCGGCGCGTTCGGCGACGATTCCGGTTGCACTGTGCACGTGACAGATCGCCACCGCCAGCGCATCTGCCGCATCATGTGGCGACGGCGGCGTCTCGAGTCCGAGGAGCAGTTTCACCATCTGCTGGATTTGATGCTTCTCGGCGCGGCCGAACCCGACCACGGCGCGCTTGATCTCCGCCGGTGTGTACTCGACGACTGGCAGTCCGGCTTCGGACGCAGCGAGAAGCGCGATCCCGCGGGCGTGCCCGAGTTTCAGCGCACTGCGCACGTTTCGCGCGTGGAAGATATTCTCCACCGCGACACAGTCGGGCCGGTATCGGTCGAGCAACGCGGCAAGATCCGTGTGAATGTGCTTCAGCTTGTCAGGAAACGTCGAACGGGCAGGAGCCGAAATCGATCCGCAGATGATGAGGACGTGACGGCTGCCCTGCGCGTCGATGCAGCCGTACCCGGTGCGCTCGGAGCCGGGATCGATCCCGAAGATCTTCACGCCAACGAGGCCTCGATCTCCTTCTCTTCGATATCGGCGTTGGACCACACCTTTTTGCTGTCTTCGTGTTCTTCCAGGGCTTCCATCAGCTTGACCATCTGGTGGGCCTGTTTGCCTTCGAGCTTCACATAATTCTGCGGCAGCAGCGCAACCTCCGCGGCTCCCGGCTCGATGCCCAGTCCCTTGACCGCGTCGAGCAGGCCCTGGAACGCATCGGGCGGCGACACGATCTCCCAGCTGTCGCCGTCGTCACGCATGTCGTCAGCGCCGGCATCGAGCACCGCAGCCATCAGCGCCTCTTCGTTCGCCTTCGCCTTCTCGACAACGATGTACCCCTTCTTGTCGAACATCCAGGCGACGCTGTTTTCGGCCGCAAGGTTGCCGCCATATTTAGCCAACACGTGTCGGATCTCACCAACCGTACGGTTCTTGTTGTCGGTCAGGGTCTCGACAATGATGGCGGCGCCTCCGGGCCCGTAGCCCTCGTAACTAATTTCCTCGTATGAAACACCCGGCAACTCGCCCGTACCGCGCTGAATCGCGCGCTTGATATTGTCGGCAGGCATGTTGACGGATTTGGCTTCGGCCACGATCGTGCGCAGGCGGGGGTTGGTGTCGATGTCGCCGCCGCCGCTGCGCGCGGCGACGGTCAGTTCCTTGATAATCCGCGTGAAGACCTTGCCGCGCTTCGCGTCGGCAGCCCCCTTCTTATGCTTGATCGTGTGCCATTTGGAATGGCCGGACATGATGAAACTCCAAAGGAATTCGGCAGAATTGACCGCTCATCTTACCACGAGGGTGCATTCGGAGTGGCTATGCCGGGTCTTTCACCGTCACGCTGAAACGAGTCCACGACGAAACGCGAAGAAGCGAAGATCCGAAGATACGAAGCTATCGTTAGCGTCGTCGCCTCTTCGCGACTCCTTCGATTCTTCTATGAAGACTCTTCGATTCTTCGTCGTAAACCGTGGGTACGTCTCAGCTCGACTGTGAACCGCGCTGATTTATCGTTTCGCCGCCAGAATGATCCATACGTCGGCCCGCGGGTCCCAGGGGCCACCCTGGTAATCGCCAAGCACTGCGAGCACCTTGAAGCCGGCGCGCTCGAGACGACGCCTCATCTGCGGGACCGTGAGTGTGCGAAACGTGAGCGAGAACCGATGCACTCGCCGCTGGTCTCCCCTGCGTTCACGATATTCCTGATCGAAGATCGTCAGTCGCTTCGCGCGATCCTGCCGCACCGTCTCGACGAGCGTCAGCGTGCTGTGTCGGCCATGACGTCCGGAAAGGCTGATGCGGTTCCGATATTCGTCCCACTTCGGCAGGTCGGGCACAACATCGATGGCAAACAGGCCGCCCTGCCGGAGCACACGAGCGACCGCCGCTAACGTGCGGGTCAAGTCGCGTTCGCGTGTCAGCGACTGCAGAATGCCGTAGGCGGCGAGCACCGCGCTGAATTTCGTGCGGCGCGTGAAGGGAAGGTCGCGGATGTCGCCGCGGACGAGCGTGAGACGGCCGCGCAGACCGGTGCGGACGATGCGCGTGCGCGCCCGCGCCAGCATCTCTTGTGATCGATCGATGCCGACGATTCGAGCACCGGCACGCGCGACCGGTACGGCAATGCGCCCCGTCCCGCAGCCCAGCTCGAGCACCGGCCCATCCTGCGCGGCGGCGAGCCGTCGCCAGAAGGCGACGTCACGTCGCTGCAGTGTGCGGGCGTTCTCCCAGTCGTAAAACGGGGCGTAAACATCCCATCCCCGCCAGCCCTCGGTCATGCCGGATCGGGCCGCTGTCCGACCGACGCAAACAACATGGCGTTCTGGATTTCAACGAATGCGGGGCCTGCCGTGGTCGCGTCCCGGCCGTACCGCGCAACCGCGGCAAGATAGTCGCTTCCTAGTCGGCGAAGCGAATCGTTCGGGGCCAGAGCGATGGCCGCCTCGATCGCCTCTGCTCGCGCTTTCCACACGGTCTGCGACGGAGCGCCCACGAACGACCCGGATACCGGAAACAGATCGACGGATAAAGGCGTGATCCCCGCGGCCGTGAAGAGTCCGGGCAATGCGGGCCCAATCGCGGCCGGCGGCGCTTCGCCCCGCGCCAGCGCGAGTGCCGTGAAGAATCGCCGTCCAAGTTCGAACGCTTGCATGCCCGACGGAATGGAGCTGTACCAGTATCGATTTTCGTTGTCGGGCTCGACGGCGAGGACTCGTCCTCCCGGACGAGTGACACGCGCGAGTTCGGCCAGTGCCATCGGCACGTCGCGGACGTGTTGCAGCACGGCCACGCAGAACGTGCAGTCGAAGACGCCGTCGACGTAAGGCAGATGGGCGGCATCAGCCGACGCGAATCCGGCGCGCGCGTTGATCCCGCGCACCCGGTTCAGCGCTTCGCGGACACGATCCTTGATCATGTCGACGCCGAACAGCCGGAGCTGCGATACCTGCAGCCGCGCCAGGCTGATTTCTGCCGTGCCGACGCCACAGCCGACATCGAGGATTCGCTTGCCGGGCTTCGGCTTGAGCGCGCCTTCGAGAAACTCGCCGAACGCGTCGTTCCACCAACGTTCGCGAACGTGCTTCAGCGTGAGCGAGGTGAGAGCATCGAGACCACGAACCATGGCAGCGAGGCGGGATTGTACCATGGCGGAACTGGCGACTGGCGATCGGCCGCTCGCTGCTGGCTGCGGTAACTGAAAAACTGGACACTGAAACTAGAA
>DASTVZ010000165.1:0-22413 GCA_035758845.1 Vicinamibacterales bacterium
CGCATCAACCTGCGCTGGCACGACCTGCGGCACGAGTACGCCTCCCGCCTCGTCGAGAAGAACGTCCCTCTCGCGCAGGTGCGCGACCTCCTGGGTCACGCGTCCATCACCACCACCGAGCGCTACGACAACCAGAAGCTCGAGAACCTCCAGGCCGCAGCCGCGCGCCTCGAGCGCGGCGAGACATTCGATCCAGGCCCGCGAGAATCGGCCTCGCCGTCAATCTGTCAAGTTTCTGTCAAGAGTTCGGTCGATGAGGAGCCCGGCGGCGAGATCGACCGCGTACGCGAAACGGGTCCTAAGTACGGGGAAGATCTGGATTTAGAGATTTGGCTGGGAGGCAGGGATTCGAACCCCGATAACGTGGTCCAGAGCCACGTGTCCTACCGTTGAACGACCTCCCAGTATTGCGTCCGGTCGCGGCGGGAAACTTCAATTATATCGGTGGCGTAACTGGAGGCGCAACTCGCCACACCGCGGGCGAAGACCAGCGCCGATCGCAAACGGTCCAACGACGCACGTGTGCCAGCAACCCCGTTGAGATGAGCCGACAGCTGTGCGCACGTCAACGCTCGCGAGTGGCGTTTCCTCCCGTTCGAATTTTCTTTAGACTGACCTCGGCGCGCCGGCTTATTCGCGTGCCATACCCGCATTCGTCGTCAAAGGAGGGACCGTGCAGAGATTCTTGTTCCTGGCACTTGGCGTCAGCGTGCTCACGAGCCCAGGCGCGTCGCAATCGACACAACCCTCGATACGAGGCGTGTGGCGTGTTGTGGAAGCGACGGTCACCGGCCCGGGAGCCCGCACGATCGCGTTTGCCGAACGGCCCAACCTGACCATCATCACGGACAAGCATTACAGCCGAGTCGAGGTCCAGGCCGATGGACCGCGACCGATTCTGACCGACGTGGCAAAAGCCAGCGCCGATGAATTGCGCGCCGTTTGGGGACCATTCGTCGCCGAAGCCGGGACCTATGAGGTGACACCGGATCTCGTCACGATGCGGCCGATTGCATCGAAGAACCCAGCAGTGATGGGTCCGGGCGTGTTCATCACCTACTCGTACAAACTCGAACTTGACACGCTCGTCATCACGCAACAACGGAACCAGAACGGCCCGTTCAACAATCCGTTCTCGCTCAAGCTGGTGCGCGTCGAGAGCCGGTAAGAGTCGTCCTTCATCAGCGCGGTGCTCACGCGTTGCACCGCAGCAAGCTGCCTCGTTCGATCCAACCGCGCGGGTGCCTATCTCGCGAGCTATCTATCGCGGGCGCGCGATGGGCGGCCGCCGAGAGAAGTCCTGCAGTGCGGTTCGCACGGCGGACGGACACTCCAGGTAAGCGAAATGGCCGCAATCTTTCAGCGTCACCAGCCGCGTCTGCAGGAGCGGTCCGACCAGATGTTCCGAGATCTCACGGGGGATGAAATCGTGGTCGCCCCAGAGGACGAGCGTCGGCACGCGGAGGGAGGCAAGCCGTGGCATCAGATCGTACGACGGTTGCTGCCAGGTGTCCGCCATCAGGCGATCCTCGACCGCCCGTGCCTTGAGAATGCCGGCAGCGCCTTGAGCGATAAACGCGGCTCGCATCGCCCGCATCAGCGCCTCATAGTGCTCGGGCTTCGCAAGCGCGTGCGTGAAGTGGATTCGATACCGCGCAGCCACGGTTTCCGGGTCACCTTGCTGGTACGCCTGACTGGTCATGATGGCGCGTTGCCGCTCCATCTGGTCTCCCAGCTGCGAGGTGTACGCCTTGCGCAGCAGCGCCGCGTCGGCGGATGACGCCGGTGCCGGATTCATCAGAACCAGCCGTGAGACACGGTTGGGATAGCGCAGCGCGTATTCGAGCGCCAGCACCGTGCCCCACGAATGGCCCAGCAACGTCGGCGCTTCGAGTCCGAAATGCTGCCGGACCCGCTCGATGTCCTCGAGGTCCGTAGCAAGTGAGACGTCGCCCGGCTGCACACCGTCGGCTGACTTGCCGCGCCCACGCTGGTCGAAATAGATCAGGCGGTAGATGTCGGCGAACCGATCGAGACTCGGCAAAAGGTAAGCCGTGTCGAAATCCGGCCCGCCATGGAGGACGATTGCGGGCGGTCCTTTTCCAATGTCGCGCGCGTACAAAGAAGCGGTGCCTGCGGGAACACGATGTTGCCGAGCGTGCAGGCCGATGGGCTCCTGGGCGATGACCATCGGCGTTGGCAGCGACGACTGTTGTCCGGTTGCGCCCTGGTCGTCGTTCGCCTGACCCGGAGAGAGTCGAACGGCAGCCAAAACGATGACGAGCGACAGGGATAGCCGTGCAGCGACACCCACGACGTGGTCCGAAGCATATCTTACGTCACGCGTTCGGCGAGATGCCCCGCAGTTCAGCGGCGAATGCGAGTGCGCGATCGTGCTCGCGTCCCATTGAAGCAGTGACTTGAATGGGTGAATTACTCACGATTGCCCAATTCGTAACGTAGAGTAAGCTCTGCGCCGAGGAAGCAGGCCGTGATTCTCACTTTGTTGATTGTGTCCCTGTCGGCCGTCGCATTCGCCTACGGCGCGTACCTGCTGTCGTGCGCCGCCCGCGCGAGACAGATCCGACCGAACAGCGAAGCGATCCTGCTTGGCGCTGTCACCAATTTTTTCGATACGCTGGGGATCGGTTCATTCGCGCCAACGATTGCCTGGATGCGGTTTCGTCGTCTCGTGCCTGACCGACTGATCCCTCTGACGATGGTCGGCGGCTATATCCTGCCGGCGATCGTCCAGGCCCTGATCTTCCTCGTCCTGCTCGGCGTCAGGGTCGATCCGCTGCTGTTGCTGCTGTGTATTGTCGCGATGGTCATCGGCGGGATTGTCGGCGTGCCCGTCGCCGCCCGGGCGCCGATTCGGCTGGTCCAGGGAGTCGTCGGTCTGGCTTTGCTGGTTGCTGCCTTCTTTTACGCGTTGACCAACCTGGGACTGATGCCCCCCGGCGGTAGTGCGACCGGCCTTCCGCCTCATTGGGCGATCGTGGCGATCGCCGTGCATTTCCTTTTAGGAGTGCTGGTGTGTTTCGGAGTCGGCAACTACGCGCCGACGTTGGCGATGCTGAGCCTGATGGGGATGGATCCGCGGCTCGCCTTCCCAATCATGGCCAGCGCCGCGTCGTTCGCAGGTGTTGCGACGGCGGCGCGAACAATCCATCTCGTACAACTCGACTATCGGATAGTGCTTGGCCTCGCGCTCGGCGCAATGCCGGCGGTGCTGGTCGCCGCATTCATCGTCAAGGAGATGCCAACGACGATACTGCGTTGGCTCGTCGTCATTGTCGTGACGTATGCGGGGGGAACCTTGCTCCTGAGCGCGGCTCGTCGAACTGCTGTCGCTCCTGTGCGGGAACTCGCTGAAACCGCCATCGTCGACTGATGAAAGCCTGTACTCAAACTCAGGATGATCGAGTGGGACCTCCCTCGGTGTTACAGTTCATTCGGAGGATTCATGGCGAAGGTCACAGGCATCGGCGGGGTCTTTTTCAAGTCGACGGGAGATCACAAGGAACTCGCGGAGTGGTACAGACGAAATCTGGGAATTCAGCCCGAGCCCTGGGGCGGCGCCATCCTCAAGTGGACCGACGATAAGTCTGGGGACGGAGGTCTCACCGTCTGGCATGTCGCGCAGAAAAGTACCGAGTGGTTCAGTCCCAGCCCCGCGAGCTTCATGATCAACTATCGAATCGACAACATGTCGGAAATGTTGGAGCAGCTGAAACGAAACGGCGTTGAAATCTTGAAGGGCCCTGAATCCGACGACAATGGAAAATTCGCTTGGATCCTCGATCCCGACGGAAACAAAGTCGAGCTTTGGGAGCCGATGTCGTCGAACGAGCAAAACAAGACGAAGTGACTCAGCCTGCCATGTGCACGCCGTTCCCGAAAATCGCAGGAGAAGCTGACTTGCTCCTGCGACCTTCGCGGCCAACCTGACTAGGACAACAATCGCGCGATCTCGTCGTGCTTGCGCTTGACGGCCCACGCCAGCGGCGTCGCCCATGGTGGGTCGTCGGGCAGACTCTTTGGCGCGCCCTGCTGGAGCAGGAACTCGACCATCTCGAGCTGACCAAATTTCGCCGCCCACGCGAGCGGCGTCGAGCAGAGGTGCTCGTCGCGCGCGGTCAGATCGGCGCCAGACTCGATCAGTTTCTTCGCCTGACCTACATCCCCCTTCCGTGCAGCTTCGTGGAGTGGCGAGATGCGCAGCCAGTTGTGTTCGCGCGTGTGCCAGTCTTCATCCCTGCGTTCGTCTCTTGGCATCGCGCCGTACGAGAGAAGCAACTGTTCCATGCGCCTGTCGGGACGCCACTCCCGCGAAACCCACAGTGCATCACCGGAGCTTTCGACCGGCGGATTCGGAAAGGCGCCGCGCTCGAGCAGGAGCTTTGCGATCTCGTAGTGTCCGTGATAGACCGCGGAGTAGAGCGCCTTGCCGTTGGGCGCAAACTGCTCTTCCGGCAGGTTGGGGTCAGCGCCGTGATCGAGCAGCAACTGCACGATGTCCATCCGCCCCACCGCCGCGGCATTGGACAGCGGCGTCCCGGCACCGGGATAGTAACCCTCGTGCTCGCCGATCTTGTTGGCCAGCGATCGATCCTCGCGAAGCAGTTCACGAACGCGCTCGATGTCGCCGGTGTGGCACGCGGTCGGCAGATCGATGAACGCGCCGCGCGCCTTGAGATGGGCCATGACGTCAGCGGCAGTCACCGGCCAGTCGCGCGGCACATCCCGCCACCCGCGGTAAAAGTAGTCGCCGTTGGTCACGTGAATTGGACGCGCGCCATCCATTCTCTGCGCGTTGATGTCGGCGCCACGCCGCAGCAGCTCGTCGATCGCGTCGATCTGCCTCGTCATCGTCGCCCAATGGATCGGTTGGCTGGACCTCTTGTCCCCCTTGCCAAGCAGCTGCGGCTGCGCATCCAGCAGCTCGCGCATCCGCTGCAGGTCGTGATCCCGAAGCGCCAACGCAATCGGCTCCCCCTTCGGTGACGCGTTGAACCTGGTTTCGAGTGTGTGCGCCAGCAGCTGTTCCATCTCCGTGTAGCCGCGATCGCGTGCAATTTCGATCGGGTCGTCGTCCACCCAGAGGTCCATGGGGTTGCGATCGTGTTCGAGCAAGAATCGCGCGACGTCTATGCGGTTCTCGCGCACGGCGAAGTAGAGCGGCTTGCGATAGTCATAGTGGGCGCGGGCGAGCGACGGATCTTTTGCAACCAGCGCTCGTACGGCTTCCAGATCGCCGGATGTGCACGCTTGGATGAGTGCCCACACTTCGGTGCCACGCCCGGGAGACCACAGGAGTTTCTGATCGGATTTCAGTTCGGCTGGTTGGAGCATGCGGTTTGCGGGCTGGAGTGATTCGACGTGATGAACGAGCTTCGGCCAACTCTCAAAACCGTACTCGCGCGCGAGCGCGTGCTGCGCCGTCGCCAGGTTCACTGATGGATCGGCGGTGCGCAGCGTGTCGAGATGTTCCTTGGCTTGCTTGCGGAGCTGCTCGAGAGAGGGACGTTCCGGCAGACGCCGCTGAGGGGGAACGGACATGACGATCTCCTTTCGGATATCGCCCGCGTCCGCTCGACGGGCTGAAAGAAGATCGCAGATTGTGACGAAGCCTGCTTCAGGTGGGCTCAGCCCTTCCCGCGGACGGGGTGCGTCCTGTCACGCGATCTGATTGTACGCACGATTCGATCGGCGAGGCAAATGCCTGCATCGACGTTCGGGTTCGATTGCACGCACGGTGAGGCGAGGTTTCGGCCCCGGCAGCTGACCGTCCAGCCGAGCGCGTAGATGGTCGCGGCCGCGACGATCACGATGGCCAGCAGGGCGAGCACCGCTTCGCCGCGCCAGCGCGCACGTGTCATCGCGTTATCCTAAAGAACTCTATATTGCAAAGCAAGTTCGTCGGCGAACCGGGCAGCATGACCTTGTTGGGACTGGGCCTCGCCGCGACGAGTATGTGGCGCGCGCCGACGCGTCTCTGAGGACGAACGATGGTATCAGGGAGGAATGCGGGTGTTGTCGGTCCTATTCCTGTCGCAGCACGATCATGGGGTCCAGCCGCGACGCGCGTCGCGCCGGTCCGGCGCTGGCGGTAACACCGATGATGGCGAGCACCACCACGGCGACGGCGAGGGTCAGCGGATCGTAGGGGCTCACGCCAAAGACGAGACCTGAAGCGAGGGTGCCGCCAATGGCAACGAGCGGCAACCCGATCAGTACGCCGTAGAGCACGAGCCGCAAGCCGTCTCGCACGATGCTCAGCACCACTTCAGACGGCGCCGCACCGAGCGCGATCCGCAAGCCGATCTCTGGCGTTCGCCGCGCTATCGCGTAGGACTGGATCCCGAACAAGCCGAACGCCGCGAGGCCGAGAGCCAGCGCGCTGAAGCATGACGTGAGCAGCACCATCAGGCGCTCCTGACCGAGACTGCGTTGGACGCGGACCACCGCCGGCTCCATGCTTTCGATCGGCATTCCAGGCGCTGCGTCCGCGATCGCGCGTCGCACAGCAGCCATTGCTGCCGCCGGCTCGACTGACGTGCGCACTTCCAACTCGCGCGGCACGACCGGACGTTGCGCCAGCGGCACGAACACGGTCGGCATCGCTGCGGCCTTGAGATTGGTAATCCCACGTGCGTCCTCGACCACTCCGACGATTTCGATGTTGGGCGCGCTCAAGCCGAAACGGCGCCCAAGTGCCTGCCGCCATTCGCCGAAGTATCGGTCGGCCAGCGTCCGGTTGACGACGGCGACGCTGGTCGTGTTCGCGAGGTCCGACTCGCTCAGCGCGCGCCCCGCGATGATCGGCATTCCCATCGTCGAGAAATACGCCGGAGTTACGACGTTGACACTGAAAGCGACGACTTCATCCGTGCGCGGTTCATAGCCCTCGAGACGGTATCCGTCTTCGAGCGCGCATGTGCCCTGCAGCCCGCACATCGCGAGCGCTGCCGATTCGACACCAGCAAGGCGTGTCGCGTCATCGAGTATGCGCCGATATGTCGCCGGCAGATCGTGCGGTGGCACGCCGGCAAGCCGGGGATCAATGCCAACACTGAGCAGACGCGCGGGCTCGAAACCGAGATCGAGACGAAGCAGCTCCCGAAAACTGCGTGCGAAGAGGCCGGTGGCGGTGACGAGCGTGAGCGACAACGCCACCTGCAACACCACCAGCGCCCGCGCCGGGCGGGCACGGCGTCCCTGCAGGCTCCGGCCATTCCCCTTGAATGCGCTGACGGGATCGACTCGCGTAGCGCGCCATGCCGGCCAAACCCCAAAGGCTGCGATCGATAAAAGTGCCGCGCTCGCGGCGAACACGAGCACACGCAAGTCGATCGGCACCGGAAATGGTGGCGGACCATCGGCCGCCACGTGCAGCAGCGCATTCCCCGTCCAGCGCACAAACGCGACCGCCGCCGCGCCGGACATCACGACAATCAGCAGGCTTTCGATCAGTAGCTGATGAAACAGCCGCCCGCGTCCGGCGCCGAGCGCCATGCGCACTGCCAACTCACGCTGCCGGTCGACGGCGCGAGCGAGTAACAGGTTGGCGACGTTGGCACACGCCGTCAACAACACGAGCGTCGCCATCACCATCAGTACGACGAGCGGTAGCGAGAATTGCTGGCGAAATTTTGAGAGCCCCCGTGCGACTGGCTGGAGTACGACGCCGGCGGTCTGTCCCGCGAGCTGAGACACGCTCGCGTTGAACAGATTGGTGACCGCGCTCACCTGTCCGGATGGAACGCGCGCAATGACGTGAAGCCACCAGATCTGTGACTGCGTCAGCCACGGGCGGCTGAAGTCGGCACCATCGGCGGTGAAGCTCTGCGAGTAGTGCACAATCGGCTGTGCCGTGAGCGACGCCCAAATGTCCACCGGCGTCTCGAGCCACACGCCGGCGAAATCGCGCTCGGCGATGCCGACGATCGTGAAGCTGGCGCCGTTGATCGCAATGGTGCTACCGACGACGTCTGGGGATCCGCCGAAGCGGCGCTGCCAGTACGCATAGCTGAGTACGGCCACGGTCTCGGCCGAATCGGACGCGTTACTCCCCTCCGGCAGGAGGCGGCCTAGCGCCGGCGACACGTCGAGGACCGAGAAGAAGCTCGGAGACACGAGCTGCAGGCTGGCCGGCACGGTCTCGCGCTCCGAAGGCCTCCGCGTGTAGACACGGGCGATGCCGCGGCTCATTGCCGCCAGCTCGACGCCCTCGGGCGCGGCTTGGCGCAGGAGATCCATCATCGGGCCCGACAGCCGCGCCGCTTCGGGCCCTCCGGCCACATAGCGCCCGCTGTTCACGACATAGAGTTGGTCGCCATGCTGAACAGGCTGTAGCGACCTGAGTGTGATTGCATTGAGCAACGAAAACACGGCGGTGTTGGCACCGATCCCGAGTCCGAGCGTGATGACGATGGTGGCGGTAACGAGCGCGTGGCGACGCAAGGTGCGCGACGCGTCACGGAGGTCGTGGAGGATCATGCGCGCGTGCTCCTTCGGAGCGTCGGTGAGGACACCGACGAGGGCCTCCTGCCAAAGGCGGAGGCGATCCCATGGACCGGACGCGTCGCGATACCGATCGATGAAGGCCAGCGACAACTCACGACCGTATTCGTCACGAAACACGGCCGGGTAGAGCGCGAGCAGTGCCCGGAACGCGCGCGCACTCAGACGTTCGCCGGACCGGACGTTGGCCATCGATCACGTCCGGCGCGGCAGCAAGCCACTCGCACGCGCATCACTCAGCAGACGTTCCAGGCGCCGCGCTTCCGCTTTGGCGATCTCCCGACCAAGCTGCGTCAGGCGATAGTAGCGACGCCGCTCGTCGTCGTGCGCCGGATCGGGACGCTCAGCAAGCTCCTCGATTAAGCCCTGTTCGAGCAGCCGCCGGATCGATGCATACAGGCTGCTCGGACTGAGGCGCAGCTTGCCATTGGTCCGCTCGACCACGTCCTGCATGACGGCGTAACCGTGTCGATCGCGATCGGCCAGGGAGACGAGGATGTGAAACGTGTCCCGATGCAGCGGCAAGAACGACTCGGGGTCGGGGACGGTGGCGGAAGTGCCTCGAGATAATGTCACGGCACGGACACTATACCACAAACGGCTATAGCTGTATTTGGAACATGTGGAGTCAGCGGGGCAACGGCAGGGCTCGCAGCCGTTTTGAGCCCATGCGTTTGACTTTGGAGGCCATACGGTCTATATTTTTGTATAGTCAAAATCCTTTAATTGACCTAACAAAAAATGGCGATTTCGCGTCGTGCACTCCTCAAGTGGTCAGGCTTTGGCTCCAGCGTCGCCACCGCGCTCTTCAGCGGACGCCGCCTGTCGGGGCAAACTCCTCACGGGTCGGCAGGCACCCCGCACAGCATGCACGCGATGGGTCCGGTTGGACGTGTCTCGACTGGGTGGTTCGATCCCAGCGCATTCCTGCGAACCTGGAATTTTTCGCATCTGCCGCCGGAGGAGCGGTCGAGGCATTATCGCGAGACGCGGCGTCCCGACGGCACCTACTTGCGCGAGTACGAGATCGCCGCGGTCGATCGCGAGATCGAAATTGCACCAGGCGTGTACTTTCCGGCGTGGACGTACAACGGGCAGGTTCCCGGACCGACCTTGCGCGCGACGGAGGGGGACCGCGTTCGGGTGACGTTCATCAACCAGGGTAGCCACCCGCATTCGATTCACTTCCATGGCTGGCATCCTCCGGAGATGGATGGATCGTTCCCGGCGCAACAAGTCCCGCCGGGCGATCGCTTCGTCTACGAGTTCGATGCCGAACCGTTCGGGCTCCACCTCTATCACTGTCACACGCTGCCACTGAAACGGCATATTCACAAAGGGCTCTACGGCGCCTTCATCGTCGACCCGAAAACAAGCCGGCCACTGGCCGACGAGATGGTGATGGTGCTCAACGGCTTCGACACGAACTTCGACGTCGACAACGAGGTGTACGCGGTCAACAGCATCGCCAATCACTACATGCACGAGCCGATTCGCGTCGAGGTGGGCCGGCTCGTGCGCATGTACGTCGTGAACGTCACCGAATTCGATCTGATCAACAGCTTCCATCTCCACGGCATGTTCTTCGACGTGAACCGCACCGGCACGGCGACGACACCGTCGGAGCGAACCGACACGATCATGCTGTGTCAGGGCGAGCGCGCGATTCTGGAGACCCGGTTCCGGTATCCGGGGCGATTCATGTTCCACGCGCATCAAAGTGAATTCGCAGAGTTGGGATGGATGGGCGCATTCGAAGCCGCGGAGGCGAATGATGTCGGCTGATGCGAACATCCACGAGCCGGGGCGTGTTCCGTTATGGCTTGCTGCGCTCGCGCCGATTGCGCTGCTGATCGCGCTCATCGCCGTAATTGTTCGGACGGGTCCCGCCGAACGGCTTCGCGGAGAGAACTTCCCGCCGGTGGAGCAGCTCGCAGTCAATCGCGCGGTGCTGAACGACGACGGCATCTCGCTTTCGGTGTTGAACGACGGTCCGGATCCCGTGACGATTGCGCAGGTGACCGTGGACGACGCGTACTGGGCGTTCAAGGCGGAGCCGAGCAACGTGCTCAAGCACCTGAGTCGCGCGACAGTCCGTATTCCGTATCCGTGGGTGGAGGGTGAAGCGCATCTGATCAAGCTGGTCACATCGACTGGCGCGACGTTCGAGCACGAGATCCCGGTCGCGGTGAGATCGCCTGAACCGTCCGCGCGGTCGCTTGGAATCTTTACGCTGATTGGCTTGTATGTCGGCGTGATTCCCGTTGCGCTCGGCCTGTTGTGGTGGCCGCTCGTGGCGAGGCTCAAGAGCACAGGACTCGATGTGCTTCTCGCCCTGACGATTGGCCTGCTCGCGTTTCTGCTCCTGGATGCTCTGCAGGAGGGGTTCGAGACAGCAAACAGCATGGCGGCCTCGTATCAAGGGCTGGCGTTGTTCGCAGCGGCTGCGCTCGCCGCGTATCTCGGCCTTGAATCGTTCAGCGGCTGGCTTTCACGTCGGTCGCATGCGCGACGGACGGGCTCGCACGGGTTCATTTTGGCGCTGCTGGTCGCGGTTGGGATTGGTCTGCACAATCTTGGGGAAGGCCTGGCCATTGGTGCGGCGTTTGCGTTGGGTGAAGCGGCGCTGGGGACGCTCCTGATCATTGGCTTCACGCTGCACAACACGACCGAGGGGCTAGCCATCGTGGCGCCACTCTCCCGCGAGCGTCCATCAATTGCGTCGCTCGCGCGATTGGGACTGATCGGCGGGGCACCGACGATTGTCGGTGCCTGGATCGGTGGACTGGTGTACTCGCCAGTGCTTGCGGTTGCATTTCTCGGGTTTGGCGCTGGCGCCATCGCGCAGGTGATTGCGCAGATCTCCAAGCAGATGGCCGGCGAGACGACAGTGATCGAGCGATTTGCCTCCGCACCGATCCTCGCGGGGCTGCTCGCCGGATTCGGCGTGATGTATGCGACGGGACTGATGGTTGGTTAACTCATGGTGACACGCACACGCGTTCGATTCGTTATATTGGCGACGGTTTTGTTCGCCGCCGCGATTCTGCCGAGCCTCGCCGCCCGCGTCCTTCCACGCGGCAATGCAGCGCCGGTGCAGGAAATCCATCTCGTGGTGCGCAATATGACCTACTACGTCGGGGATAGTTCCACGCCGAACCCGACGCTTCACGTCGCGCCGGGACAGCGCGTGCGCGTACGCGTCAGCAGCACGGACGTCGGCATGGTTCACGACTTCCAGATCCCGGCTTGGAGCGTCGGCACTCGACTACTCAAGGGAAAAGACTCGGACACATTTGAGTTCACCGCCCCGACTGAGCGCGGTCAGTATCCGTACAAGTGCACGCCTCACGCGGTAATGATGAACGGCACAATTGCAGTGGAGTGATTAGCGCTCGGGTGTCCGATCGATCTGCGCAGAACGTCCGTCCTGGATCCGTTTGATCTGTTCCTCGACCGTTGCGACGGCGGCCGCCGTCGCGTGAACACCGAAATCAATTGCGAAGCGGCGAGTTTCTCCGGGCTTCAACTTCGGAACGCGTCCCGCGTCGCGTTCAAGTCGTCGCGGGTACGGGAACCCGGTGCCGGGTTCAAGGCCTGTGACATACCCTTCCTCGAGGGCGGTCAGATTTTTCCAGAGGGTGACATAGGGCAATTCCGCGACCGCAAAACCCATCGACACGCCGCGATCACGTGACGCGTTACTCAGCATCAACAAGCTGCGCCCCTCGCGATCCGAAAAAGGATGCAGGTTGTAAACCTGCTCGATGAATCCGCGAACCGGCCCAGCATAGTCGGCGTAAGTCGCAACGTCTTTCGCCGCGTGCGCGTTGAACGGCGTAACTCGCCGGACCGGTGCCGAGAAATGCGCGCCGGCACCGAGGAGCGGTGGACCGTAGTTCACGTGATAGATGATCTGAAACTCTGACTCGAACGCGCTGCGATTGGTGAGCGTGTCCTCAATTCGGAAGGTCGAGCTCCCCGGCTCGGTCGACAGCTCGGTCCAAAGCTCCAGCTTGGGACCGTAAAATGCCCGCTCGTCGACGCGACCCCTGACGCGGATTCGCGGGCGCGGCTCGCGTTCGACGATCACCTCCACTTCTGAGGCGGGGATGTTCTCCACTTTGCCGTGCAGCGTCAGGTTCATCTCCGCCTGCTCGCCGACGTTGTTGATGAAACGATCGGGACCAGGATGACCAGCCCATTCGAGCCCGCAGCGTGCCAACCATTCGTTGAATCCTTCGAGCCATCCAAGTCCGCCGCGGGCCTCGAGGTTCACGTACTTGGGATGGACGACCTCGCGCACAGGAGAATCCCAGCCCAGTCTGAGGTCGCCCATAACGACGCGCAGGATACCCATGCCGCGGGTGGGCACGACGGTGATCGTCAACCGGCCGTTGTCGATCACGATCAAGTCGACGCGGTCCTGCTTGCCGCCGTGCAGCCGCTGTCGCCGCACGGACCATGGGATGTCTGGCGAGACTCCCGTATCGCGAGCGGTGATTTGCCAGTTTTCGAGGTCGATGTTCTGCTCGACGCTGGTCAGAACGTGACGCACGCTCTGCGCCGCCGCCGGATCGCCCGGGATGACGATGGCCAGGGTGGCCAGAATCAGTGAAAGGAACAGGCGCATGCTGAATCAGCCGGCTACCATCGATCTGCGACAGAAGCCTACCACTGGTCGGCGCACGGGAGGATGGTCAAATGTGCCGACGAAACGCCGCGCACCGCCGTCAGAACGTTACAGCAACCTGAAGACCTTTTCGTTCGCGGACGAAAATCGGTGCCACGGTCAGCTTTGTTGATCGCCGGGATGCCGAGTCGTACACGGTGACCCTTTTCTTGATTGCGCGATCGATCAACCCTCCAACGATAGCGCCGACGCCGATGGCGACGTAATCTTCCGGACACAGTCCAGTGCATTCATTCGGATCGGCGATCAGCCAGTAAATACCCGGGATGGCGCCGATAGCACTACCAATCAAGATGCCTGTAAGAGGTGAGTCTCGTTTCTGCCATTGAATCCGAGTCACGTCGTTGGCTCGGATGCCCCGGGTCGTCGCGTTCACGCGGAGCTCCACCACGTCATTCGTCATTCCCATCAGCTTGCCCCGGACGGTTGTGCCGGCTGCGTCAGTCACGTAGACGATCTCACCAGCGGGTATTTGTGCTGTCAAAGCGCCGAGCGACGACGCTGCGCCTTGATCCAGCGCTTGTGCCAGAACGTCGCGGGTTGCGCACTCGAGGACGATCGTCACAAGGACAACGACAACACCCATCCGAAGGATTGAACGGGGCATTCTCTCTCAGGATGTAATGCGTGATCCGGGACGGTTTGAGCTCGAAGGACAGGACCTTGGCCAGTTATTCGTTATCGAGGCTACGCCAGAGGTACCACGACGCCACCGACCGGTACGGCCGCCACACTTCGCCGAGCTTTCGGATCCGGTCGGCGGTCGGCCTTTTTCGCAGTCCGTACACATTCTTTACTGCGTTGACGATGCCGAGGTCATCGACCGGCAGCACGTCGGGCCGGTGCAGGCGAAACATCAGAAACATCTCCGCCGACCATCGGCCGATTCCTTTGACCTTCGTCAACGCGGTAATGACCTCCTCATCGGTCATCGCGTCAAGTGCGTCGAGGGGGACAACGCCGCCGAGCGCTTTGTCGCACAGGTCTCTGAAATAGGAGATCTTCTGCCGGCTCATCCCGACCGCACGCATCTGCTCGTCGGTCAATGCTGACAATGCTGCAGGCGTTACACCATCAGGCATCAGCGCGATGAGCCGGCCGAAGATTGTCGCCGCCGCCTTGGTCGAGAGCTGCTGGCCCGTAATCGCGCGGACGAGAGCGGAAAAATGATCGGCACGTTGCGCCTGCGCGAGACCGCACGCGCCATGTTTACGGATCAATGCCGCGAGCACGGGATCTCGCCGCAGCAGCACACGGCGGGCTTTCACATAATCAGCTGGGGTCAATCAGGCGAGATCATATCCCGGTTTGTCCGCCTTCGCGCTGCGCGCTACGGCGAGACAAGCTGCTGGCGGCTGGCGGCTGGCGGCTGGCTGGAAAGCTAAAAGCTGGAACCCGTGCAAGCGCAAAACCAAAAATCAACACGGCGAACAAGAGACCGCAGCCTCCCTACGATCTCTTACTCCCCGTGTTGTCAAAACAACGCTGACCGCGATCGAACGGTCAACACCTTCGCACTCACTCGATTGCCCGAGTTACTCGTCGCGCGACCAGCCGTCGCGCTGCGAGTAATCGTCCCGCGCATCGTCCATCGATGAAGACGAACGCGACATCGACTCCGAGCTGCGCATCGATCGCGAAGTGCCGGAGCTGCGCATCGATTCGGAACTCGAATTCTTCACGTTGTCGGTATCGTTCGACGGCGTCGTGTCCGAGCTGGTGCCGCCGCCCAGTTGTTCGCGGCGGCGCTGGTGGCTCGCGATGCCACCCTTACGGCCGGCATCCCGCGCCTCTTCGCTCGTCCACTCGTGCGCGGTGCCTTTCTGATGAGCTGCTTTTCCGCCTTTGCTTGCAATCTCGCGTTGTTTCGCTCGATCCATGGATGCGAATCCGCGATCTTCCTTAGCCACGTTTGTCCTCCTCCCGTCCCGAGGTCCCTGGTTACAAACTCGCGGTGGCGACCGCGTTGGCGGCAGACCGCGAGCCCAACCAGTGCAACTGAAGTGCCACCATGGAGGTCGAGTTGGCCCGGAAGTGATTGTCCTGGTAAGACTTACAGCCGTGAATCGAATCGGGATTTATAGGCGTGTCGTTGCCGGATCACGGCAGTTTGGTGCCTCTTGCGGAAGGCCACGGTGCAACGATTCATTGCATTTGGCCGGTGCTTACCCTACTTGGGAAAAACCTTGCTCATCCACACAAGGTGTCGCCGAATGCACTCTCGCGATGAGGGTGAGCCTTTTATTACTCCGGTAGGAAATTAATGGCATCACGTACGCGCGCCGTCACACGGTCCGGCCCCATCAGTTCGAGGACGTCGAAGAGGCCGGGGCTGACCGATCGGCCGGTCACTGCGACCCGAGTCGCGTGAATGAGCGCTGCGGCTTTTACCCCGCGCGAGTCCGCAAGCGTTCGTAACGCCGACTCCAGCGCGCCGCTTGTGAACGGCACCACTGCCTTCAACGTCTCCGCGAAGGACTCCAACGCATCCTTGACCTCAGCTTTGTTGAGATGCTTCGCGAGGGCCGACGAGTCGTACTGCACCTGCTGCTGAAGGAAGGGGCGTGTTTCCTCGGCGAACTGATCGAGTTTCTTGACCCGCGGGCGGATTAGTTCGAGCAGCCGCAAAAACCAGTCGCGGCGGTCGCCAGAGAGATCCGGTGTCCAGAGTCCGGCCTCACGCAACACCGGCTCGAGCCTGCGCGCGAGTTCGTCGATCGGCAATCGCAGAATGTGCTGCTGATTGAACCAATCGAGCTTCTCGGGATTGAAGACCGCGTTCCCGCCGCTGATGCCCTCGAGCGTGAACGATCCAATCAACTCGTCGCGCGCAAACAGTTCGCGATCGTCGCCCGGCGACCAGCCAAGAAGCGCAAGGAAATTGACCATCGCCTCCGGCAGGTAACCGAGCCGCTGGTATTCCATCACGGAGGTGGCGCCGTGGCGTTTGCTCAAGCGTTTCTTGTCGGGCCCGAGGATCAGGGGCACATGGGCAAACTCCGGTTGCGGAGCACCAAACGCTTCGTAGAGCAGGACCTGCTTTGGCGTGTTCGAGATGTGATCGTCGCCGCGGACCACGTGCGTGATCTTCATATCCATGTCGTCGGCAACTACCGACAGGTGGTACGTCGGTTGACGATCGGAACGGAGGACTACGAAGTCCTCGATGTGGGCGTTGTCGAAGGCGATCGGTCCGTGCACGAGATCCGTGAACGAGGTCGCTCCTGAAGGAACCTTGAATCGGATCGCGCGCGGCATCGCGTCCGCCTCGCGGCTCGCGATGTCTTCTGATGAAAGACGGCAGCACGTTCGGTCGTACACCCATCCGCCGGCCGTCGCTTCCGCTGCTTGCCGCTTCCGTTGCAGTGATTCTGCCGTGCAATAGCAGTAATACGCGCGACCGGCAGCGACCAGCTGGTCTGCGAGCACACGCGCTCGGTCGAGTCGCTGCGATTGAAAATATGGCGCGTACGGACCGCCGACATCCGGTCCCTCGTCCCACTCCAGACCGAGCCAGCGCAGGCCATCGACGATGCCCGACACCATTTCCCACGACGACCGCTCGGTGTCGGTGTCTTCGATGCGCAGCACGAACGTTCCGCCGTGACGTCGTGCGTACAGCCAGTTGAAGAGCGCCGTGCGCGCGCCGCCGATGTGCAAGTAGCCGGTCGGGGAGGGCGCAAAACGGACGCGAAGCATTTTCCTATTCTACTTGTCGGGATCCGTTGTCCGGGATCCGTGGTCCGGTCAATCGCATGAAGGACACGTGGCCGATGTTCGAGGGAACCGGATCCCGCATCCCGGAAAACGGATCCCGGCACGACCACGCTTCAGAATATCTCCCCAAAATACGACCAGAACCTCTCGCGCGCTTTCTCGAGCCATCCTCGCTGACGCCACTGAGCGAGCTCGAGCCGTGAGCTCACGCGCAGATCCTCTTCGAAATCATCGGTGAGACGGCGCGCCAAATCGCGGTCGGAAACCGCCACGTTCAGCTCGTCATTCAGTTCGAGCGATCGGTTGTCGAAGTTGGCTGACCCGAACATGCTCCACGCGCCATCGACGACGAGCGACTTGGTGTGCATCATCGTTGGCTGGTATTCGTAGATTTCAATACCCATCAAGAGCAATCGTTCGTAGGCGTTCCGCGACGCATACTTCACCGGCATCGCATCGGTCTCGTCCCCCTCCACCAGAAGGCGAATCTTCACGCCCCGACTGACCGCATCCTGCAGCGCCCAGGTCGTAGATTCATCGGTGACGAAGTATGGCGAGGTGATGTCGATCGTCCGGCGAGCTGAGGCGATGCCCAGAAGATAGAGACGTTTCAGATCGCTGCCGCCACCGGTCGGAGAACTGCGCAGCACGAGCGAATGGCCAACTTCGTCGACGTCGGTTTTTGGCTCATCGAGCTCCGGCGTTACGATGTCGTCGGTTTCGGCGAAGTTTTCATAGAACGCCGCTTCGGCCAGGCGGACGATTGGACCGCGCATTCGCACTTGCGTGTCGCGCCAGTGATCCTTGTCCTGCGCATGACCGACCCAATGATCGGCCACGCCGGCGCCACCGGTGAATCCGACTTCGCCATCCACGACCAGGATTTTGCGGTGGGTTCGGTAATTTACTTCTTCGAGGTTGTACCACTTGAGCGCGTTGAAGCTGCCGATGTGACAGCCCGCAGCTTCGAGCCGCTTCATGTCTTCTCGTTTCATCCCGCTCGCACCGACCGAGTCGACCACCAGATTCACATGCACACCGCGACGGGCCGCTTCCTCGAGCGCGGTGGTGAACTGACTCGCCACCTGCCCGGTGTCGTAGATGTAGGTCTCGAAGCTGATGCGACGCTTTGCGTTTCGAATGGCGTCGAGCATCGCCGGGAAGAACTGATCGCCGTTGGTGAGCACGTCGTAGCGGTTACCTCTCGACAGCGCGGCCCCGACCAGCGCCGCGACGTACGCCGAATGCCGCGGATCGTCGGCGGCCACCGCGCTGCGGATCTTCAGCGTCTCCTGATCCTGCGCAAACATCAGGAGCAACGCGACCGCCGCCGCGAATACAAGCAGGATCACAAACGCACGGCGAACGGGCGACATCCCCATCGGCCGATAGCTCTGCAAGGTCGGTTCCGAGGCTCACAGTCGAGGTAACGCCCGTTCGAGCGAGAGTTCGCATATAGTGCGCTCCATGAGCCGTTCCGTCACCCGTGTCCGCTATCGAGTGGTAGCCCTTGTCACAGGGCTTGGGATGATCACGTACCTCGACAGAGCCTGCATTGCGACACTCGCGCCGGGAATCATCCGCGATCTCGGTCTGTCGACCGTTCAGATGGGATATGCCTTCACGGCGTTTCAGCTGGCCTATGCGGTGTTCGAGATTCCGACCGCGTGGTGGGCCGACCGTAGGGGGACGCGGTCAGTTCTCTCCCGGATCGTGCTGTGGTGGTCGGCCCTGACCGCTGCAACTGCGGCCGCGTTCACTTACCCGATGCTGCTGGCGATCCGATTTCTGTTCGGCATGGGAGAAGCCGGTGCGTGGCCGTGCGTGGCGCGCACGTTCGCGCGGTGGATTCCGATCCGTGAACGCGGACGAGTGCAGGGCGTGTTCTTCGCCGGCGCCCACCTCGTCGGCGGCCTCACACCGGCGCTGGTCTTGTGGCTGCTGACGTTCATGTCATGGCGCGCGATCTTCGTGATGTTTGGAACCGTTGGTCTCGTGTGGGTCGCGATTTGGCACACCTGGTTCCGCAACGATCCGTCCGAGCACCCGTCGGTCAGCGCCGCAGAACTCCAGACCATTGTTGCCGAGCGTCCGCCCGACAGCGGTCATGCCGCCGGCTGGGAGTACTGGGGACGCCTCATTCGTAACCGAAACATGCTGGCCATGTGCGTCATGTACGTGCCGAACTGCATGATCTTCTATTTCTGCATCACCTGGCTTCCGACGTACTTGAAGCAGCGGCACGGATTCGATGCGGCATCGCTCGGCATCTTCGCCGGTCTTCCGCTGATCGTCAGCATGCCTGGCGATCTGCTTGGAGGCCTCGTCACCGATCGACTCGCCGCACGCTACGGACTGCGAATCGGACGATGTGGCCTCGGTGCCGTGGCGTACGTGATCGCTGGTATTGCGCTGTTGGGAGCGGCAGGTTCATCCACACCCGTCTTTGCGGCGACGCTGATCGCGCTCGCCACCGGCATGACGATGTTCACGCTTGGCGCCGCGTGGGGGACGGTGATCGAGCTCGGACGGAATCACGTCGGCGTCGTTGGTGCGACGATGAACTCGGTCGGCAATCTTGCCGCGATGTTGAACCCGCTCATCGTCGCCTACTCGGTTCAGTGGTTCAACAACTGGAACCTGCCGCTCTATCTCATGGGGAGCCTGTTTCTTCTTGGCGCGCTCTGCTGGTTGCTGGTGGATCCGGAACAACCGGTGTTTGGTGACGTGCCCGTCGCGGCGCCCACCGGCGCACGTACGAGAGTGGGCGCGGCGACGGCGTAATCATGCCGGAGACCGCCAGCTCGCAGAAAGGTGCTACCTCAATGCTTCGAGGCGCGCGCGGATGTTCCTTGCACGGGCCTGAAGCGCTTTGCTCTCCGAACGTTCGAACTGCGCCACAAGCGGCTTCACCATCCGCATCAACCGACGATCGCTCTCGGCGAAGGCCGCCAGACTATCGAGCGCCCAGGCGCGGACGAATGTCTGCGGATAGGCGACGTTGCGGCGAAGAATCTCTATCGCCCGCTTCCGCTCGCGTGCCGTCAACTGTAAGAGCGGAAGCGCGCGCACGATCTGCAGCCTGATCTCCCACTTGTCGGATTCGGCATGTGGTCCGAGAAAGAGTCTTTTGTGTCGGTGCACGAGCTTCGGTTGCTCGTGCGCAATCTTTTCGAGCAGATCCAGCGCCCGCATCGACACAAGCCAATCGTCGTCGGCAGCGAGCGCGGCAAGTTCGTCGATACGCGCAGGATGCGCCCGCACGAGTTGGTACGCGCGATTCGACTGTGCAATCGACCGTCGATCGCCGCCCGACAGCAACGGCCTCAAATTCGAACGAGCGACCAATGTGATGCTCCAGGCACCTGTCAGGCCACGCCGTCCACGAGCCACGTCAGGAGAGCACGCCAGAATCTCTCATCTGCGGGGCTGACAATCTTGGCGTTCATCACCTGGCTGAATCGCCGCAAGCTCCGAGCTGCACACCGCGATGACTGCAACGAGTATTGCCGACAGAACGATCGACGCGCGTGAATTCGGCATCACTGCAACCATCAACGAAACCGGTTCGCCGGTCCCACGATATTGAGCCTCGTCAGCGAATAGATCAACGACCATCGCGCACCCCCGACACCCCTGGCACGCTTGGCACCCTTGGCACCCTTGGCACCCTTGGCACCCAGACGATACGATGCCCTTCAACTATGTGGACCTCGTGCCTCCTCGCCTTCATCAGCAGCGCCTGTACGCTGATCATCGAGATCATTGCCGGCCGAATCATGGCGCCGTACATCGGCGTCTCGCTCTATACCTGGACGAGCGTCATCGGCGTGGTTCTCGCGGGAATGTCCGTCGGTAACTTCGTCGGAGGTGTGGTTGCCGACCGCTATGCCTCGCGGCGCACGCTCGGCCTCATATTCATGGCCGGCGGCGTTTCCAGCCTGAGCATCCTCGTTGTCACGCACGCGATTGTCGGCACCACGTTTGGCCTGTCGTTTCTTCCGCGGATCGTCGTGTATGTCGCGGCGATTTTCTTTCTGCCAAGTTTCGTGCTCGGGATGGTTTCCCCCGTCGTGGTCAGGCTCGCGCTGGCGAATCTCGAACGCAGCGGCCATATCGTCGGCACTATCTACGCTTGTTCGACTATCGGATCGATCGTCGGCACCTTCCTCACCGGCTTCTATCTGATCTCCTGGCTGGGAACGCGAACGATCGTGTGGCTCGTCGCGATTATTCTCCTGTTAACCGGTCTCTCAGTCGCCGCCGCTGATCGGCGGAAAAGCAGGACAGCGATGCTCGGCGCCACCGCGGTCGCGCTCGCGATCTTCGTCACTGTTGGCATTCGATGGAGGGCAGGACACTACCTGGCGCCGTGCGACGTCGAGTCGAACTACTACTGCATCAAGGTGATCGAAACCAGTCAGAACGGGCATGCGGCGCGGATGCTGATGCTCGACCGGTTGGTTCACAGCTTCATCGTCCCGGACGACCCGCGCGCGCTTGATTACGGCTACGAGCGTGCCTACTCGAACCTGACAGAGGCGCACGCCACGGGCCGGCAGCAGATCGACACGCTCTTCATCGGCGGCGGCGGCTATTCATTCCCTCGCTACGTCGAAGCCGCTTATCCGTCATCGACCGTCGACGTCATCGAGATCGATCCCGCGGTCATCGCCGTTGTTTTTGACCGCCTTGGTCTGCCGCGGACCTCGCGCATTCGATCATTCAACCAGGATGCGCGTGTGTTCCTGACGGAATGGACCGACCCGAAGCAGTACGACTTCATCTACGGAGACGCATTCAACGATCTGTCGATTCCGTATCACCTCACAACGGTGGAATTCAACCGGATCATCGCCTCCCGGTTGAAGCCGAATGGCATCTACCTTTCCAACATCATCGACAAGTTCGAGGGAGGAGAGTTTCTGAAAGCCGAGGCGAATGCGCTGCGGGCGGTCTTCCCGCACGTCTACATGTTCGGCCGCAGCGACGCGTTCCAGCCGTTCGATCGGAATACGTATGTGCTGATGGCGAGCAGGGCACCGCTGAACCGCGCGGCGCTCGAGGCGATCACCGCGCGCGACGAGCCTTCGTTACGGACGACGCCGCTGTCGGTCGATCGTTTCAATGCCTATGTGACCTCGGGTCGCGCGATCACATTGACCGATGACTTCGTCCCGGTCGATCAGCTTTTGGCCAGGCTATTCGTCGAGCGGGGAAACTAGTCACTGCCGAGACCCGAAGGATTTCGCGCAGAGCGCGCAAAGGGCGCCGAGAAGACTTCTCACTCCGGCCAGCGCGCGAATCGATCACCGAATCCTTTTCGAATCGTGCGTCGGTCAATGATGGCGCAGCGGGACGGCGAAGCAACAGACGTTGGTGCCGACCGGTCGCGCGCCGGCCTTCGGCCGGCGTCTGCGATGGAGCACGTGGAGGAAAACACAAGCGAGGCGTGAATCAGTTCGACGCTTGTGTTT
>DASTVZ010000208.1:0-13800 GCA_035758845.1 Vicinamibacterales bacterium
TGCAGGATCTCGCCGCGGACGTCGACCGTGATCTTCTTCGACAGGTCGCCGTTGGCGACGGCGACCGTCACTTCGGCGATGTTGCGAACCTGCGCGGTGAGGTTGCCGGCCATCTGGTTGACGTTGTCGGTCAGGTCCTTCCATGTTCCGGCGACGCCGGTCACCACCGCCTGGCCTCCGAGCTTTCCGTCCGTACCCACTTCTCTCGCGACGCGGCTGACTTCGGACGCGAAGGCGTTGAGCTGGTCGACCATCGTGTTGATCGTGTTCTTCAGTTCGAGGATCTCCCCCTTCACGTCGACGGTGATCTTGCGCGACAGGTCGCCGCGCGCGACGGCCGTCGCGACCTCGGCAATGTTTCGCACCTGGTCGGTGAGGTTCGACGCCATGAAGTTGACGTTGTCAGTGAGATCCTTCCACGTGCCGGCGACGCCGGTGACGACCGCCTGTCCACCGAGCTTGCCTTCGGTGCCGACTTCACGCGCGACGCGCGTGACTTCCGACGCGAACGCATTGAGCTGGTCGACCATGGTGTTGATCGTGTTCTTCAGCTCGAGGATTTCCCCCTTGACGTCGACCGTGATCTTTCTCGACAGGTCGCCGTTGGCGATGGCGGTGGCAACGTTCGCGATGTTACGGACCTGGCCGGTGAGGTTCGACGCCATCGAGTTGACGTTGTCGGTGAGGTCCTTCCACGTGCCCGCCACGTCAGGCACTTCTGCCTGTCCACCCAGCTTGCCTTCGGTCCCGACTTCGCGTGCGACGCGGCTGACTTCTGATGCGAAGGCGTTCAACTGATCGACCATCGTGTTGATGGTGTTCTTCAGCTGCAGGATTTCACCCTTGACGTCGACGGTGATCTTGCGCGAGAGGTCGCCTTTCGCGATGGCGGTGGCGACGTCGGCGATGTTGCGGACCTGACCCGTCAGGTTCGACGCCATCGAGTTGACGTTGTCAGTCAGGTCCTTCCACGTGCCGGCGACACCAGGCACCGCGGCCTGTCCACCGAGCTTGCCTTCGGTGCCGACCTCGCGCGCGACCCGGCTCACTTCCGAAGCGAACGCGTTCAACTGATCGACCATCGTGTTGATGGTGTTCTTCAGTTCGAGGATTTCTCCTTTGACGTCGACGGTGATCTTGCGCGACAGGTCGCCTTTCGCGATCGCCGTCGCCACGTCGGCGATGTTGCGAACCTGACCGGTCAGGTTCGACGCCATCGAGTTCACCGAGTCGGTGAGGTTCTTCCACGTCCCGGCGACGCCTGGGACCACCGCCTGGCCGCCGAGCTTGCCTTCGGTGCCGACCTCGCGCGCCACGCGCGTGACTTCGGAGGCGAAGCCGTTCAACTGATCGACCATCGTGTTGATCGTGTCTTTCAGTTCCGCGATCTCGCCTTTGACGTCGACGGTGATCTTGCGCGACAGGTCACCGCGCGCGACCGCCGTCGTCACTTCCGCAATGTTCCTGACCTGGGCGGTCAGGTTGGCGCCCATCGCGTTGACCGAGTCGGTGAGGTCCTTCCACGTGCCCGCCACATCCGGCACTTCGGCGCGTCCGCCCAGTTTTCCTTCGGTGCCGACTTCACGGGCGACGCGGAACACTTCCGACGCGAACGCGTTGAGCTGGTCGACCATCGTATTGATCGTGTCCTTCAGCTCGAGGATCTCCCCCTTGACGTCGACGGTGATCTTGCGCGAGAGGTCGCCGCGCGCAACCGCCGTGGTGACGCCGGCGATGTTGCGGACCTGGGCGGTCAGGTTCGAGGCCATGGCGTTGACCGAGTCGGTGAGGTCCTTCCACGTCCCTGCGACGCCCGGCACGACGGCCTGTCCACCGAGCTTGCCTTCCGTGCCAACCTCGCGCGCCACGCGCGTCACTTCAGCCGCGAAACCGCGCAGCTGATCGACCATCGTGTTGATCGCTTCCTTGAGCTGCAGGATTTCGCCGCGCACGTCGACGGTGATCTTCTTGGAGAGGTCGCCGTTGGCCACCGCGATCGTGACGTCGGCGATGTTGCGAACCTGCGCGGTCAGGTTGCCGGCCATCTGGTTGACCGATTCGGTGAGTTCCTTCCAGACGCCCGACACCCCTTTGACCTGCGCCTGTCCGCCGAGCTTGCCTTCCGTGCCGACTTCCCGCGCGACGCGCGTCACTTCGGACGTGAAGACCGACAGCTGGTCGATCATGTTGTTGACGAGGCGCGCCGAGCGCAGGAACTCTCCTTCGAGCGGGCGGCCGTCGACTTCGAGGGCCATCGCCTGACTCAAGTCACCCTTGGCGACGGCGCCGACGGCGCGCGTCACTTCGGTCGTCGGCCACACCAGGTCGTCGATCAGCGTGTTCAGCGCGTTGACCTCGTCGGCCCATCCGCCGGTCAAGCCCGCCAGCGTCATCCGCTGTTTCAGCTTCCCCTCTTTGCCGACGGCCCTCGTCACGCGCGCCGTTTCGTGCGCGCGCCGTTCGCTGACGAGTGCAATGTCGTTGAATGCGTCGGCAATCTTGCCGTTGACGCCGGTGAGATCGTTCGGCATCCGAACCGAGAAATCTCCCTGTTTGTACGCGAGCATCGCCGCCAGCAGCGCCCGCGAAAACTGATCGCCGTCGTTGATCAAGGCTGATCCGTTTCCCCCGTCAGCGAGTCTGGGCTGCAGCGGCGAAGCCGAGGCCGAAGCGGAAGGTTCCATTGAGACTCCTCCCAGAGTCACGCGACGCGCGGCAATTTGTGCACAGAAAAATACTGACCGTGCACCCTATTGAGTCCTGTCAGAAGAACGCGCAGCCGTGTTGGACATCGATACGATCTGCCCGCAAACAAAGGACGAATTCTGACTGAGGTGCAATTAGGAAGCCAGCTCTGCCGCACAAAATTGCACGCTGGTCACTAGCTCGTCCGTATGGTGAGTGGGGTGTGTTGCCGACAGCTTCCGTGGGTCTGAAGACCGTGCGCTACAGGGGCTTCATCTCGCCGACCGGTAACAATCGATCTCTCGTTGCCAACAGCATCTCGATCGCATCAGCCAAATGTTCTTCGGTGATGTGATGATCGCCGCGCTCGACGCGCAGGCGATGGGCCTGCATCAGCACCTCGGCGTCGCGGAATCCATGCGGGGTTTCGAACTTGTAGCACGAGAGCTCGACCTTCATGCCGTTCGGGTCCTGAAGGTAGATCGAGTTCATGAATCCACGATCGCGTTCGATGAACTCGATGCCGCGCTCGCGGAGGCGCGCCGGCGCGAGGGCGAACGTCGCCCGCGACACATTGAGCGCGAAATGCTCCATACATCCAATCTCTCGAGGCGCGGGACGGCGGGCATCGGTGCGCGTTTCGTTGGTGAAGACGGTCAGCAACCGACCGTCGCCGGGATCAAAGTACAAGTGGTTCTCGTCGGGTTTCCCGAGATTGGGCTGCTCGAAGATGAACGGCATGCCGAGCGTGCCTTCCCAGAAATCAATCGCGCTCTGCCGCGTCGAACCGACAACCGTGATGTGGTGAAACCCCTGCACTTGGATCTTCTTCACACGATCCTCCGAGGCTGATCGTAATGCGATTTCCAGGCAACGCCGCTGATCAATGGACGCGTCAGATCGGCGGCAGGCACTCGCCGGAGCAACTCCGGTGACGGAAGTCCAAAGAACGATGCCTTCTCGTCAACCTGGCCGTCCGCGCTCCGGGCAGTGAAGGGCACGCCCGGTTCCAGTCTTCCCTGCGGTCTCGGCGCTCTTAGGCCCGTGGTAAAATACTCTGTTCCCCCTCGATGCGGCGTCGCCGACAGGGGCATGCGCTGTGGAGCCTGACGAGCGATTTATGCGTGCGGCGCTCGAGCAGGCGCTCGAAGCGGGGCACCACAACGAGGTGCCGGTCGGGGCCGTAGTCGTCGTCGGCGACGAGATCGTCGGTGCCGGGTTCAACCAGCCCATCAGTTCGCACGATCCCACCGCGCATGCGGAGATTGTGGCGATACGTGCCGCGGCAAAGCGCGTCGGGAACTACCGGTTGACGGGTTCGACGCTGTACGTGACGATCGAACCGTGCCAGATGTGCGTGGGCGCGATGATTCACGCCAGGGTCGCGCGACTGGTGTACGGAACGGTTGAACCGAAAGCGGGCGCGATTGAATCGGCCATGCGCGCCCACGAGCATCCGGCGCTGAATCATCGGATGGCAACGACCGGCGGCGTGCTCGAAGCGGAATGCCGCGCTGCGATTCAGGAGTTTTTCAGGGGGCGTCGATAGTTTTCGCCCACCGACCGAAGTTAGGAGAGGTACCGAAGTGGTCGTAACGGGGGCGCCTCGAAAGCGTCTTGCCGGGTAACCGGCACGGGGGTTCGAATCCCTCCCTCTCCGCCAACCTTCGCCAATCGCTCGCGAGCTCGCGGCTTCGGTTGGCAAGCCGCGGCACGCAAGCGTCATCGAAGGTGTCCACCGTAGCGCGAAGTGCGGAGGTGGACGGCCAGCCTGCTGGGCTGGCTAATTTTTTTGTCCGACAAAGATTTCTGCCCGGAGCCAACTCCGGACGTCTCTGCAGTCAAAAATCGCGCGTATTCCGCGAGTCGTCGTCGGCATCCACCTTGCGCAGACCAAAGTAGCCCTCTCGGACGTCTCAATCTTTAATCGGCGTTTCTTTGGGAAAGGCGACATGCGTTTCAAATCCCCCGCAACCTATACCGCCGCGCTCGTTGCTGCGTTATCGCTAAGTCCCGCGACTGCTCAGTATGCGTCAGCCCAACCGCCGCCGCCGGCCGTCATACTTTCTTCGATTCACATCGACAACTTCGGCCGGATTTCGCCGACGTATTATCGCGGCGCGCAACCAGCGGGACGCGACTATGCGGACCTTGCTGCGCTCGGCGTCAAGACGCTGATCAATCTCACGAGCGACGATGCGTCACCCGACGAGAAAGCGATGGCGGAGAAAGTAGGGCTCGGATACTTTCAGATTCCGATGACGACGCACGTGGTGCCGACGGTTGCGCAGCTCGAGAAGTTCCTGAAGATCGTCAACGATCCCGCCAACCAGCCGGTCTATGTTCATTGCGTCGGCGGAAAACATCGCACCGGCGTGATGACGGCCGCGTATCGGATGACCCACGACGGTTGGACGTCTGACCGCGCATTCAAGGAGATGAAGCAGTACAAGTTCGGCGCCGACTTCCTGCATTCCGAATTCAAGCAGTTCGTCTACCGCTACCGTCCTGACATCCTGCATGCTGACGTCCAGCCGGCGCCTGTTGTCGCGACGAAGACTGGCGGGCAGTAAGGGGCTTCGAGTATTCGCTTACTGATAGATGACGACTGACGGCGCTGGCGTCAACGCCAACACGTCGGATGGCTGCAGCAGATTCGTGTCCTGGATGTAGAACAGCTTGAACCCGCTGAACGGAAGCGCGCGCTGGCGAAGCACCATCGAGTAGGTGTGCCGCTTCAGTGCCGGCGGGCCGAATCCATCGGCAACGAGAACCACGTCGACCGCATCGCTACTCACGATCTTTTCTTTGTCGGGCAGCATCGCCATGGTGAACTGATGCACCATGAGCACCTTGCGCGGCAGTCCATGTCGCCGCTGCACGTACTCGAGCACGTTGATCGCGTCGTTGATTTCGTCGGCACGCATCATCCCAATCCGCTGCCCGGGCACGCCACCGTCTCCCATCGAGAACTCCGGATCGAGGGCGAGATACACGTCCGGCTCCTGCAGATACTGTGAGAGATACGACAGTTCATCAAGCACCGTTGAGTGGCCGGTCTGCACGTCGAGGATCAACTTGAAACCGGCGGCTCTCGCCTCGCGCAGCATCCGATCGATCACCTGGTAGCTTTCACGACGACGATAGCCGCCATCACGTCCGGGCTGAGGTTGCCCGACGATGGTGACCAGTTCGTAGGCGGGAATGACGTGCTTCTTTGTCGCGGCCGCGTACGCCGCGGCCTGCTTTTTCAAACCATCGGCAAGGGCCTTGTCCTGGAGGCGGCCCAGAATCCCCATGCGTTCGGACCAGGGATTCCCGTACCACGTGACGAGAAGGTTGTGCTCGAGAAATGACGATTGATCACGAGTGTGCGTCGATGCGACTTCCTTGGCAGGAAGCCGAGGCGCCGGCGGTGGCGCAGGTGCCGTTCCGGAAGCCGCCGCCGCAATGACCGTGATTGAGAGCAGTGCGAGGACTGCGAGTGATAAAAGGGCCCGACGCATCCGTCATGCGTGGGGGCAAGGTCTGTTCCTACGCAGTACCGCGCCGGCAGGTTAGAGATAGGAAGGATTTGGCGGTTTTGTCCGGTGGCTGGTGCGCGCAGATGCGCTGACGTTATTCCAAAAGCGTGGGTCGATTACGTCCTCGTAATCTCAATCGACGCCGTTGATTAATGTTGCAATGCCGGCCGCACGATCCCCAGCTTGCGCATCCGGAACTGGAGCGTCGACCGCTTGATCCCCAGTCGCGCCGCGGCTCCATTCGGCCCGGCGAGGACCCAATTCGCCTTTTCGAGCGCGGCGATGATGTGGCGCCGATCGGCCGCCGCTAACGTGCCGTCTTCATGAGTGCTCGTCTCTGGCGCTGCCTCCTGGGTCGGCAGATACTGCGAACTGCTCAGTGCTTCCATCGGTACACGGAGCGTTGGTCCGCTCGAGAGGATTACCGCCCGTTCGATCAGGTTCTGCAGTTCGCGAATGTTCCCGGGCCACTCGTACCGCGTCAACGACTCCATCGTTTCGCTCGGGATGTCCTCGATGCTTTTCTTCATCCGTCGCGCGAACTGCTGCGCAAAATGGCGAACGAGCATCGGAATGTCCTCGCGGCGCTCGCGCAGGGGCGGCACGGTGATGGGGAACACGTTGAGCCGATAGAAGAGGTCCTGGCGGAACTTCTGTTCACCGGCCAGTGCGGCGAGATCGCGATTGGTGGCGGCGATCAGGCGAGCATCGGTACGAAGGGTGCGGGTGCTGCCCAACCGTTCGAACTCGCGTTCCTGCAACACGCGAAGCAGCTTTGGCTGCAGCTCGAGAGGAATTTCGCCGACCTCGTCGAGAAACACCGTGCCACGATTCGCGAGCTCGAACCGGCCAATCCGCTGATTGATCGCGCCGGTGAAGGCGCCTTTCTCGTGGCCGAACAATTCGCTTTCGAGAAGACCCGTCGGAATCGCCGCGCAATTCAACTTGACGAAGGCGTGCTCGCGGCGGCCGCTCAGTTGATGAATGGCGCGTGCGACGAGTTCCTTGCCCGAGCCGGTCTCGCCGGAGATCAGCACGGTTGAATAGGTCGGTGCGACGGTCTGAATCTCTCTCAGCACTCGCGCAAGCGCAGCGCTGCGCCCGATGATTTCGTCGAACTGGTTGTCGCTGCGAATCTCGTCTTCGAGGTACAGCTTTTCCCGGGCAAGCTGCGCGTTCAACTCTTCGATCTGCTCGAACGACACGGCGTTGCGCACCGCGATCGCAATCTGGCCGGCGACACGTGTCAGGAGCGGGAACTGATCCTCGGAAAATGCCTCGTGGCTGAACGCGCCGAGGTTCAGCGTGCCCAGAATGCCGTGTGCGGTCGCGAGTGGCACAGCGCAGGCGGAGTTGATGCCACGCGCGCGAATGAATACGCTCTCCGGAAAGCTGTCGAGATCCGACGGCGAGAACACACACGGCTTGCCGGTCTTGAAGACGTAGCCGGAGGCCGATCCGTCCAGCGTGCTCTCTGCGGCCATCGGCACCTTCGAGCGCTCGCAGAAATCCTCCGGTGCGTCGCACACGTGATGACGCAAGACGCCCGCTTCTGGATCGTAGAGACTCAACGCAGCAACGTCGGCGCTGACGCAACGCCGTAGCGCCGGCGCAACGGCGCGGAAGAGTTCCCGTGTGTCGAGATGCGTGACGACCGCGTTGGTCACATCGAGAAGCAAATCCAGCTGATCGCGCTCGCGCTGCAGGACCGTCAGCAGATCGGTCAACTCGGCGTTTGAGGCAAGAACGCTCGCCACGTCAACGACCCGCGACGCGCGCTCGTCGAACACATCGAACTCATCACTGACGCTCTTCATTGGAGTTCACCGAAATTGCTGAGTTGATTGCTGATTGCTGATTGAACGAAGGCGATGGCGGAACAAATCTGACTTCGTCTGCTATCTGATAGTCGCTGTCACTCCCTCCATATCGACATCCTCGGAACACCACGAACCGTACCCACTCAGCTAAGACGTAAACGGGCGGTGAAAGGTGCCAACCGACTGGCAGTGCCAACATGCCGGCGGGTTTTGCGTTGGCACTTACCGCTTGTACCCCGCATGGCCACCGGCGGCAAGTGCCATTGACTGATGACGTTAACGATTGGTCTGCTGTTCGTCCGAGGCGCGGCACGATCGTCGCTGTCTGACTGTCGGGCCACGGATAAACACGGAAGCACAGATAAACACGGAAGAGCACGGATAAGGCCACGGATAAACACGGAAGAACACGGATAAAGGGTCATTCAAATGTTCCGAATTACAACACGCGGCGCGGATGGCGAGCTGGTGTTGACCCTCGAGGGCAATCTCACGGGCCCGTGGGTTGATGAACTGAACACCTGTTGGCACACCGTCGCCACAGCGGCGCCTGGGGCGAAATTGCGTGTCGATCTTTCGAGTGTCTGCCGTGTCGATAGCGAGGGGCGCGAGCTTCTGAGCGCAATGCACCGATCGGGTGCTCGGCTCGTCGCCCGAGGATGTGTGATGCCGGTGCTCGTGCGCGAGATTGCCGAAGCCGAGCAGGAAAAGGTGCTCGTCCAGGCGAACGCGAAATCGGAAGGAGTACAGAGGTGGTGAGATTCTCTCGTGTCCTCGTCGTGGCGCTGATCGCAACGGTCGCGACCGCGTGCACGCTGGGACGAAATTACGAACGGCCGTCAATCCAGACGCCGGCAACATATCGATCGGCTTCCGGGCAACCCACGGCCGCGTCGCTCGCCGACCTGCAATGGTTCGAGCTGTTCCGCGACGATACGCTGAACGGGCTGATCAAGACGGCGCTTCAGGAAAACTTTGAACTGCGAATCGCGGCGCAGCGCGTTCTGCAGGCGCGCGCGGCATACGGAATCACCAGCGCAGGACAGTGGCCGACGGTCGATGCGTCAGCCGACGTCATCGCGGCGCGATCGTCGCAAGTCGGCGCGAATCGCGGAATACCGGCGGGCACCGACACCGACGTCAGCTATGCCCAGGCGGGGTTTAGTTTCGGGTGGGAGTTGGACGTGTGGGGACGTCTGCGCCGATTGAACGAAGCGGCACGGGCGCAGTATCTCGGCACCGAAGAAGCACGACGCGGCGTCATTACGACGCTGGTCGCTGATGTCAGCCAGACGTATCTGGCACTGCGCGCGCTCGACTTCCAGTTAGAGGTCGCCAGGCGCACGCGGGATGTTGCGAACGACAACCTGCGTCTCGTCGAGGCACGGCGCGCCAGCGGGGTCGCCAGCGGCCTCGATGTCCGCCAGGCACAACAGCTCCTTTACACAGCAACCGGACAAATCGCGAGCATCGACCGGGAGATCGCCCTGGCAGAGAACGCGTTGAGTTTGCTGCTTGGACATGCCCCGGAAGACATTCCGCGCGGACGTCCTCTCGATGCGATGCAGGCACCACCGACAGTGCCGGCAGGACTGCCCTCGTCATTACTGGAGAGACGTCCCGACATCCGTGCTGCTGAACAGCAGTTGATTGCAGCGAATGCGCAAATCGGCGTGGCGAAGGCGGATTACTTTCCACGGATCACGCTCACTGGTTTCTTCGGTGCGCAAAGTCGACAGCTCTCGGACCTGCTGAGTGGTCCGGCCGTGTTGGCGAGCGCAGGCCTCGGCGCAGCGGTGCCACTGTTCAATGCCGGCCGCACACGCAACAACGTCCGCCTCGCGGAAGCGCTACACGGCGAAGCGCTCGTGAATTATCAGCGCGTGATCTACACCGCGTTCCGCGATGTCTCCGATGGACTCGTTGGCTATGCGAAGACGAACGAACAGCGCATCGAACAGGAGCATCTTGTTGAAGCGCTCACCGCGTCGGCGCAATTGGCCACGCAGCGGTACCAGGGCGGTCTCGACAGCTACCTGCCCGTCCTCGACGCGCAGAGAAACCTGTTTCAGGGCGAGCTCGATCTCGTGCGCCTGCGCCAACAGGAACTGGGATCGCTCGTTCAGTTGTATCGCGCGCTTGGCGGCGGCTGGACACCACAGGGCTGAAACCGTTGATTTGAACAGCGAGGCGCGCCACGGGCGCGCCCGCCAGAGCGGAGCGGGGCAATAGGGCCCCGCGAGCGACGACGCGGGAGGTCCGCAGGGCGAAGCCCCCCCGGACAGAAGGAAGAGATTTATGGCTAAGCGAATGATTCTGATGGTGGTTGTGATGATCGCCATCATTGCGGGTCTCGGATTTGTGAAGTTCAAGCAGTTCCAGGCGATGGCGGAGCAGTTCGCCGCGATGCAGCCGCCGCCCGACGCAGTCACCAGCATCGTTGCGGCCGAGGAACAGTGGCCGTCGACGTTGAATGCGATCGGAACAGTCGCGGCGGTCCAGGGTGTCACCGTCAGCGCGGATCTGCCCGGTGTGGTCGATCGCATCGCGTTCGACTCCGGCAAGTCAGTTCAGAGGGGCGACGTCCTCGTGCAGCTCGATACGCGACAGGAGCAGGCGCAACTCGCGGGCGCCGAGTCGCAGTTGCAGCTTGCGCGACTGAACCACGACCGCATGAAAGGGCTCGTCCAGCAGGATGCCGTCTCGCGCGCGGAGTACGACACGGCGGCTGCCGCCCTACAACAGGCGGAAGCGCGGTTGAGCGAAATCCGCGCGACGATCGAACGCAAGACTATTCGCGCGCCGTTCGCGGGTGTGCTCGGCATTCGACAGGTCAATCTCGGTCAGTACCTGACGGGTGGTGCGGCAGTCGTTCCGCTTCAGTCGCTCGATCCGATCTACGTGAACTTCGCCGTGCCGCAGCAGGACGTGGCACAGATGCAGATTGGACGGACCATCCACATCACGTCGAACGAACCCGGCGGCGGCGAGTTCACGGGACGGATCACCGCGCTTGATTCGGTCATCGACCAGGCGACAAGAAATGTGCAGGTCCAGGCGACGTTCCCCAACCGAGGGGGGAAGCTCCGGCCCGGCATGTTCGTGCAGACCCAGGTGATGCTGGGGGCCCCGCAGCGCGTCATCGCGCTCCCGGCCTCGGCGATCAACTACGCGCCCTACGGCGACTCGGTATTCATCGTCAGCGACATGAAGAACGAACAAGGACATCCATATCGCGGCGTTCGCCAGCAGGTGGTGAAGCTTGGGCCGGCGCGCGGCGATCAGATTGCGGTGCTGTCGGGAATTAAACCAGGAGAGGAAGTTGTCACGTCGGGAGTGTTCAAACTGCGCAATGGCGCGCCGATCCAGGTGAACAACAGCGTGCAGCCAGCAAACAGCGCAACTCCGACGACTGAGGATAAGTAAGCGCCTGCGGCCCGAGCGAGGCGCGGAGTCGCCGAGCGAGAGCGCGTGGGGGTGGGGCCCCACGCGCAGTGAGTAAAGCAGACAAGGATATTTCAAATGCGGTTTACAGACCTTTTCATAAAGCGGCCGGTGCTGGCGATTGTCGTCAACCTGGTCATCTTGATAGCGGGACTGCAGTCGATTCGGGCGTTGAGCGTCCGGCAGTATCCGCGCAGCGACATCGCCGTCATCAAAGTGGCGACGGTGTACGTCGGGGCGAACGCGGATCTCGTGCGCGGGTTCATCACGACGCCGCTCGAACGTGTGATCGCGAGCGCTGACGGCATCGACTACATGGAGTCGTCGAGCGCGCAGGGGATCAGCACGATCACGGTCCACCTGACGCTCAACTACGACACGAATGCCGCCTTGACGCAGATCCAGGCGAAGGTTGCTCAAGTGCGCAATCAGCTGCCGCCGGAGGCAGAGGCGCCGGTCATCGAAATGGAAACGGCGGACGCGCAATTCGCGGCAATGTATCTCGGCTTCTCGTCGGCCGACCTGGATCAGAACCAGATCAGCGATTACCTGACGCGCGTGGTGCAGCCGAAGTTGAGCGCGATCAGCGGCGTGCAGCGAGCAGACATCCTGGGCGACCGTACGTTCGCGATGCGCGTCTGGTTGAAGCCGGAAAAAATGGCCGCGCTCGGAATCGCGCCCTCGGATGTGCGCGAGGCGCTGGCGCGCAACAACTACCTGTCGGCCCTCGGCAAGACAAAGGGCTCGATGGTGTCGGTCAATCTCGTCGCCAATACCGACTTGCGGACGCCGGAGGAATTCCGTCAGCTCGTCGTGAAAGAAGAAAACGGCGTCATCGTCAGGCTCGGAGAAATTGCCGACGTGGTGCTCGGCTCGGAGAACTATGACCAGGAGGTGCGCTTCAACGGCGAAGCCGCCACCTTCATGGGCGTCTGGGTTCTCCCAACCGCGAACACGCTGGACGTGATCAAGAAGGTCCGCGCCGAGATCCCGGGCATCCAGGTGCAGTTGCCGGCGGGCATGAAGGTTGGCATTCCCTACGATTCGACCGAATACATTCAGGATGCGATCAACGAGGTGCTGCGGACGCTCAGCGAAACGCTGCTCATCGTCATTGTCGTCATCTTCCTGTTCCTCGGATCACTGCGCGCGCTGATCATTCCGGTTGTCGCAATTCCGATTTCGCTTGTCGGTGCGGCGTTCCTCATGCTCGCCGCAGGGTTCACGATCAACCTGCTGACGCTGCTTGCCATCGTGCTCTCGGTCGGATTGGTCGTCGACGATGCGATTGTGATGGTCGAGAACGTGGAGCGGCACTTACACGAGGGCCGGAAGCCGCTTCAGGCGGCGCTTGACGCCGCGCATGAACTCGTTGGGCCGATTATCGCGATGACCATCACCCTGGCTGCGGTGTATGCACCGGTCGGGATCCAGGGCGGTCTCACGGGCACGTTGTTCCGCGAGTTCGCGTTCACCCTCGCGGCGGCGGTGATCGTTTCTGGGGTCGTCGCGCTGACGCTGTCGCCGATGATGGGATCGAAGCTGCTGCGCGCCGGCGATACCGAGCGTGGCTTTGCCGGTTTCGTCAATCGACGATTCGATTCGGTCCGGACGCGATACACGCGGGCGCTGGCATCGACGCTGCGCTATCGGCCGGTCGTGCTTGTGTTGTGGGCGATCGTCGCGTTGTTGATCGTGCCCTTCTACATGTTTTCTTCGCAGGAGCTGGCGCCGGCGGAAGATCAGGGAGTTGTCTTCGGCGTGATCCAGGCGTCGGCCAATGCCACCATCGACCAGACGACGCTCTTCACCAACAAGATTCACGATGTCTACAAGTCGTTCCCCGAAAGCGCCAGCATCTTTCAGATCATCGGCCCGAATGGTGGATTCGGCGGAATGGTCACGAAGCCATGGAGTGAGCGTACGAAAACCGCTCAAGAACTCCTGATGGAATCGATGGGACCGTTGTCGCGCATTCCCGGTATCCGGGTGATCCCACTGACTCCACCACCGCTCCCTGGTGGCGGAGACTTCCCGGTCGACTTGGTGATCGCCTCGTCGGCGGAGCCGGCACAATTGCGGGATCTTGCCGGGCAGCTCGTCCAGAAGGCATTTGCCAGCGGAATGTTCATGTTCGCCGATGCGGATCTCAAGTTCGATCAGCCGCAAACGGAGGTGGTGTTCGACCGTGACAAGCTGCGATCACAGGGTGTGGATCTGAGCCAGGCAGGACGGGATCTTTCAGCGCTTCTCGGCGGCGACTACGTGAACCGCTTCAGCATTCAGGGGCGGAGCTACAAGGTCATCCCGCAGATCAAGCGGACCGG
>DASTVZ010000250.1:0-33456 GCA_035758845.1 Vicinamibacterales bacterium
AGCTGGTTGTAGTCGCGCCCGTTCAACGGCAGTTCGACAATCTTTTTCTCGTCGATCACCAATCCGCGAGAGGACGTCTGGGTATCGAGCAACGGTGTGGCGGCGACGACTTCGACCGTTTCGGTGAGCGCCCCGGCCTGCAGCGTGAGGTCGATTCGTGCGACCTGTGCGACCTGCAGCGTCACGCCCGTGCGAATGATTTTCTGAAACCCGGACGATTCGGCGGTGACGGAGTACTCGCCTGGCCGAAGGCTCGGGATGATGTAGAAGCCGGCCTCATCCGCTTCAGTCTTGACGCTGATGTTTGTCTGCGTATTCGTGACCGTGACCGTGGCCTTGGGCACGATCGCACCGGTCTGATCTTTGACACTGCCGGTGATCGTCGCTGTTTCCTGTTGCGCGCTCGCGGCGAGCGGGCACGCGCAGAGTGCGATCAGGAGGAGGATGAACGGCAGCCGCGGTTTCTTCATGACCGGACCTCCACAGAAGTGGTTCACATTGCCGGTGGGTAGGAGCCGCAGTATAGCCGACTCGGCTTGACTTCGATCAACGTGTGACTATACTGCCTCCAAGCCGGGCACGACACCGCTCTTTTATCAGTCGCAATCTCTTTACAAACGTAAAAACGGTCACGCACTTCGGCACACACGGTGTTGTGGGGAAGGGGTCTCGAATGCGACTTGTCCGGGTGTTCGTTCAACTCGCCTTGCTCGTCTGCCTCCTTGGAATCGTTCACACGTCAGCCATTGCGCAAACCAGCAATGCGACGCTGCACGGCACCATCGTCGATACCGGTGGTGGAGTTCTCCCGGGCATCACTGTAAGAATCTCGTCACTTGCGACTGGCCTCACGCGCGATGCAATCACGAACGGGGCCGGCGTCTATGTGTTCAATTTCCTTCCGGCCGGCGAGTATGTCGTCACGGCGGAGCTGTCGGGGTTCAAGAGCATTCGGCAGCCCGACATCAGGCTCGAAATCGGGGAAAGCCGCGCGCTCGATCTGAAGATGGAGGTCGGACGTTTCGAGGAGGTCGTTCAAGTCGAAGCGCTCGCTCCGGCGCTCGAACGGACGTCCGCCTCAATCGGCACGGTCATCCAGGCGAGTCAGCTGAGGGAGCTTCCGCTGGCAGGGCGGCATTGGGCCGGCCTGATGCTGCTGGCTCCCGGCGCGATCAACACCGGTGACGGCACACACCTGAGTACGCGGTTCGTCGGCCGGGCGCGTGACGATAACAACTGGACGTTCGACGGTATCGATGCGACTGGCGTCAAGGATCCCCGTCAGGACAGCGATGCGCGGCTGATCATCAGCAGCGAATCGATCGCCGAGTTCCGTGTGAGTTCGACGTTGTACTCGGCCGAGGCCGGGACGGCCGCGGGCGGCGTCGTTCAGCTGATCTCCCGAACCGGCACCAACACCTACCGTGGCACAGCGTTCGATTTCGTCCGCAACGACGCATTCGACGCCAAGCCCTTCGGCACCGCCGGGGATATGCCTCCGTTCAACTTGAACCAGTTCGGCGCCAATCTCGGTGGACCGATTGTGCCGCAACGGACGTTTTTCTTTGCCAATTACGAGGGCATCCGGCAGCGGCAGGAGCGAAGCTTCACACGTTCAGTACCGAGCGCGGCATTTCGCGCCGCCATTGCCCCCGCTCTCGCTTCCGTCGTCGGGCTCTATCCACAGGGAACCAACCGAACCACTAACGCGGATATCGACGACTGGGTGGGCACCGAACGCGTGACCAACGACGAGAACGCGATCCTGGCGCGGGTCGATCACCGCTTCTCCAACAAGGCGACGCTGTTCGCTCGCTACAACTTCGATCAAGCCGATCTCGTGAGTCCTGGCGACACTGGTTCGACGACGAACTACATTCGACCGGCCAACTTCACGGTTCAGTTCCAGCGGATCATTGGACCATCAATCGTCAGCGAAACGAAGTTCGGGTACAACCAGTCGAACCGTAATTCGGTGCGGACCGGTCCGATCGATCAGCAGTTTGCCGTTTCTGGATTTACGAATTTGACCGGGCCGCAAGAGATCATCGAGAACGGCAAGACCTATAGTGTGTTGAGCGATCTCGCGCTCGTGCGCGGGCGGCACAACATCAAAGTTGGCGGCGAGCTCCGCCGCATCCTCATCGACGTCGGCGAAGACAACACGACGACCCTGACCTACTCCAGTCGCCCGAACTTCCAGGCGAATCGAATGGACAACTTCAGCATCGTCGATTTCCCGGTTGTCCAGGGGCAGCGTTGGTGGACGCTTGCCTATGTCCAGGATGACATCAAGTGGCGACCGAACCTGACGATCAATGCAGGTCTCCGGTATGAGTACTACACGGTTCCGGTCGAAAAAGACGGCCGCGACAAGGTGTGGCGCATCACCTGCGGCGGGTTCTGCGCGCCCGGAACGCGCTGGTACAATCCGGACTACAACAATCTCGGACCTCGTGCCGGATTCGCCTGGTCGCCTGCACGGTTCAACGACAACACCGTCATTCGCGGTGGCTTCGGCGTGTTCTTCGGCCCCGGGCAGAACGACGACGTGTTCGCGCCCATCGACAATGCGGGTGCGCGCACGACGCTGACACGGGCTGAGGCGCCATTGTTGTCGTATCCGATCGATCCGTTTCTCGGAACTGCGGCGAGCGTTGGGAATGCTGCGCGCGCTGTCGACGAGTTGCGAGTCGACCAGTACGCGGAGCAGTACAGCCTGACGATTCAGCAGGCGTTGCCCTGGCGACTGACGACACAGATCGGTTACATCGGCAACCAGGCGCATCACCTGCTCGATCGGAACAACGTGAACAACATCGATCCGGCAACCGGTCAGCGGCCGCTGCCGCAGTTCGGTCGTGTGGACATCAAATCAAGCGGGTCGAACGCGAACTTCAACGGGCTTCAGTTCTCGTTGTATCGCCGCTCCACGAATGGGCTGCAGCTCGGCACGCAGTACATGTGGTCGCACGCGTTTGATGAAGGCTCTCTTGGCGGTGGTGAATCGACGGCACGTCAGAACGCCGCATGCCGCACGTGTGAGTATGCTTCGACCAATCAGGATGTTCGTCACACGCTGACGACGAATTGGGTATACGAGCTGCCATTTGGCCGTGATGGTGCTGACGGGAATTGGGTGAAACATGTCGCGGGTGGCTGGCAGTTCTCGGGACTGCTCCAGGCGCGCACAGGTCGTCCATTGATCATCACCGCCAGCCGCGCCACCGGCGATCTCCCCGATGGAAACAATGCCAGCCAACGCGCCGATCGCGTCGCTGACGTGCCTATGTACCCGGCGAACCAGACGCCGGAGCAGTGGTTCAACCCCGCAGCGTTTGCCGTGCCGGCACGCGGGACGTGGGGCAATGCGGGGCGCAATGTCATTCGCGCCCCAGGGCTGTTTCAAGTGGATTTCGCGCTGCAGAAGCGCTTCGTGCTGAATGGGCCGCGCAACTTCCAGTTCCGCATCGAAGCGTTCAATGTCTTCAATCGCGTGAACCTCGGCGCACCGGGCACGGCAGTGACTTCCCCGGGAAGCTTTGGCCGGATCACTGGCCCTCTGAATAGCGGTTACGGGACCGGGACTGCGCGCCAGATGCAGTTCATGTTCCGATTCAATTTCTGATCCGAGGGGCTTCGCCCCTCGGACTCCCTTACCCGCTTCCGCCTCCGCTAAAGCTACGGCGGACGCGCCGGAGCGCCTGCGGCGCGAAGGCGGGGCGCTCGCATGGGCTCACTCGCGCGCTCGTTCGCCACGCAGTTCTCGTCGGAGTCACCGTGCGACTTCTATGTACGCTACTGACAACCGCAGCTGTCGTCGTGTCCCTGACCACTTGCCGACGCGATAACCGACGCGACGAGGACTCTGTGAGGCCGGTTCCAGCGGCGAGCCGCCTCACGTCAGCGAGCGAAGTGAAAGCCGCATTTGCAACGGCATCGCTGCCCGAGGATCCCGATGACCCTGCCATCTGGATCCACCCCACGGATCCATCGCGCAGTTCGATTATCGGAACGGTGAAAGTGGCGGCTCCAGCCGGCGCTATTGTTGTTTATGGTGTTGACGGGCAGCTTCGGCAGACGATCGCGGGCATCAATCGGCCGAACAACATTGACGTCGAGTATGGGTTTCGATTTCGAGGACGCGTGATTGACATCGCGGTGGCGACAGAACGATTGGCACGCCAGTTACGCGTGTTTGAAATCGACCGCGCCGATGGACACTTGATCGATCTCGGTGGTGTCCCTGTTCTTCACGCGCAGGAGGGGGAGGGTGGCGCGCCGATGGGGATCGCGTTATACCGCCGCGAAAAAGACGGCGAGCTATTCGCGATCGTCGCACCAAAGGCGGGGCCACGCGAAGGCTATCTGTGGCAGTACCGTCTGGCCGATGCTGGGAACGGCCGTGTCACGGCGACGTTCGTCCGACGTTTCGGCACGTTCAGCGCATCAACCGTTCGCGAAGAGAACGAAATCGAAGCGGTGGCAGTCGACGACGCGCTCGGGTACGTGTATTACGCCGATGAGGCCGACGGCATTCACAAGTGGCATGCCGACCCCGATCAGCCGGAAGCCTCACGTGAACTGGCGCATTTTGCTCGCGGCGGTTTCCGCGGCGATCGCGAAGGGGTTGCCATCTACGCGCTGCCTGACGGCACCGGCTACATCGTCTGCACGGATCAGCTCGATGGAAATAGCGAGTATCACGTGTATCGACGAGAGGGCGAGCCGGGGAAACCGCACGATCACTCGCGGGAAATCGTGGTCGTTCGCGGCGGCGCGGATGCGACGGATGGCCTCGATATTTCGTCGCGCTCGCTCGGCCCGACATTGCCGCATGGTGTGATGATCGCGATGAACAGCAAGCCTCGCAACTTCCTGGTATTCCCGTGGGAGATCATTGCAACCGCGGCCCAGCCTGCGCTTCGTATCAACACACAGAACGACCATTAGCACCGGGAAATTGGAAACAGGAGAAACTGCGGAAACGAGAGAAAACTATTTTGGCTCCAGTTTCTCTCGTTGCTCCTGTTTTTCTTAAGGCACGATCGCAGTGTGGCAGCGAACTATGTTGATTGATTCCGGCTGCTCGCCTATAAACTCCCGGCATGACCCGCAAAGAATTCCTCAAAGCTGCCGTGGCGTCGTCTGTTCTCGGCTCGATCGGCGGACCCTCGCCGGTATCCGCAACTCAGGCCGTTAAGGCCAAGAACTTTTCTGCGGGAACAACGAAGGCGGTCATCGACTTCATCTCGAACGCGTCGTTCGATCGCATGCCGGCGAAGGCGGTCGACGAAGCGAAGCGGTGCCTGATTGACGGCTTTGGCGTTGTGCTGGCGGGCGCCACCGTCCACGGCAGCGCCATCCTGCGCGAGCACATCAAGAAATCAGGCGCGCAAAGCGGTGCGACGATTCTTGGACCGGAAAAAATCGTGGCGACCGCGGCGTATGCTGCGCTCGCGAACGGCGCGAGCGGCCACGCGATGGATTACGACGACACGCAGCTGTCGTCTACGCCAGACCGCGTCTTCGGTCTACTCACACATCCAACAGTTCCGGTCCTGGCGGGGGCGCTTGCCATCGGCGAACGGCTCAACGTGTCCGGCCGCACCTTCCTCGAAGCATTTCTCATCGGCTTTGAAGTCGAGTGCAAGATCGCGGAGGCGATCAAGCCGGATCACTACCTGCGTGGGTTCCACAGCACAGGAACGATCGGCACATTCGGCGCGGTTGCGAGCGCCGCCAGGCTGCTGAAGTTGCCGCCGGCGCAGCTCGCGCACGCGCTTGGCATCGCCGCGAGCATGAGCAGCGGCATCCGCGTGAATTTCGGATCGATGACCAAGCCGCTTCATGCCGGACGCGCGGCCGAGAACGGCGTCACCGCGGCGGAGCTCGCGTCGCTCGGATTCACCGCCGGCGACGACTCGCTCGACGGCGAATGGGGATTCTTCCAGGTGCTCGGAGGCGGCGCCGACGTCGCACGCATCGTGCCAACGCTCGGCAACCCGTTCTCGATTGTCGACCCTGGCGTCTCGGTGAAGCCCTACCCGTGCGGCTCGCTCGGCCATCCGACGATGGACGCGATGCTGAAGCTGGTGACCGACCACGACCTGAAGCCGGAGCAGATCGCGCGCGTCCGCGTGCGTGCCGGGTCGAACATCCTCAATCCGCTGCGCTACAAGACGGCGAAGACCGAGCTCGAAGCGAAGTTCTGTCTGCCGTTCATGATGTCGGCCATTGCACTGCGGCGGCGCGCCGGCATTCGGGAGTTCACGGACGAATTCGTCGCGTCAGCTCCGGTGCAGGCGATGATGACCAAAGTCGACACCGTTTTCGATCAGCACATCGAGGCACGCGGCTTCGAGAAGATGCGCAGCATCGTTGAAGTGGATCTCGTCGATGGACGGAAGCTCTCGCAGCCGTCGGACGAGCACTATCGCGGAGGACCCGAGAAGCCGTTCAGCCGGGCAGAACTCCACGAGAAGTTCACTGACTGTGCGAGCCTCGTGCTATCAGCCGACCGCATCAAACGCGCACTCGACGCGATCGAGTCGGTTGATCGACTTGCCAGTGTGCGGGAGCTGGTCGCGGCGGTCAGCTGAAGCGCAGTTCACTGTCACGCTGCATCTCATCTCTTGTTTTCTAGTCGATCGAAGCCAGCGTGATTGTGAATGCTGCTGATGGACGATGAATCTCCAGAGAGGCTCAACATGAATCACGAATTCACGCGTCGATCCTTCTTGCGCACGGCGTCAGCCGGCGTGGCGGGCGCTCTGGTAGTCGATTTCGGCCGTCCTGTCGATGCAGGCGCACTTGGATTGCCATTACGGCTCGAACCGGCATCGCTTCTCGGAGGCTGCGCCCGCGTCGACGGCCCGTCGGTCATTCCCGGTGCTCAGTGGTACGAGGCGCAGCGCGAAAACGATGGTCTCGTATTCCGTTTCGCGCCGGGAGTTCTCGTCGGCATGCGTTATCTGACTGCCGATATGTTTGCTGACTCGCCGGACCTGCCAGTGTTCCAACTTCGTCTGCGTGAAGGTGAGGACGGCCCGACCTTCACGCTGGTCTATGCCATCCTTCCGCACGCTGAAGCGCGGATGCGAATGCGCGCGGAGGCAATCAACCAGAACCAGTGGCAGTTCCTTCGTGAAGGCGCATTTCTCAAACCGATGGCCGGCGGCTCGCGCGTCGATCTCGCGAAGGTCGATCGCATGCACCTCGTGGTGCTTCGCAAGAGTCCGAGTCCCGTTCGCTGGTCCCAGACCGCGATCACAGCAGCTCTGGAAGAACCGGCGCGCCTGAAAGAGCCGCGCCTGCCGCGGGGCGTCCTGCTCGACGAGCTCGGACAGAGCGCCACCCGAAGCTGGCCGGGAAAGACCCGCAGTCTTGACGACCTGAAGACGCGATTGAACGGGCAGCTTACAGCGGCTCCAACACACAAGTGGCCTCAGGGCTTTTCCGAGTGGGGTGGTCTGGCGGCCCGGGTCGAGAAGGGGACGAAGCCGAACGGGTTCTTTCGGACGCATCACGACGGCACTCGCTGGTGGCTTGTCGATCCCGCGGGCCATCCGTTCTGGTCGACGGGACTCGACTCGGTGCGCGTGGACATCGCCGCGAACTACGACGGCCTCGAGCGCGCGCTCGCGTGGATGCCGCCCGCCGACGGCGAGTTCAGGGAGATCTACGACGTCCGTGGCGACGGGCGCCGCTCGATCAATTATCTGGCCGCGAATTTTATCCGCACGTTCGGCGCCGGCTGGTACGACAAGTGGACGGCGATTACGCTGGGCGAGATGCGACGTCTCGGGTTCAACACGATCGCCAACTGGTCGGACTGGGAGATCGCGCGAAAGGCTCGGTTTCCGTACGTCCGTCCGCTTGCGTGGGGCAGTCGCGAGGCACCGTTCATCTATCGTGATTTCCCAGACGTGTTCGATCCCCGCTGGGAGACAGACGTCCAGCGCTTCGGCCAGCAGCTTGCGTCCACACGTGACGATGCGTCGTTCATCGGCTACTTCTTGATGAACGAGCCGACATGGGGATTCGCGCGTGAGACACCCGCGTCAGGGATGCTCTTCAACACGCCGCGTAGCGCGACGCGACGCGCGCTCGCGGACGCGCTGGCCAAGAAGTACACCGACGATCGCGCGCTATCGAATGCATGGGGCTTCGAGACGACGGTTGCGGCGGTGCGCGAAGGATCGTGGACGAGAACGTTGACGCCGGTTGCCGAGCGCGATCTCGCCGAGTTCAGTGCGGTGATGGTCGAAAAATATTTCCGAACGCTCAGCGACTCGTGCCGTGCCGTCGATCCGAATCATCTGAATCTTGGGATTCGTTATCACACCGTTCCTCCCGAGTGGGCCGTCGCGGGGATGCGCTCGTTCGACGTCTTCTCGATGAACTGCTACGACACGAAGGTGAAGTCAGCCGAGATGGAGAAGATTGCGGCGATGCTGAAGATGCCGGTGATGGTCGGCGAATGGCATTTCGGCGCGCTGGACGCGGGCTTGCCGGCAAGCGGCATCGGCCACGTGAAGACCCAGGACGATCGCGGACGCGCGTATCGCGTGTATCTCGAAGACGCCGCGCGGAAGCCGTGGTGCGTCGGCGTGCACTACTTCATCCTCTACGATCAGTCGGCGCTCGGACGATTCGATGGCGAGTGCTACAACATCGGCTTTCTCGACGTGTGCAATCGGCCCTACGAATCACTGTCCCGGGCCGCGCGTGCGAGTCATGAGCGGTTGTACGATCTCGCGCTCGGGAATGTGCAGGCGTTCGACGACGCGCTGGAGTATCTGCCGAAGCTGTTAGTGTGATCCATGTTGTTCGTGTGATCCATTGACACGTGCCCCACACGGGTGCAGTATCCGCCGTGCAGGAGGGCCCGCGATGAGAGCAACGCAGCTTGCCGTCCGTGTTGTCGCAGTCCTGTCACTCGCCGCCGCGCCCGCGGCGGCCCAGCTCAACCGCGCCACAATCTCCGGCACGGTCACCGACCCATCCAACGCCGCAATCCCCGGAGTCACCGTCACCATTACCGGTGAAAGCGGAATCGCTCAGACCGCGGTGACGAACGAGGCGGGGCAATACACCATTCCCAGCTTGCCAGTCGGCACGTACACAGTGAAGTTCGAACTCACCGGCTTCAAGACCAATGTTCGGGAAAATGTTCAGCTGCAGGTCTCGCAGACCTTGCGGCTCGACACGCAGCTCTCGGTCGGACAGCTGAGCGAAACGGTCAGCGTCGAGGGCACGCCGCAGATCATTCAGCGCGAGACGCCCGAGGTGGGCACCACCGTCACCCGCGACTATCTCAATGCGTTGCCGTTGTCGATGGGTGGCGGTCGGTACGCTGAGACGTTCGCCTACAAACTGTCGGCCGGCGTCGAAGGCGACACATGGACGTCGCGTATCAACGGCAGCCCGGCGTTCTCGAAGGAGGTCCTGCTCGAAGGCGCCTCGGTCACCACCTATCTGTCCGGACACTTCGGCGAGTCGAGCGTCTCGATGGAGGCGCTGCAGGAATTCAAGATCCAGACGAGCGGTTTGTCCGCCGAGTACGGGCGTACCGCTGGCGGCGTCTTCAACTTCGTCATGCGCTCGGGCCAGAACCAGCCGCATGGCAGCGGTTTCGAAACGATCCGTCACGAATCGCTGAACGCAAACACGTTCCTGAACAACGCCGCCAACCGACCCAAGGGTCGCGACCGTCAAAACAACTACGGCGGTAGCTTCGGCGGTCCGGTGGTGATTCCGCGGGTGTACGACGGACGCAACCGCACCTTCTTCTTCCTGTCTGCCGAGAAATTCCGGGTGCGCACCTACGTCTACGCGGCGCCGAATCGATCGGTCCCGCGCCTGGAGATGTACGACGGTGATCTGAGTAAGTTACTGACGACGACGGTGGTGGGAACTGACGCGCTTGGCCGCCCAATGTTCCGAGGCGCCATCTACGATCCGCTCACTCTGCGCGAGGTCAACGGGACATTCGTGGCGGACCCGTTCCCGAACAACATCATTCCGGCAAATCGAATCAGTGCGGTGTCCAAGCGGATCGGCGAGATCGCGAAGCAGCATTACGCCCCGATGAACGATTCGCTGACCGCAAACAACCTGTTCCCGACGCAGAACACGCCGGAGTTCGATCAGAATCAATGGTCGTTCAAGATCGACCAGGTGGTCTCGAGCCGCCAGCGCCTGAGCGGAAGCCTGGCGCGCAACACGCGTCCGCGCCTGCTGCTCGACGCGGGCGGGATCTGGGATGCGAACGATCCGGTTGGCGGACCGTTGTCGACGGCGCGGCGCCAGGTCGTCAACTCGTGGCTGGCGCGCACGGCGCACGATTTCACGATTTCGCCGACGCTCTTCAATAGCCTGATTCTGTCCTTCAACCGCATGCCGAATCCCAACCGCTCGGCGCACGTGAACGACGGATGTGCCGCGATGCTCGGCATCAAAGGCGTGAAACAGGACGGTCCCTGCCCGCGCATCAACTGGGGCGCCGGGCCGGCAGGCGTCAGCTTCGATCCAATTGGCGACCCGCAGGATGATTTTCAGACGTACAACTCGTGGGGCGTTGCCGACTCCTTGAGCTGGACCAAGGGGCGTCACTTCATGAAGTTCGGCGTCGACCTGCGCGGGAACCAGCTCAATACCCGGCCGCTCGGCAATCTTGCCGGGACATTCAACTTCACCGCTGCGCAAACCGGCATTCCAGGTGTCAACCTTGTCGGCCACTCGTTTGCGTCGTTCCTCCTCGGCGGAGTCCAGAGCGCAAGCGTTGGTGTACCGCTCGGTCTCGGCGGACGAACGTCATACTACGCCGGGTACGCGCAGGACGACTTCAAGGTGACGCCGAAGCTCACGCTGCAGCTCGGGCTGCGATACGAATATCAGCCGCCTGCGGTTGAGACGCACGACCGCACGTCCAATTTCGACCTGACGGTGCGCGATCCGCTGACCGGCATGCTCGGTGCGATGGTCTTTGCCGGCGAAGGTGAGGGGCGCACGGGGCGCCGGACATTCGTCGACAGCGAGAAAACGGATTTCGGTCCACGCATCGGTGGCGCGTATGCGCTCACCGATCGCACCTCGCTCCGCGCGGGCTACGGCATCTTCTACGGCGCGAACGTGTTCAATGGCTTTTCATCCGTTCCCTTCTCGCGCGGGTTCGGCGGGACCAACAACATTTCGAATCCGCTGAATTACACGTCGATGTTCAACTGGGACAGCGGCTACCCGGACGCGTTCGTCCCTGCTGCGATCGATCCCACAGCGTGGCGGCTCGGTGGCGTGACGCACTGGGATCCGGGTGCCGGCAAGATTCCTCGCACCCAGCAGTGGAACGTCAACGTGCAGCGCGAGATTCTGAAGAACCTGACGGTCGATCTCGGCTACGTCGGTACACGGTCGACGAACATTTGGGCTGGCGATCTGGCGAACAAGAACCAGCTCGATCCGAAATACCTCAGCCTCGGGACGAACCTCCAGACGATCCTGCGCAGCGACGCGGATGCGCAGCGCTTTGGCTTGGCCGGGCTGCCGTATCCAGCCTTCTCGGGCGGTCAGCTCTGGCAGGCGCTCGTGCCGTTCCCGCATCTCGCGCGCAACGGCATCGGCCTGACGACCTTCAACTCACCGCTGGGAAAATCGCGGTACGACGCGATGCAGATCGCGGTGAATCGCCGGACGAGCAACGGTCTGACGGTCTACGGCACCTACAACTTCTCGAGAACCCGTCAGAATATGGAGAGCGCGCTCAGGAACGACAATGCTGGCCGGCCGCTCGACTACTACAATCTCGATCTCGAATACGGTCTGAGCGACTTCGACCAGACGCACAACGGCAAATTCGCGGTCGTCTACGACCTGCCGGTCGGACGCAGCCGTAAGTTCGGATCGACGATGCCCGCCGCGCTCGATGCCATTGTTGGCGGATGGACGGTGAGCTTCATCGGCAACTACGCCAGCGGCACACCGCTCCGATTTACTGGAAGCGCGATTCCCGGATGGAACGGCCGCGCGAATCGTCCCGACATCAACAATCCGAATGGCCAATCGCTCCTCGCCGGATTCGATTCGTCGAAGTTCGATGCGGCGGCAATCGCGCAGGGCAACTATGCCGATCATCGTTGGATCGCGCCGGGACTGATTGTCGATCACGCCGCCTTTACGCTTGGCAACGCTCCGTTCGTGGTCGATGTCCGCGAACCCGCGTTCCTCAACGAGGACGTCAGCATTCAGAAGACGTTCCGCGTGCGACAGACGAGAATCCAGGTGCGCGGCGAACTGCTCAATGCGTTCAACCGCCATTTGTTTGGTGGCATTATCACGAACGTGCTCGACAACCGGTTCGGGCAGATTACCAACGTCAGTCGCAATCGCCAGGGCCAGATTGGAGTGAGGGTCGAATTCTAAGATCACTCCGAGGGGCTTCGCCCCTCGGACTCCCTTACACGCTCGCTCGCGGGGGCCCCGTGATCCCCGCTCCGCTCGCGTGGCTCGCTCGCAATGCTCGCTCGCGTCTTGGGACGGGCGCCAGATCTTATGAGATACGTTCTAAAGTTCCTGGCGCCCGTTGTATTGCCGTGCGCGCTCGGCACGGCTTACGCGCAGGTTCCCCAACCTGACCAAAGTACGAGCCGGGCGCGTCAATTGATCGAGGCGGGTCAGTACGCCGATGCGCGGCCGGATCTCGAGCGCCGTGTCGCTGCGCAGCCGGCCGACCTCGAAGCGCGATACCTCCTCGGCCTCGTCGCGTTTCAATTAGCGGATGTCGAGGCAGCGGCGAGAAACTTGCGCGTTGTCGTCGCCCAACGGCCGAATGATGCGCTTGCGCTGAAGCTCCTCGCGCGCAGCCTCGCGGCGAACCGTGCGTTCAGTGAAGCGTCGTCGTATTTAGAGAGCGCCGTTCGCGTCCAACCTGAGGACGCCGAGGCATGGTCGTTGCTCGGCCGCTTCAGCCAGGAGGCGCAACGCTTTACGACCGCTGCACGCGCACTCGAGCGCGCGGTGCAGCTCAATGCCGTCGATGTGCCGGCATGGACTGCGCTCGCGAACGCTTACGTCGGTCTCGGTCGGGTCGATGACGCCGACCGAGCGTTCCGCCGAGCGTCCGATGTCAACACGCGGGCGAGGCTCCCGCAGGCGGATGTTCACGCCTCGTACGCGATCTTTCTCCTTCGCGTGAATCGTGTGGCGGATGCCGAGCTGCAGGTGCGGCGCGCGACTGCACTTGGTGGCGACACGCTGCTCCTGCGCGAGGCGAAGCGCGCGCTCGCCCGTCGTGCGTCCAGACCGTTGGCGACGCGTGGCGATGTGCTCCCGCCGCCACGGTTCGTCGATATCGCCGCATCAGCCGGCATCACGTTCACGCTTCACAATTCTCCAACCGCCGAGAAACATCAGATCGAAACGATGGCGGGCGGCGTCGCCGTTCTCGATTACGACCGTGACGGATTGATGGACCTCTATTTCACCAATGGCGCCGACAGTCCGTCGCTGCGCCGTTCGGGGCCGGCGCAGTGGAATCGGCTGTATCGCAATCGCGGGAACGGGACGTTCGAGGACGTCACCGCGGCCGCAGGTGTGCAGGGGGACGGTTACATGATGGGCGCTGCGGCTGCGGACTTCGACAACGACGGATTCCCGGATCTGTTCGTGGCGGGAGTCGGCCGCAACCTGCTGTATCGCAACAATGGCGACGGCACGTTTCGCGACGTGACCACCGCATCCGGAATCACCAGCCGTGATCCCGTGTTCGGTTCGTTATGGAGCATTCACGCCGCGTGGCTCGACTTCGATCGGGATGGTTGGCTCGACTTGTTCATCGTCAATTACTGCCGATGGGATGCTGCCAGCGAGCCCGTCTGCGGGCCACGTTCCGACCTCCGCACCTATTGCCATCCCGATCGCTACGCGCCGCTTCCAAACCAGGTGTTCCGCAACAATCACGACGGCACGTTCCGCGACGTCTCGGGCGCGGCGGCCGTCGCGGGTCATCTTGGCAAAGGCATGGGTGCGGCGGTTGGTGATATCGACGACGACGGATGGCCTGACGTGTTCGTCGCGAATGACTCGGAGCCAAACTTTCTATTTCGGAACCGCGGGGATGGAACATTCGAGGAAGTCGCGCGCCAGTGGGGCGTCGCGGTCAATCAGTTTGGATCACCGGTCTCGGCAATGGGCGCGGACCTGCGCGATGTCGACAATGATGGCCGGCTCGATCTGTTCGTGACAGACCTTTCGAACGAGGGATTTCTGTTGTTCAGGAACGAAGGGACGTATTTCGCCGACGCCTCGGATTCGGGAGGGATCACGATGCCGACGTTGCCATTTAGCGGCTGGAGTAATCCTGTCGAGGATTACAACAACGACGGCTGGAAGGATCTGTTTTCGGCAAATGGTCACGTGATCGACAACGTCGAGCTTCTGCAGAGCAGAACGTACCGGCAGCGGAACACGTTGCTGTTGAACAACGGCGACGGGACGTTCCGCGACATCACGACGGAGGCAGGGCGTGACTTGTCACACGCGGCGGCGCATCGCGGAGCAGCCTCGGTCGACCTCGACAACGACGGCCGGATGGATCTCGTCGTCACGGCGCTCGGCGATCGACCCAGGCTGCTCAAGAACGTCACCGAACAGCAGGGCCGGTGGATCACGCTCCGTCTGATGGGACACACGTCGAATCGCGACGGCCTCGGCGCACGTGTGCGGGTGACGCTGGACGGTGGGAGAGTACTCGTGAATCAGGCGACGACCTCAGTCGGTTTTGCTTCGTCCGGCGATCCGCGAGTGCATTTCGGATTGGGACGCGATGCCGAGATTACGCAGGTCGAAGTCGTGTGGCCGAGTGGCGTACGTCAGATCATCGAGCGGCCGGCGAGCAATGCGGTGCTGACGATCGAGGAACGGTAGAACGTGACGCTCGACGCGAAACAGGCGGCGCTGGTCGTCCGCGTGACGGCGCGAATCTCCGCCGGACTGCTCGCCGCAAATCTACTCGTGAGCGCGCGGCGGATCACCGACGGTCGCGGAGTCTACCGCAGCGCCGACGTGCGCCACTTCGTTGCGTTCTTCGCTTCACATACGATTCACTTCATCTGCGTAGGCCTGCTCGCGCTCGCCACCAACGGCGCAAACCTCGAGTCGCCGCTTGGCTATGCGCCAAGTATCCTGGTCGGCCTCCTCTTTCATGTTGGCTGTGCTGGGATTCTTCGCGTGAAAATGCGCGATGGTGACCGGCGGTCGACGCGCAGCGAGCGAAACACTGAACTCTGGCTGCTCGTTGCAGTATGGCTTGGGTTCGCCCAGACGTACGTGCCGCGGCTGTTCCAGTCGCCGTTTTTCACGGCGCTCGGGTGAGCTTCGTTCACGATCGCCACCGGCTGCGAGTTCGATCGATCGATTGTGGTGAACACGTGCCCGGCTTTGAGCCGCGCGCCGAGCGCGGCGAAGTATTGTTTCGAAACGCCGCGCATGCCCGCGACCGGATTATCGTCGGTATTCGCCGGCACGTAGCCGTCCACCTCGAACCCATTCTCGAGATTCGGGCCGTTCAGGGGCAGATGAGTGGTGAAGTCCGCGTGCTGAACGCCTGGCAGACTGCTGTTCTGAGAGGCCGGTCGGCTGCGGGGATCGTTCAATGACCGGCACTGTGGTCCCGTAAACGAACAGGTGAAATGCTGAATTGTGAATGCTGGGTGCTGAATGAATTCGGGGATAAACCATTCAGCATTCAGCTTCAACATTAAGCATTACAGTCATTCAGCAATCAGAATTCAGCATTTACAGTATCCACTCGGATGTCTCACACATGAAAAACCCACGCACAGCGCTCGTTTCGGTCCTCACGTTGATGGCGGCGGTGATGTTGTCGGCGGGTTCCGTCAGGACCGCGGAGCAGGTGGCTGCGCCTCCGGTGCGCCGGCCGAACATCGTTTGGATCTCAAACGAAGACATGAGCCCGCATCTGGGTGTCTACGGCGATCGATTCGCGCGCACCCCGGTTCTCGATCGCCTCGCGCGCGAGTCGGTCCGTTATACGCGCGCGTTCACAACCGCACCCGTCTGCGCACCGAGCCGCGCTGCAATCATCACCGGCATGTATCAGACGTCGATCGGTGCGCAGCATATGCGGACGACGGAGGACCGCGTGCCCGAGCTGCCGGGACCATACCTCGCCGTTCCGCCGTTCTACGTAAAGGCGTTTCCTGAGTACTTGCGGGCGGCTGGCTACTACACGACGAACCGCGCGAAGACCGACTACCAGTTTGGCCTCCCGTTCACGATCTGGGACGAGGTCGGACAGAAGGCGCACTGGCGCAACCGGCCGAACAAGGATCAGCCCTTCTTTTCTGTGTTCAACCTCGAGGTGACGCACGAAAGCCAGATATTCCCGTCGAGCCCGGCGCGCAAAGGGAAACGACTCGTCACCGATCCGACAGAGGTGCAGGTGCCGCCTTATTACCCGGACACACCTGTTGTTCGTGAAGAGCTGGCGCGCATGTACGACAACATCGCCGACATGGACGCGCAGGTCGGCGACCTGCTGAAGCAGCTCGAAGAAGACGGCCTGATGGAAAACACCATCGTCTTTTATTGGAGCGACCACGGCGATGGCGTCCCGCGCGCGAAACGATCGCTCTACGACTCCGGGCTGCTCGTGCCTTTGATGATTCGCTGGCCGAAGGCGCTTGGCTCCACTGTCGCGCCAGGCTCGGTCCGCGACGAGCTGGTCAGCTTCATCGATCTCGCGCCGACGGTACTCGGGCTCGCCGGCGTGGAGATCCCCGCACATATGCAGGGCAGGGTCCTCGTCGGTCCGCGTGCCGCGCCGGCTCCCGAGTTCGTCTTCGCGGCGCGCGATCGGATGGACATCGAGTACGACATGATGCGCTCGGCGAGAGACGCGCGGTTCCTGTATATCCGTAACTTCTCGCCCGAGCTTCCGTACGCCGGACACATCATCTACCGGAACCAGAGCGCGATCATGCAGGAGTGGCTGCGGCTTCAGGCGGAAAGAAAAGTAACTGGTTCTGCAGCGCTGTGGATGAGGACGAGCCGTCCGGCCGAGGAGTTGTACGACACCCAGGCCGATCCGTATCAGGTGCACGATCTGTCAGCCGATCCAGCCCACCGCGCGACGCTCGCGCGCATGCGCGCCGCCGTCACGACATGGATGACGCGCATCGGCGATCAGGGACTGATCAATGAGGCTGAGATGATTCAGCGTATGTGGCCGGGTGGCGTGCAACCGGAAACCGCGCAGCCGTACATCGTGCCACGCCGGACGACGGCCGATCCGGCTCGCCCTGCATCGATGAAGATCGATGGACCCACCGAGTTCGTCATCTATGTGCCGACGCAGGGAGCGTCCGTTGGATACACCACTGACGAGGGAACAACGCCGACGTGGCGGCTGTACACGGGACCGATCCTGGTGACCGCTCCCACGACGTTGCGCGCGAAGGCGATTCGCTACGGGTACAAAGAGAGCGCGGAAACGCGGCTGACGATCACAAGGTCTGAGTGATCGTGAGGCCGGGCTCGATGCTCTATTGCTTGCTGCCGATCACCGGGCCATCGCCAATCAAGACATAGCCTGCTGGTGGTGCGCCTCCGTGGTTGTCTGCGTAGGACTTCGCCATAGCCGCCTGCTCGTTGACCGCATCAATATTTTCGGGGCTCGAGCTCTTGGGCACCACGACTGTCACCGTGGCGAACCCTGTTCCACCGGCGGTGTCGGTCGCCTTGACGACGATTAGATAGACACGCCCGTTGCCCTGGGCGACCCGCTCCTCTCGCAAGCGGAGAGTTTCGACCGCGATGTCCGCGGCGTCTGGGGAAAACACGGCGCCCGTGGGGTCCTCATCGTCTTCATTACCAAAGACCTGCACGGAGAACGTCGTCGGTGCCGGGCACGCGCCGTCGGTTGCGAGCGCTGACAAACCGACACTCACCAGGTCGTGGTTGTCTTGAGGAAGGAGACCGACTGCTGTCGACGCGGTCACTACTGGCACCGGGTTGAAGACGGTGAACGAGACGCTATCGCTGTCGTTCGTGTGATCCGGATCGGGCGGTGTCTCGCTGCTCACCGAGGCGCTGTTGGATATGGAGGTGTCATTCGGTGTGCTGCAGTTCACGCTGGCGACGATGGTGATCGCGACTGACGCGCCATTGGCCAGCTTTGTCGTCTTGCACGTGACGGCCCCCGCTTGGCCGGCTGCCGGGGTAGTGCAGGTCCAGCCTGCAGGTGCGGAGACCGAGACAAAGCCGGTGCCCGCTGCCAGTGTGTCCGTGAGGGTGACATTCCCGGCATCCGCGGGACCGCCATTCTTTACCGTGACGCTGTAGGTCACGTTCGTTCCCGCGGTGATCGCTCCGGAAGGCGACCGCGTCTTGGTGACGGAAAGATTCGCCACGCAGTTGGGAAAACGGAACGATGCGATTTTGGTGGCCCAACTGAACTGCAGGTTGTTGGCGGTCGCGGGCTGATACGTTCCGGCATACCAGAACGTGCAGTCATCGAGCGGGTCGAGACTCGTCTGCGCGTAATCGGCAAAGAACACGGTTCCGGTTTCCGAACCGAGCCCCGGTTCCAGATTTACGGCCTCGGTGATCTGGTTCACCGGATCGCCCGGGAGCCGGCCGGCGATGCGAATGCCCGGGAACGTGGCAGACGAGGAGACGTTATATCCCATCGCCATGTTGCCGAAGCGATCCATCGCGATGCTGCCCATCCATCGATGATCGCTGTCCGGGGCGAAGGTCGATTGCTGAAAGAGAGACCAGCTGCCACTGCTCCTTCTCAGTTCGTACCATCTGATTCCCGCATGATCGTCGAAGTCGCTCACTTCTACCGTCTGCGTAAACACCAGCGACTCGTGGTCGCCAAAATTCCGGTAGGCGAGCCGGTACATCATCATTCCAAATGCCAGGGGATCCAGGCGTTGCGTGGTCCCGGGCTGCGGAATGCAGTTCTGACTCATATTGCAGATGGCGGACGAAAAGGCGTTCTGCGGCAGCGTGGTCTGAAGGTTCAGGACGCCAGTGCCTGCCGTCCAATTGATCTGTGCCGTCCAGATTTCCATGGCAGATGCCGGCCACCCGAGGTTGGTGTCCAGCGGTCGCGCCAGGTAATTGGGCGATCCTGCCGGCGGCGCCGTGTTGCCGTCCCAGTCTGCGGGAAGAATGTGCGCACGACGTCCGGCATTGTCGATCTTGAAGATGATCTCCCGCGCCACCTGCCCGGCTAGCATCGCGCTACGTTCGAACGCGACGATGAAGTGCGCGATCGGTGCGGTCGCGTTATTGACGTCGAATCGGTTGTTGGCCGTCATGTAGTACGCGTCGGGCCAGATTCCGAATTTCGGGTAGTCGTTCCAGTCCTTCGCATCGATCGCGAAGACATACCGGTGATATTGGCCGGTTGGATCCGTCGTCGTCGATATCGCAAAACACTGATACCAGCTCGTCGTGCCATCGCTGTTCGCGACCGCCGCAAAGCGGCTGACGAACCAGCGCTGCGCGTCGTGGTCGTACAAGACAATCGAATCACTCCAGCCCAAGGAGCACGTGCTGTTCGGCGACGTGAAGCCGTTCCAGAAGCTCGCCGTCGAAAATGGCCCGAGCACCACCTGGCCGGTCTTGTCGAAGATGACGGCGGAGTAGTTCTCGTGCTGGAAGTAATGATTCGGCCCAGCGGCGCCGCTATTGTCCGAGGCGATGACACACACGCCACCCGAGCAGAGCGTCTGTGGTGCCGGGGTGTAGCCGCAGAAGTTCTGATCGATCGTGATTCCGGTGGCGTTGGGAAGCACCTGCGCAGGTTGCTGCGCGCACGATTGCGTGTTCTTCCCACCGCCGGTCATGCTCTCCAGCGTCGGCGAGGTGTCATGTCCGACCTCCGCGATCGCCGTTGAATTGAATGGTTGCGCAAATGCTGGCGAGGCGATTATCACGACGGTTGCAACAGCGAGGATCAGCAAGAGGATCCAGTGCGGGATTGATCGCGACACGACAGCCTCCTGTTTTTCCGGAACCGGCAGTCTGCGCTGTGAAGGTTGGCGGCTGTGGGCGACGCGTGCAGCCGGCTCGAATGTAGCATGGCCAGCAGGCCGCGCCAAGGGCTGAACGTACCTGGCCGCATGCCGTTCATCGATTACAGTATTCACCCGTGCCCCTATCGTCCGAACAGGATGCCCACGAACTCCACGCACTTGGCTATGCGCAGGAGCTGTTCCGCACGATGGGCGGCTTCTCGAACTTCGCCATCTCGTTCTCGATCATCTCGATCCTCACCGGCGCGGTAACGCTCTACGAGCACGGTCTCGTCATGGGCGGACCGGCGGAAATGGCATTCGGCTGGCCGCTCGTGACGCTCTTCACGCTGACCGTCGCTCTGAGCATGGCGGAGCTCGCCTCGTCTTTGCCGACTTCGGGAACGATGTATCACTGGTCTTCGCGGCTGGGCGGCAAGGGCTGGGGCTGGTTCACTGCGTGGTTCAACATCGCGGGGCAGCTCGCCGCGCTTGCTGGCATCGACTATGGCTGCGCCCTGTTCCTGACGCCGCTCGTTGGGTGGCCGATGACCACCGAGCGTGTGCTGACAGTCTATGCCGCGATTCTGCTGTCGCATGCGCTGATCAATCACTTCGGCATTCGGCTGGTCGCGCGGCTCAACGATTTCAGCGTCACCGTGCACGTCGTCGGTGTCGTCATCATTGTGGGTGCCCTAGTGGTCTTCGCGCCGAAGCAGCCCCTTGCGTATTTCTTCGAGCGCGTCACCTACAACGATCAAGGTTGGCCTTACTGGTTTGCATTTGTGATCGGGCTGCTGCAGGCGCAATGGACCTACACGGGCTATGACGCATCGGCGAGCGTGTCCGAGGAGACGGTCGATCCACGCCGACGGGTGCCGTGGGGAATCGTGATGGCGGTGGTTGTCTCGGCGGTCGTGGGCTATGCGCTGCTGTTGGCGCTGACGCTCGCGATCACCGATATTCCCTCGCTGCTGAACGCGCGCGACGCTTCGGGCAACAAAGTGCCAGTGGTGGTTGCGATCTTCAGCGGCGCGCTCGGGGCTCGTGCCGGCACGCTGTTCACTGCGCTCGCGGCGATGGCGATGTGGTTCTGTGGTTTGTCAGCGCTGACGTGGATCTCGCGCACGCTCTACGCCTTCGCGCGTGATAATGGCCTGCCGGGGTCCACCGTGTGGCGACGCGTCAGTGCCAGGCACCGGACGCCTGCGCCCGCAATCTGGATCTCCATCGTCATCGCGTTTTTCGCGACGATCAGTGCCGGCACATACGCCGTGGTGACGTCGATCAGCGTCATCGGTCTCTATTTTTCGTACATCATTCCCGTGTACCTTGCGTGGCGAGCGCGCGGACGCGGACAGGCGGTGCCGCGGGGACCGTGGCACCTCGGCCGCGTGGGTCCAGCCATCAATCTGGTCGCGATGCTGTGGGTGGTCTTCATCTCGATCGTATTGAGCATTCCCGATCGCATGCGCGCAGGTAAAACGATCGCCGCAGTGACCGTGCTGCTCGGTGTGTGGTATCTCGTCAGCGAGCGCCATCGTTTCAAGGGACCAGCCTGGGCGTCGTCTGGCAGATTTCAGAAGGTGTAGCCATCGGGAGCGTGATCGTGAATGAGACGCCCAAAGAGAAAGGCCTGCTGACACTCGCGCAGCTGCGTGAAGCCGCGGCCAGCGGTGCAATTGAGACCGTCGTCGTCGGATTCACCGATCACTACGGCCGTCTGATGGGCAAGCGATACGATGCCGAGCTGTTCGTCGACGAGACTGCGACGCACGGCACGCACGGCTGCGACTATCTCCTCACGACCGACATGGAGATGGAGCCGGTCCAGGGCTACACGTTCGCGAATTGGGAGAAGGGCTACGGCGACGTCCACCTCGTGCCGGACATGTCGACATTGAGGATCGCGAGCTGGCTCGAGAAGACGGCGCTCGTTCTGTGCGACGTTCACGATGAGAAGACGCATGAGTACGTGCGCGTAGCGCCGCGATCGCTCCTCCGCGATCAGATCGACGCAACTCGCAAGCTGGGATTCACACCATTCGCGGCATCAGAGCTCGAGTACTACGTCTTCGAGCAGGACTACCGCGCCGCCGCGCATTCCGACTATCGCAACCTCACGCCAGCGGGCTGGTATCTCGAGGACTACCACATCCTCCAGGGCACCCGCACCGAGCCCTTCACTTCGTCTGTCCGGCGGCATCTCAAAGCGTCTGGCATCCCAGTCGAAAATTCGAAAGGCGAGTGGGGTCTCGGGCAGCACGAGCTGAACGTGCGCTACGCTGAAGCATTGCCCATGGCTGACCGTCATGTGATTTTCAAACAATGTGTGAAGGAAGTGGCAGGGCAGCAGGGTTTGTCGGTGACGTTCATGGCGAAGTTCGCTGCCGACCGCGCGGGCTCGAGCTGCCACCTGCATCTGAGCCTGTGGCACGAAGGAGTGAATACCTTCGCGGGAGACACAGCGTTTGGACCGGTCAAGTGTTCCGAGACCTTTCGCTGGTTCCTTGGCGGCTGGATTGCGCGCGTGCCTGACGTGATGGTGTTCTACGCGCCGACGGTCAATTCGTACAAGCGTTACGTCGACGCGTCTTGGGCGCCGACGCGACTCGCGTGGAGCTACGACAATCGCACGGCCGGCTTCCGCGTCGTCGGTCATGGATCGTCGTTGCGGATCGAGTGCAGGATTCCGGGCGCCGACTGCAATCCATATCTTGCTTTTGCGGCTGCGCTCGCTTCGGGCCTGGACGGGATCCGCAATCGAACGGAGCCGCCCGAGTGCTTCACCGGCGACATGTATGCGGCACGGCATCTGCCTGCAGTGACGACAAGCCTTCGCGACGCGACCGATGCGTTCGTCAAGAGTGACTTCGCGAGGCGAAGCTTTGGTGACGACGTGGTCGATCACTATAGCCACTTCTTCAAGACAGAGGACAAGGCGTATTCGTCGGCTGTCACCGACTGGGAGCGCCGGCGATACTTCGAACGAATATGACTAGAAGTTTCAAAACCGCGTGATCGATGCGTTTGCCAAGGAAGACGCGAGCGGAGTGGGGAGCTTGGGGCCCCCACGACCCGCCTTCGCACCAATAAATCGAGCGGTGCTACGGCGAGGCAAGGTGGCGCAAATGACGACGCGAGCGAGCGCAGCGAAGCGAGCCAGGCGAACGGAGCGAGCCGACGAAGCGGCTCGCGAGAGAGCCTGTAGGGGAGTCCGAGGGGCGAAAGCCCCTCGGAGTGATTGATGGTCACACGACTTAAGGATAAGGTGGCACTGATTACCGGCGCCGGCAGCGGCATCGGACGTGAATCGTCGCTCCTGTGGGCGTCCGAAGGTGCGTCGATTGTCGCTGTCGATATCGATCAGAAGGCAGCGCAGCACACGGTTGACGCGGTCAAGGCCGCGGGCGGCCGCGCGATTGCGGTACAGGCCGACGTCGCGCGTGCCCAGGACTGCGAACGCATGATCGCCACCGCCGAGCGCGAGTGTGGACGGCTGAACATCATCTTTAATAACGCCGGCATCATGCACAGCCAGGACGACGATGCGGTGTCGACGGACGAATCGGTGTGGGATCTGACCATGAACATCAACGCGAAGGGGGTGTTCTTCGGGTGCAAGTATGGTATCCCCGCCCTCCGTCGCGCTGGTGGCGGCGCGATCGTCAACACCGCATCGTTTGTCGCGGTGCTGGGCGCAGCGACTCCGCAGGTGGCCTACACGGCCAGCAAGGGCGCAGTGCTGGCGATGACGCGCGAGCTCGCGATCGTCCACGCGCGCGAGAACATCCGCATCAACGCGCTCTGTCCGGGTCCGCTCAAGACGGAGATGCTGATGAAATTCCTCGACACGGATGAGAAGAAACAGCGACGGCTCGTGCACATTCCCATCGGGCGCTTTGGCGAGGCCAAGGAAATCGCGCGTGCCGCGCTGTTCCTGGTCTCTGACGATGCGTCGTATGTGACCGGGACGGAGTTTCTCGTTGACGGCGGCATTACCGCTGCTTATGTGACCCCGCTATGAGCCACGGAACCCGGATCCCGGGCCACGGATCCCGGGCCACGGAAGAACACGGATGAACACGGACAGCCAAAGGATTCGAGGCGCCAGACAGCCCGTCATCAGTCCGGTGGACGGATCTGTCTACGCCGAGTTCGATCTGCCAACCGGCGCCGACATCGAAGCGACCGTTGCGCGAGCCGTTCGTGCGCAGGACGCGTGGAAGCGCGTGCCGCTGGCCGAGCGCGCTGCGATCTGCCGCCGCATGACCGGCGTGATGGTCGAGCGTGCCGATGCGATCGGCACCGAGTTGACGTGGCAGATCGGCCGGCCGGTGACGCAGAGTCCTTTCGAAATCCGGCGAGGTTTTCAGGAACGCGCGCGCTACATGATCGATGTTGCCGGCAGCGCGCTCGCCGACGAAGTCATCGAGCCGAAAGAGGGGTTCCGCCGCTTCATTCGTCGCGAGCCGCTTGGTGTCGTGCTTGTACTGGCGCCCTGGAACTATCCATATCTAGCCTCGGTGAACACAGTGGTCCCTGCGATCGTCGCGGGGAACAGTGTGATTCTCAAGGTGTCGCAGCAGACGCCGCGCGTGGCCGGCCATTATGCCGAGGCGTTTAGAGACGCGGGGCTGCCGGATGGTGTGTTCCAGTATCTACACGCGAGCCATGACGATCTCGCCACTCTGATTGCCGATCGTCGTATTCGCTTCGTATCGTTCACGGGATCGGTTGCTGGCGGTGCCGCTGTGCAGCGCGCCGCCGGCGGGCAATTCATCGCGACCAACCTCGAACTCGGCGGCAAGGATCCGGCGTACGTGCGACCGGATGCACCGCTCGAGGCGACGATCGAAAACCTGGTCGACGGTGTGTATTTCAACGCCGGACAGTCGTGCTGCGCCGTCGAACGAATCTACGTGCACCAGGATATCTATCGCCCGTTCGTCGACGGCTTCATCGATCTGACGCGGAAGTATCGTCTCGGCAATCCACTACATGCAGAGACGACATTGGGACCGATGGTCCGCGCCAGCGCGGCGGCGTTCGTCCGCGATCAGATCGCCGAGGCAGTCCACCAGGGCGCGCGGGCGGTGATTGATCAGCGCGAATTCCCGGCGGCTCGCGACGGCACGCCGTATGTGGCGCCGCAGGTGCTGCTCGATGTCGATCACCGCATGCGTGTGATGACGGAGGAGACGTTCGGTCCGGTCGTGGGGTTGATGGCGGTGAAGAATGATGACGAGGCTGTTCATCTGATGAACGACAGCCGGTACGGACTCACCGCATCGATCTGGACGAGCGATGTCGACGCGGCGATTCGCATCGGCGATGGTGTCGACACTGGCACGTGGTTTCTGAACCGGTGCGACTACCTCGACCCGGCGCTGGCGTGGACGGGCGTCAAGGACTCGGGCCGCGGCTGCTCGTTATCGCGCCTCGGCTACGAGTCGCTGACCCGGCCGAAGTCGTTTCACCTCCGTCTCACGCTGTGACGTGACCGATGTCGCGGCGCGAGCGTGACGTGCCCCCCGCACCCACGAAATGTCGTGGCATCACGCCACCGATCTCGCATCGGACGTAGGTACTCTCTAGATCTCGATCCATTTTCGCGATAGCTTCCGTTCACATCCAACGTCGCAGCGTGTCGAGAATTGATATCGACGTTACGCTCTTGACACGCATCTGTCCGCGCGACGAACCACAGTAGCCGAGTCGTCACGTGGCTCGCTCACCATCGCACGTTTGCGCGTGTGGGAGATGGCGTGAAAGGTCGCTAACCGCGTCCGCGCCATTTCCTCCCGCCCGTTTCTCGCTTCGGAGCAGTGACAAGGAGGCCAATCATGAACAAGCGATTGCAGACGCGTCGACCGAGCGGCCGTGAACGTTGGTGTCTCGGGACTCGATGGCGGGTCGTGATGGCGGTCGTGGCTGCGGCACTGTGGTTGCCCACAGTCGGCGGCGGCGGCAGCAGCGGAATTGTCATGGCTCAAGGAGGCAAGGGCGCGCCCTCGAAGATCGCCGCGCTTGTCCTGGATCGCATCAGTCAGATCCAGGCCGCGCAATCTGCCGGGACGATGTCGCGCGCGGCGGCGGCTCGTCTGTCGAGCGGGTCACTCGCGGTTACCGAGGATGGCCAACTTGAAGTCGAGATTCATGCCGCGCGCGCGGTTGGCGCGGCCGAGTCTTCGGCGCTCGCGGGACTCGGCGCGACGATACTTGCCAGCACCGGCGACATTCGGTGGCCCGCAGGAGTGTCGCCGCCTCCGACGCTCGGGATTATCGCGGTTCGCATGCCGGCTGATCGCATTCGTGATGCAGCCGCCTTCCCGTGGGTCGTCGCAGTGACACCGGCTGAAAAACAGGCACCCGACGTCGGCGCGTTCATCAGCGAAGGCGTGGTGCTGCACAAGACCGACCAGGCCAACACACTGGGGATCGATGGCGCGGGCGTCAACGTCGGCGTCGTCTCGGATGGCGTCAGCAACCTGGCGGCGGCGCAGGCGCTCGGGGATCTTCCGCCGGTGGTGAACGTGCTGAACGCCGGCAGCGACGATGAGGGCACGGCGATGCTCGAGATCATTCACGATCTCGCGCCAGGTGCGTCATTGCTGTTCCACGGCACCGGCGGCGGTGTCGCGAATCACATTACCGCCCTGAACAACCTCGCGGCTGCCGGCGCGCAGGTGATTGCCGAAGACATTCCGTTCGACGCTGAGCCAGCCTTCCAGAAGGGGGCGGCGGCGACGGCGGCAGAAGCCCTCACTGTTGCGGGCATCTCCGTGCATTCGTCGGCGGGCAACCTGGGAAACCAGCACGCAGCACGACTCGCGGCCGTCGGCACCGCGGGCGGTCCCGATGGTTTCGGAGGTCCGTTCGTGGGGTGTCCGTCCAACCCCGATAACGTCGTGGCGATTGCCGGGGCTGGCGACACCACGTTCGATATCCAACTCGCATCCGGTGCGTCGATTTCCGCGACGCTCCAATGGAGCGAGCCGCGCGCGATCTTCCCGACGCCAGGGGCTGGCGGATTCACCGACCTCGACCTGTACATCATGAACGCAGCCGCGAGTACGTGTCTGGCGTCCTCTACCGGGACGCAGGGCAATGGAGCGGGCGATACGATCGAACAGGCAAACTGGACGAATCCCGGGCCCGGGACTGTCACGATCAAGCTCGTCGTGGATGTCTCAGCGACAGACGGAGCCGTCGCGACGCCCCTGCTCGATCTTCGGTGGCGCGGGGGCAACGCCGTCGATGCCGTCACGCGAGCCGGCAGTCTGAACCCGGACTCGAACTACACCTTCGGCGCGACGTCCGCCGCGTCGGCCGATGCGAGCGTCTCGACGAACCCGGCGACGATCCCGATCGAGCCGTCCAGCGGGGGCGGTCCCGTTCAGTTGATTTCGACGACGATCTGTATGAACGGCAGCTATCCGTGCGCCGGCAACGCGACCGCCGGCGGACCCGGACAAACCGTGGGCGCCCCCACTTGGACCGCGGCTGACGGTGTGTCGGTCTCGGGCGTGGGCGGATTCGGACGAGGCAACTGTCCGGCAGTCACGCAGGGCGATTGCCGATTCTTCGGGACGTCGGCAGCGGCGCCGCATGCGGCAGCGATCGCGGCATTGGTGCGGCAGGCACTTGGCAGCCCGACGCCGCTGCAGATTACCGATGCGATGGCGACCACGGCCAGAGATCGCGGGACCGCAGGATTTGACAACGTATGGGGATTTGGCGTGCTCAATGCACTCGCAGCAATCGGCGAAGAGGCCGACCTCACCGTGACGAAGGATTGCGTGCCGAACGTTCCGCTGAACGCGGGCCAAACCGCGACGTGCACGATGATCGTGCGGAACAACGGTCCGTCCACGGCTCGCACTGTGGTTCTCTCGGATGTGCACCTGGCGACCGCGACGATTAATTGGGGCACCATTACGACCACCCAGGGAACGTGCTCGAGAGTGGTCAACACGATCACATGCGCACTCGGTGACCTGGCGTCCGGAGCGACGGCCACCGTGACCGCCAGTTTCAGCGCGTCGCAGGACCTGTCGGCAAGCGATGTCGCCACCGTATCGAGCGACACATTCGATCCGGACATGTCAAACAATGAGGCTTCCGATTCCGTCGAATTCGTCTCATCGGCGAATCTCTCCATCACCAAGTCGGACGCCCCTGATCCGGTCATCGCAGGAGAAAACCTGACGTACACCCTGACAGTGATGAACGGTGGCCCGTCGCCGGCCGTCAACGTCGCGGTCAGGGATGCCCTGTCAGCCCAGGTAAGTTTCCAGACCGCGAGTCCGAGTCAGGGCGCGTGTCAGGCTGGTGTCGTGCCAGGCGATCCAGCCAAGCCGCTGCTCTGTAACCTCGGCACTCTTGCGAGCGGTGCAAGCGCAACGATCCTCGTGGTCGTCAGGGTGAACTCCGTCGTTCCGGCCGGGACGCTGCTCGTGAACAACGCCGACGTCTCGAGCGATACGGCCGATCCGAACACTGGCAACAACGTCGCTACTGCGAGCACGACGGTCCAGACCAGAGCCGACCTTGCGATCGTCAAGACGTCCGACGCCCTGACGTACAAGCCCTCGTCGACGGTGACATACCGCATTGACGTGACAAACAACGGGCCGTCAAAAGCCCTGAATGTCGTCGTCACGGACGACCTCCCTGCCACGCGACAGGCACTCTATCAGTCGGACACCGGCGGTTGCGTGTTGAGTACGCCAAGCAGGCTCACCTGTAATCAAGGCGACTTGGCCGTCGGCGAAACCAAGACGTTCTTTGTCTATGTTGTCATCAAGGGGAATCGAGGTGACGTCAGCAACACCGCTTCGGTCACCAGCGCAACCACCGACGTGATCCTCGCGAACAACAGTTCAACTCGGGTGGTGACTATCGGACATCCCTAGAGGTCTCGAGGCCGACGGGGCTCCTTTGCCGAGGAGTCCCGTCGCTCGTTGATCCTCTTCGCGTCGCGTTGTTTGTGACTATAATCAACGCGAGGTACGACCCATGGATCCTGATCCACTGAGAGATCCACGCGACGAGGCGCTCCAACCTACCCCTGAGGAAGTGGAAGCATGGGCCAGTCGCGAACGCAAACGCCGCGAAGCATGGATGGCCGGTCCCACGGAACATGAACGGCACGAATGGGCGCGGCGTTATCGACGTCGTTCGGCGCTTGGATTCGGCGAGGCGCGCCTTGGGCCTACCGACGACGAAGTTGCCGAGTGGGGCGAGCGCGAACACAAGCGGCGGCAGGCCTGGCTGGCCGGACCGACCGACGAAGAAAAGCGTGAGTGGGCGCATCGCTCGCGAGAAACCGCTTTCGTTGCCGGCCGACAAACGGAGTTGTTACCGACCCAGGAGGAAATTGAGTCCTGGGCCGACGACGAGCGACGTCGTCGACAGGCCTGGCTTGCCGGACCGACGGAGTACGAGAAGCGACGCTGGATTCGTCGACAGACAGGCAGGTTCCGGGAAGGCATGCCCATACCGGGTGGCTGGGAGCCGGATACGGAGCTTGTGGATTCGGCCGAGCGCCTTTTGCGCGACGCCGAGCTCGCTGCCAAGGGTTCGATCGACGTGCTCTTGCGCGCCCCCTTCGCCGTCTGGTCGTATCTCGTGCGATCAGGCAGACGATTCGAACAAGAAGGCTACCAGCCACCGCCGCGTCGCCGCGTCAGATTCTGATTGCCGCTCTAGCGCATCCGTCGCGGGTAGTGTGACCACCCGCCTGCCTGGGATTCCGAGGGTAGCCGACGCACCTCGAGAATCGAAAACCACAGCAGGCCAACGCTGACCAGCGCACCGATCGCCGCGATGATCGTCAAGGGGGAACTCAACAGGCGCAGCTCCGGCCATCCCGACGCAAGCTGCACCGCGACGAGCACGGCGGCCCACCCAACGGCCATGAGCGTCGCAAGGAAGAGGACGCGGCGCCGCACCGTGAGGCTGATGCGGAGAAGGTCTCGCGGGGTTTCGCTAAGACTCTCGATCGCCTCCAGGACGCGATCGAATCGGACGCGTGCATCGACGACGCGTTGAGCAAGTCGGCGCGGATCGATCGACTCGACCGCCTCCAGCTCCATCAGGCGTCCGAAGAACCGGTTTTCGTACGCTCGCAAATCGAACTGCGGATCGAGCTCTTTGACCATCGCTTCCGCCGTCAGCACTGCCTTGAGATACCGAACGGCGTCGGGGCGAAGCGCCATGCCATGCGCCCGCACGACCGACAGCATCTCAATCTCGAAGATATCCTCCGTCCATGCGATGCCTTCTGGACCGACACGCGCACTCTCGACGTAGTTGTTCATGGCTTCGATCAGGTCACGACGGGCGGCAGCGATGTTGGTTCGACCCGAAGGGCTCAAGAATTTCATGAACTCGTCGACCGCCTTGCCGGTGTGCCCGGCGAACAGACTTTGCGCAAAGTAGCGAAGCGACCGCGTAGTCTCATCGTCGAGCTTGCCGACGATTCCAAAGTCGACGTAGCCGATCGCATCGTTTTCGAGGACGATCAAATTTGCTGGATGCGGATCCGCATGGAAGTAGCCGAACCGATAGATCTGATTGAGCGCGTTCCAGACGAGGTGCGCCGCGATACGACGCGGGTCGTGTCCGCGAGCGGCGAGTGTCGCGAGAACCGCCGTGTCCCGCGCGCGTGTTGCGAGGACGATGTCGATCACCGGAACGCCGGCGAAGTATTCAACTGTCAGAATGCGCGCCGTCGTGTAATCGGGATAGACGCGCGGATTCCGTTCCAGCGGGTCATCCTCGGCGTTGCGGCGAAGAACCGTGGCATGCCGTGCCTCGATCCGGAAATCGAGTTCCTCATCGGTCCATCGGGCAAATTCTTCGACTAATGCGCCGGCCTGAGGTCGGCCGGCGAGTCGCAGCCGATCAATGAACCACGCGACGCACCGCATGATTGCCAGATCCGCGCGAACGAGATCGCGAATTCGCGGACGTTGTACTTTGACTGCCACCGCGGTGCCGTCCGGGAGTTCAGCCCGATGCACCTGGCCGATCGAAGCGGCGGCGTGAGGTTCCCACTCGAAGGATCGGAATAACGTTTCAACCGGACGACCGAGCTCCCCCTCGATTACCGCCCGGACGTCGTTGGCCGCAAACGGCTCCATCCGGTTGAGCAACTGAAAGAATTGGAGGCAATAGTCAGCGGGAAGAATATCGAATCGGAGCGCGAGTGCCTGACCGAGTTTCACCCACAGGCCGCCCAGCTCTTCCAGGAGCGCCTGCATCCGTTTCGCACGCGGCGGAGCGGCGCGACGAAGCATCCACGGCACGGCAAGATGCTTGAAAATGGATCGAAAGACCCGCCAGCCGCGTGCCGCCACCCGGAGCATCAGAGGGATTGCCTCCGCCCGTGAAACAGTTTTGCCAATGAACCATCCACCACAGCAATCCTATAAAGCGTGGGCACTCCGAACGTCGACAATTCCCCAGAGCAGCGAGCGATCACCCTCGGCACGGTTGTTTTTCAACCCCGGCTCGGGTTCTGCAAAGCTGCGCAACACCACCACGGCGTTGTCGGTTGCGGCACGGCGAACCGCTTCGCCGAGCCGCGTCCGGTACACGGATTCGGCGCCATCCAAGATGTTCGAAAGCGAGAACGCGTCGAAGCTCCGGGGCGGGCACGATTCCAACCAGCACGCTGCGTCCGCTTCGACGAACTCAATGTTCTGCGCCGCTCTGGGTTGTCGTTCGTCGACTGTCACGCCGAGCAGGAGCGATTGCGCATATGGGTTCAGCGCGTTTGGATGCCTGGCAAATCCGCGTTCGAGACGTCTCTTTAGGATCTGCCCGAAATTTGCCGGCAATGACGACAGAAGCTGTGGCGCGTAGACCGCACGCAAGATTGTCGGTGACATGACCAGGTCGAGGCCGGCGCGAAATCGTCGTGTGTCGAGATGCTGCGTCCAAAAGGCGACCTGCTCGCCGACATCAGAGAGCGCAAGAAAGGCGCGCAACACTCTTCTCGTCCAGCCCACCAAGGGCATGAAAGCGCGCGCCACGCTCATTGCCCGCTCGGCGTCACCCGTTTCAGGTGGTCCACCCGAAGCGCGACGCCTCGCGTAGGCCAGTTGCGCCGGATTGATGTCGCACGCAACCACTTCGTGTTCCTCGGCAAGACGGCGCGCGGTATCGCCGGCCGAGGCGATGCAAAACACACGACCGCGGCCGCGGAAGGCCTCGCATTCAACCTCTGCGTCTTCGTACATGTGGCCGAACAGGAGTCGCTGCGGACCTTTCGAGCCGCCAAGGCGTCCCGTTTCCCAAGCGGTCCCACGTCTCAGGGTCGGCCTCCGGGGATCGCACCACCGACCCACACGAGCACGAGAAACGCGATGTTCTTGACGACCATGCCGGCCGGTTCGTGGATGATATGCCGCGCCCACATCAGACCGTTTGCGTTGAGGGCAACAAGCAAGCACGTCTGCGCGATCGCACAGAAGCCGGGAGCGATGCCGCTCAAGACCCACACAGCCAACGCCATCTCCACCACACCAAGTGCTTTGAGGAACGGTGCTCCAAACCTTGGACCGAGCCGAGGGACGGCGGTAACCACGTCGACCTGCAATCGCACGCGCCCGAGGATTTTGCACCACAGCCCCTCGTACAGCCAGACCGCCGCGACACTCAGGCGGATCACGATGAGCGGTGGGAACGCGATGGCGACATCGTTCACGCCAAGACTCCTGGGTCCGGGCTGTGAGCAACAACCGCCGCGCGGATGCCGCCGAGTATGTGCCGATGCAGCAAGTTCATGAGGAGTGCTTCCACGGGTCGCCAGACAGTTCGAGGGCGGAGGTACGCTTCGTAGTTCGTGATCAATGCGACGTCGGTCGCATCGCCTCGGCCCTGAATGTGGTACGAACCGCCGCGGGTGAGGATACAACCTTCGATGCCGAGGCGCTGTTCCACCACTTCGAATCGCAGCAGACGAGGCGCTTCGACAGCGGTAATGCGCTTGGCCAGGTTTCCGCCGCTGTACGCGCAGCGGACGATGGCGCCGATGCGCCTCTTGTCGCCTTCGGTTCGTAGAGGACGCGGCAAAAAAGCGCGCAGGAGCCATGCCGGGGACGCAGGGACTTCTTCGTAGAACACCAGTCGGTTCCATACCGTTCCGGGATCCGCGTCGAGCCGCAGCGTTGTGGTCACGGTTTCTTTTACCCCGGCACCACCGAACAGCCCGCTCACCAGGCGATACGCTCGGTGTCGGTTCGCCCGTGATGCCCTCATCCATGCACTCCTTAAGTGTCGCGTCACCAGCCGGTCACGGCACCCGGGTCGCCGTCCGCCGAAGTATCAGACGTTTCGTTCTGAGGTGTTCTTCGCGCTCGCGCTCCTCGAGCGTGCGCCGAATCTCGATGATTTC
>DASTVZ010000262.1:0-34919 GCA_035758845.1 Vicinamibacterales bacterium
TCCAACTTGAGCCGGAAGTCCAAGCGCCGGAATTACCTCGATGCTGACAGATCGAACGACACGCTGCCGATCAGGTTGGCGAGTTCGACCCGCAGTTTCTCAGCCTCCGCAGTGGCGCGCGTCATCTCCGCGCGCAGAGTCTCGAGCCGCGTCTCCTGCTCGTCGAGTTGCCGCGTGTAGCGCTGCAGCAACTGCTTCTCTTCTGCGCTCCCGCGAAGCGCCTTCATGTTCTCCCGGAGCCGCTGTTGATCGGTCGCAATCGCCGCCTGGCTCTGTTGAAGCGTGTCCAATCGCTGCTCCACGCGGGCGAGTTCGATCCGTTTGTCGAGCACTGGCTTCAGCGCGCCTTCGAGAGCCGCAGCCGATACGCCCGATTTCACAAGCTGGGCGATCACCACCTCATCGACGTCGCCGACCATGATGCGCGTTTCTCCTTGGCGCATCTCTCGCACTTCGTGAACGGTTTCCTTTCCCGGCGAAAGCACGACACGGAAGCGCTGTGCGTCAGTCGTGGATTCGACCGGCGTCTGCCCTTCACTCAGCCGCCAACCTGAATTAAGACGATGTTCAATGATCAGAGTCGTCGGAGTCGCATTCTCGTTGCGTGCTTTGTACGTGGATGTGACTCGCTCCTCTGTTTCCTGGGTGATGATTCCATCGCGCGCGCGCAAGCGAACAATGCGGCTGTCGCCAGTCTGCCGGCGTGCGTCGACCAGGACTCCGAGATCTGCCGCGTACGACAGCAAGCGCTTCTCTCCTGGCTTGAGCGGCTCGAGCAGTCCTTCGCCGGCAAACGCATCGCTGTCGATGAGCGTGATGCTTCCGCCGTCGAGCGTGAGACCGCTTGAATTGGTCAGCCACACGGCGCGAAGTGGTCGGCCGCTGCCCGACGTCCGGTTCCAGAGCGAGACTTTTTCAGCCTCGATTTCCGCACTGAGGATAGGAACCAGCGCCGACTGATTCTTCCTCAGCGTAATCGGCTCTTTGATCCGATACTCAAATAGATCGCCCAGCGACGCACTCGCTGCCTGGGGCTCGACGATTCTTGCCTGCGAATAGATATCCATTGGCGCAGATGCAGGCGGAGGCGGCGCGGCTGGTGTTCCGCCGGCAACGCCGCCGACGGTGCCGCCCGGGACGCCGCCCACAATACCGTCCTTCCTAAGACGTGTCACGGCGTCCGCGGTGACGCGAACACTCTCACTCACACCGCCGACCTGCATCGTCACGTCCTGTTGCACCGACGACCCTGAAGGCATGCGCCAGTTTTCAAACACCTGGGAGTTAAAACCGGCGAGTTCGAATCGCAGCGTGTAAATGCCGGCAGGTGCCGTGATCTCGTACGACCCGTCGTTGCGCGACGAGGTGATCGCGGCGACGCCGGATGCCCCAAGTAACTGCACGGTCGCTCCAGGCAAAACGCTGCGGCTCACGTCGCGAACGACTCCGCGCACCATGCCGGCACCGTCGCCGAGAGACGCCTGATGCGTCTGCGGTGCGGACAACACCGTCGACGGCATCGGCACAACTGACCGTCTTCCGTAATATGGTTGCGAGATGTTTTGGATGAATGACTGTGGCGCGCCCGCAACGAGCGACAACTCGACGCTGCGCCAATCTTCGCCGATCGTGTTGTCGACGATCGCCCAGCCCTGCAGCAGCGGCTTGCCTTTGGCGCTGAGCACGAGGCGGTAGGTGCTCTTCCAGATCGGGACTTCGCTGACATAACTCACAAACAGCTGACGATCACCAGCACCATTGGTCGAGATGACCATGTTCCGAACGTCCTGCTCTCGCGTCGATCCGACCAGATCGAGATAGCGGCCCACCTCCTGGCGAAGGTCGCGCTCCAGGATCCTGACGTGAGTCGTCGGCGATAACTCGAATGTCCGCATCTCGCCGCCATCGGTGATGACCGACACAGTGTCAACAGGGATCCTTTCGTCGCCTCGCTGCCGCATGCGTGATTCCACGCTTAACAAGCGACCTTCAATCGCTACGCCGCCGCTCGTCACGTCTACCCGCGCACCACGGAGCGAATTGAGCATCTGCACCTGCGTGGTGCTCTCTCCCAGGGGCAGCCGCAGCGCGCCCAGGCGTTGCTCCACCGGAGCAACCGAGTTGTAGCTGATGCCGGTGATCTGGCCACGCCCGAAATCGAGCACCGTCAGCGAGTTCAGCACGTCATTCAACTGCGCGCTCGTGAAACGGACGGTGACGTCCTGGCGATTCCGAACGGTTCCCAGATGTTCGAAGTAACCTACGCCGGCCTTGTACAGGACGACGCGACGTACCGGAAGGGCGGGCGCGGCGGAAGACTCCGTCGACGGACGTTCGGTTTGCGGTGCCGCCGGTGCCTGCGCGGACAGGACGACAGGCAGAGCTGCGAAACATGTGATCAGGAACCGGTGCATGAACTTTCTCCCGGGAAGTGGCCTTCTTGTTATCGGAAGGCACAGCCTGCGGGTTTAGACACCGCCGCGGCGAAAGCCGCGGAAGAAGAAAGGTAAAAGGAAAAAGCTAAAAGGAAAAAAAGTAGAATCTGCAAATGCGCTTCGCGATGTGCAACGAGCTGTACGAGAACTGGAAGTTCGACGATGTGTGCAACTTTTTGAAGCAGAGCGGATACGACGGCGTCGAGGTCGCGCCGTTTACGCTCGCGCCTCGAATTACCGATGTGTCGGCCGAGCATCGGGCGACGTTGCGTGCGCAGGCCGCACACGCCGGCATCGCGATCATCGGGCTGCACTGGTTGCTGGCGGGAACCGACGGACTGTATCTCACGTCGCCGGATGACAGGATTCGATCCAATACCTCCGCGTACATCGGCCATCTCGCCGAGGCGACTCGTGATCTTGGCGGCGACCTGATGGTGTTCGGATCGCCCAAGCAACGATCGCTGCTGCCAGGTGTGTCGCGGCAACAGGCGTTCGACTGGGCGGCCGCGGTGTTCCGAAGCGTGATGCAGAGGGTCGCGGACTGCGGCGTCACGATCTGCATGGAGCCGTTGTCACCCAACGAAACTGATTTCATCAACACGTGCGCCGAAGCCAAGGACTTGATCGACGCAGTCGGGCACCCGAACTTTTCCCTTCATCTCGACGTCAAAGCGATGTCCAGCGAATCGACCCCGGTCACGGAACTGATTCGTCAGTACGGACCAATCGCGCATCACTTCCACGCCAACGACGCGAATCGCCGCGGCCCGGGTTTTGGAGATGTCGACTTCGTTCCGATTTTTCAAGCGCTGCGTGAGAGCGGATACAACCGGTGGGTGTCGGTCGAGGTTTTCGATTACAAACCCGATCCAGAAACGATCACCACGAAGAGCATCGATTACATGCGTCGTTCGCTCGCCGCGTGAAACGGACCCACCGTAACGTCGAAGAAACGAAGAATCGAAGATCCGAAGGCTGTCAGGAACGTCCGCCGCCACGCGCTTCGACTCTTCGAGTCCTCGACGTCAAGCGTCGGTGCGTCACCACACAGCTCGCATCCTGACAACAAGACAAGCCTTCGTTTCTTCGTTTCTTCGTTTCTTTGCGTTTGACCGTCAGTAGGTTCAGCGTTGCCCGCGAACACCTCTCCATCGCAGGTCCAGCCGGATAATCAGCTATGATCACGCGGCCCAAATGATCCAGCTCGATCGCACGCGCACTCCTGCAGACCTTCTCCCCAGCATCAATCGACTGTTCGAGATCTCGGCGGGAAAAATTCGCTCGCTCGAGCAGTCGTGGTCAGTCGCCAACGGCGCGCCCGTGTTCACCGTAGACGGGCGCTACACCGCACGCGGATGGACGGAGTGGACGGAAGGCTTCCAATACGGGTCGTCGTTGCTGCAGTTCGACGCCACCGGCGAGCGGGACTTTCTCGAACTGGGACGTGACCGTACGCTCACCCGCATGGCGCCGCATTTGACGCACATGGGGGTGCACGATCACGGGTTCAACAACGTCAGCACCTACGGTGCGTTGTGGCGGATGGCGCGCGAAGGGAAGATCAACGCCCACGAGTGGGAGGTTCGATTCTATGAACTGGCGTTGAAAGTCAGCGGCGCCGTGCAAGCGCGTCGCTGGACGACGATCAAGGACGGCGGTTTCATCCACTCGTTCAACGGCGCGCACTCGTTGTTCGTCGACACCATTCGTTCGCTGCGAGCGCTCGCACTCGCGCATCAACTCGGCCATCGTCTGGTCGAAGAACAGGATGCGCAGGTCAACCTGCTCTCGCGCCTCGTACAGCACGCAAGAGCAACGGCCACCTACAACGTGTTCAGGGGGACAAGCGGAGGTCCGTTCGACGTCCGCGGGCGTGTCGCCCACGAAAGTCTCTTCAACGTCGCCAACGGCACGTATCGAGGTCCGAGCACGCAACAGGGTTACTCTCCATTCTCGACGTGGACGCGCGGACTCGCGTGGGCGATGCTTGGCTTCGCGGAACAACTCGAATTCGTCTCAACCCTTGCGTCGACTGCATTGGCCGAGACAGGCGACAGCGATGTCACCGAGTGGATGCTCGACGCCGCGCGAGCAACCTGCGACTTCTATATTGACGTCGCCGCGTGCGCGGATGGAGTTCCGTACTGGGACACCGGCGCTCCCGGGCTGGCAACGCTCGACGATTGGGAATCCCGCCCCGCCGATCCGTTCAACGATCGCGAGCCGGTCGATAGTTCGGCGGCGGCGATTGGCGCGCAAGGCCTGCTGCGTTTCGGACGTTTTCTCAACATGCGCGGTCAGGACGGCACACGATATTGGCAGGCTGGACTGCGCGTCGCCGAGACCCTCTTCGACCCTGCGGGTCCATATTTGAGTCAGGCCGAATCTCATCAGGGCCTGCTCCTTCACTCGGTCTATCACTGGCCAAACGGCTGGGACTTCGTTCCGCCTGGCGCGCACGTTCCGCGCGGTGAGTCGAGCCAATGGGGCGACTACCACGCGCGCGAGGTTGCGTTGTACCTTCTGCGCATCGCAAAGGACGAACCGTATCTCGCGTTCTTCGGTCCGACTCTTTCAAATGTCTGATCGTTCCTTACCTCGCTCGGCATTGATAACCGGCGGGACCCGCGGCATTGGTCTCGGCGTCGCGCGGGCACTCGCACGCGACGGATGGGATCTGCTGCTGAGCGGCCAGCGCAAAGTCGATGAAGTCGCGACGGTGCTTGCTGAGCTTGGCCGGCTCGGGGTCAATGTCGATTACATCGCCGGCAACATCGCCGAGCCGGAGGATCGAGCGGCAATTCTGGACCGCGCTCGAACCCGCTATGGAACGATCAACGCGCTCGTCAATAACGCCGGACGCGCCCCGCGTGTGCGCGCGGACATCGTCGACGCCAGCGAGGAGAGCTTCGAGGAAGTGCTCCGCACGAACCTGCAAGGACCGTATTTCCTGACGCAGGCAGTCGCGCGTGACATGCTCGAGCGCGTTCGCACCGATCGCCCCTTCCGGTCCGCAATCGTCTTCATCACATCCGTCTCCGCACGGATGATTTCGATCAATCGCGGTGACTACTGCATCAGCAAGGCGGGTCTTGCCATGGCCGCCAGTCTGTTCGCCGTGCGGCTCGCGCCTCACGGTATTCCCGTCTACGACGTGCGGCCCGGGGTGATCGCCACCGACATGACCTCTGCCGTCAAGGACACCTACGATCGCCGAATCGCGGACGGTCTGGTGCCGGAAGCGCGATGGGGGCAGCCCGAGGACGTCGGTCGAACCGTGTGCGCGCTGCTGCGCGGTGATCTGCCCTACGCGACCGGCAGTGTGATTCATGTTGATGGCGGACTGTCGCTGCCGAGGCTCTGACCTTTCGAGCCAAAACTGACTCGATTCAGTATGATCAAGTCGTGCTTTCCCGTCGTTTCTGCTCGGCTGCAGCAACCTTGCTGCTCGCGCTGTTGCACAGCGCCTCGGCCGCGCAACCTCCGGCGGGCGCTGCGGCGCCTTACACCGTAGTCTCGCGTGAAGGCCGGCGTCCGCTCGCGGCGCGGACGATGGCTGGACAGGAGATGTTTGCGCTGGACGATCTGGCGCGGCTCTTTAATGTCGTGGTGCGCGAGGATGCGGCGGCCGGGGGGCTCACCGTCAGCGCGGGAACGGCAACCATCGCCCTGACGTCCGGCCAGAGTCTCGCCTCGCTCAACGGGCGCCTGATTTCGCTGCCTGCGCCGCCAGTCCGTGAGGGACGCACGTGGTATGTGCCGGTGGATTTCGTCTCGCGGGCGCTGGCACCGGCAATTGCCGGCCGCGTCGACCTGCGGAAGCCCTCGCGGTTAATCATCGTCGGCGACATTCGCGCGCCTCGCATTGTCGGACGGATGGAGTCGCTTGGCAGCCTCGCGCGACTGACGCTCGACATCGCGCCAGCGACCCCACACAACGTCGTTCAAGAAGGTACAAAGCTGACGGTTCGCTTCGAGGCCGACATGCTCGATGCCGCGCTACCGGCCACGACATCGCCTGATCTGGTGACCAATGTGAGGCCCGGCGACGGGGCCGCATCGATTGCGATCGATCTCGGCCCGCGGTTCGCGTCATTTCGAACGACTGATACGCCGGCCGATCGCGGCGCAGCGCGGCTCGTCATCGACGTGATGGCACAGACAACCGACGCGCAGCCGGCCCCGACACCGACGCCGGCCACTCCCGAAACCCCACCGCTCATCGACCTCGCGCCGACGGGTGGTCTACGCGCGATTGTGATCGACGCCGGGCACGGCGGCGATGAGATCGGCGCGAAAGGACCGAGCGGTGGGCTGGAGAAGCAGGTCACGCTCAGCGTCGCGCGGCGGCTGAAGGCCGCGCTCGAGGGGCGCCTCGGACTGCGCGTCATTCTGACGCGCGACGGCGATACCACGGTTGGACTGGACGAGCGCGCCGCGATCGCCAACAACAACAAGGCGGACCTGTTCCTCAGCCTGCACGCGAATGCAGCGCCGAGAACCACGACATCAGGAGCGGAAGTTTTCTACCTGAGTCTCGACGAGTACGGTGATGCGGCCGAGCGCGTGGCACATACCGACAGCGATCCCTTACCGGTCTTTGGCGGCGGCACCCGCGACATCGAACTGATCCTCTGGGACATGGCGCAGGCGCGCTACATCAAGGAATCAGCCGCGCTGGCGCAAACGGTGGAAGCGTCGCTGCGTCAGCGCGTGCCCATGAGTCCGCGCGCGATTCAGCAGGCGCCGTTCCGCGTGCTCGTCGGCGCCAACATGCCCGCGGTCCTCGTCGAGATGGGGTTCATCACCAATCCCGGGCAGGAGAAGCAACTCCAGTCCGATGAGTTTCAGAATCAGATCGTGCAGGCGCTGGTCGAGAGCATTTCTCGATTCCGGGATACGCACGCCGGCGGACGTCCGGCGGGGAGCCACTAGTGGTCCGCAGGACAGCGATCGGTTCGCTCGTCGTGCTGGTGATCGTCGCGCTCGCGTGGATGATCGCCGCAATCGCGCCGCGCACTCCGTTGCGCAGCACACCTGCGGCGGCTTCTCCCGCGGCCGCAGCGCCGGCTGGACCAGAGCGCAAAATCAAGGCGACGCTTTATTACATTTCCGAAGATGGGCTCTCTCTTCCTGGGGTGCAGCGCGAGGTTCCTTTCGCGGATTCGATCGAGGAGCAGGCACGCCGCATTGTCGAAGCGCAGCTGGGCGATGCACCCGCTCCGTACGCGTCGCCGGTACCCGCGGGAACATCTCTGCGGGCTCTCTTCATCGGACAGCGCGGCGAGGCGTTTGTCGATCTCGGCGGCGAGGTGCGGACCAAACATCCGGGCGGCGCGCTCTACGAGCTCTTCACGATCTACGCGGTTGTCGACGCGCTGACCGTCAATCTGCCGGCAATTACGCGCGTGCAAATCCTGATCGATGGGAAGGAAGTGGAAACACTCGCCGGGCACGTCGATCTCCGTCATCCTCTCCAAAAAAACCTCAAGTGGACTGAGCTGCAAACGGACAACGACAAATGACACTTGCGCGCACTGATGGACGCGCGGCTGGACAGCTCCGGCCGACGCGGATGACCCCCTCGTACACGATGCACGCAGAAGGCTCGGTGCTGATCGAGTCCGGACGAACACGCGTGATTTGCACCGCCAGCGTCGAGGATCGCGTACCGCCCTTTCTTCGCAACACTGGAAAAGGATGGGTCACGGCCGAATATGGCATGCTGCCGCGGGCAACCTCGACACGGACACAACGGGAAGCGTCGGCGGGAAAAGTTGGCGGACGGACGCAGGAGATCCAACGGCTCATCGGACGGTCGCTCAGATCGGTCACAAAGCTTTCAGAACTTGGTGAGCGCACGGTCTGGATCGACTGCGATGTCATCCAGGCTGACGGCGGCACGCGCACCGCGTCGATCACCGGTGGCTTCGTGGCGTTAGTGCTCGCGCTGCAGAAGATGCGGTCGGGCGGCCAGCTCAAGGCGCTTCCCGTCGTCGATCACGTCGCCGCCATCAGCGTCGGTGTCGTCGAAAACACCCCGCTGCTCGATCTCGCGTACGACGAAGACTTTCGCGCCGAAGTCGACATGAATGTCGTGAAGACCGGCGACGGCCGGTTCATCGAGGTGCAAGGCACCGCCGAAGGCCCACCATTCGAACGCCGAGCGCTCGATGATCTTCTCGCCCTTGCGGATCAGGGAATCAAGGAGCTCGTCGCGCTGCAGCGGACAATCATTGGCGATATCCGTGGCTGATCGGGTCCTGAATTCTGGCTGCTGGCTTCTGGCGGCTGGTTGCTCGCGCCTCGCTCGTGTTGCAGGCGCTCAGGCAAGATATTCGCGAAGCGCCCGAAACGCCCGGCCTCTGTGACTCACCGCCGCCTTTTTCTCCCGATCCAGTTCGGCGAGCGTGCAGCCGTACGGCGGGTAATAGAAGATCGGGTCGTAGCCGAAGCCGTTTGAGCCGCGCGGCTCGGCGACAATCTCCCCTTCGACGGTGCCGGTTGTTTCAGCGAGAATGGTGTCACCATCCGCCAGCGCCACACAGCAGACGAATCGCGCGGTGCTGCCGGATACACGACGCTCGCGAAGGAGTTCCTGGATCTTGCGAAACTTCGTCGGGTAATCGGTGCCGTGCCAACGGGCGGAGTGCACACCCGGGGCTTTATCGAGGGCATCAATTTCGAGGCCCGAATCATCCGCCGCGCTGACCAGCCCGGTTGCCTTCGAGTAGTAACGCGCTTTCAACCGCGCATTTTCCGCGAAGGTGGCGCCGGTTTCGTCGGGTTCCACGATCGGATCCAGATCGTTCAGTGTGACGAGTTCGATCGGAACGCCTTCCAGGATCCCCGTGATCTCCCTGAGCTTGCCGGGGTTGGTGGTGGCCAGAAGCAGCTTATTCATTAGGTTCTGCGAGGCAGTCACACGACGTCGAACCCTGGAGCCAGGAGCCAACAGCCGGCAGCCAGCAGCTACTTCCCATACAAGAATTCAAGCGCCCGCGGCAACCGATTCGCCCATGCGCCTTCTGAGTGCGTTCCTCCTGGCTCGACCACGACGCGCAGACGGCGCGGACCAAGTCCGGAGCGGCGAAGGATCTGTTCGAGCTCGAACACGTCCGCCACGGTCTCGTGATTGCGCTCGGCGTTCCGCGTCTCTGCCGTACCGACGCCGAGGAATACTCTCGACGGCCACCGCCCGACCGAACTGGCACGACGAAGCAGGTACTTGTTCCCCACGTACAGCGACGGACTCTCAATCAACAGCTTTCCGAATTTCCCAGGCTTGACCATCGCGGTGTTCAGCGCGGCGACGGCGCCGTAAGACGATCCACCGAACCCCGTATTCGACGGGCCGCGCGCGATCGGATACGTCCGCGCGATGAATGGCATCACCTCACGCGTGACGAACTCCGCATACTCGCGCCCGAGCGGTTCGGTCGCGGTTGGATTCTGCGAATCCGAGACCGGCAGATACTCCCGTCCGCGCCGCGCTCCGCCGTGATCGATGCCGACGATGAGGAGGGGCGGGATGCGGCCGGTGCGGACCAGACGCTTCGCGGTTTCCGCGACGCGCCACGTGTTGCCGGCAAAGGCACGCGCGGGATCGAACAGATTCTGTCCGTCGTTGAGATACAGGACCGGATATCGATCGACGCGTTTGGTGCGCAACCGCGGCGGAATCCAGACCGTTAACCTGCGAGTGAGCCCGAGATAGAGGCTCGGAAGTTCGTGGGTATCCAGCATGCGGTCAGTTCGACCTTCGTGTCGAAATCGATTTCACTGCAACTCCGACGTCCGGCGGATTGCCGCGACGAAACAGCTGCAGATCGGAATGCTGATCCCAGGTCCCTCCGTCGTCTTTTCGATTTGCACCGACGCTGTAGACGAAGTATCCGCGGGCGTCGCATCGATACTTCAACTCGCCGCCCGAGTACGGGTCCATCAGTGACGCAGGCAAGTACTGCGGAATGAGCTGCTGAGACGTCTCGGGGCACCGCTCGGCATGGTCACGGCGATATCTCGCCACCGCAATCGCCGTCGCGCCCGCGCGGTTACGGGCGAGGATCTCAGTCATGCCGCCGATGTAGCCAGTCAACGCGTTACTCGCCATGTGCGCACCGAGCGGACGGCTCAACGTCTCGAGCAGGCCGCGGCGCATCGATTGTGATCGTTGTGACTGATGTGTCTTACCAAATTCCGCAATCGCATCGAGTTTGCCTGGCCAGGGCTGTTTCGCGATAGCGAGCGCGGCATCAAATTCATTCAACTCCTCTACGAGCCTGTGATCTCGCAGCGGACGCACCGCCCGTGTGGCCACAGCTTCCAGCGGTGTCATTCGTCGTGTGTCATATCCAAGCGGCGCGTCGCTGAATGCCCCCGGCATCACATAAGACAGCCACATGGCACGTTCGCGGGCCATCCGGTCTTGAAGCCTCTTTTCGTCTGCCGCAACGATGTACTCCCGTTGAAGCTCTTCAAGCAGGTTGGACGATGGGGTGTTGAATGTCAGCAGCGACTGAAGGCTGTGCGCGGTCTGCAGAGCAATCGGTCCAATCAGAGCGCCGATCCAGACCCGCCGCAAGCGCAGCGACGCCAGAAGCGCGCGTGCAGCTGCATCTCCGTCACCGGCGCACGCAAGTCTCGCGATTCGAACCACGTTGACTCGCGCGAGAGTGATCGGACGCATCTCCTGCATCGATCGCCGCTCGGGTCGATCCCCGTCGTCCCAACCCGTTGCGTCGAGTTGACTCGCGCGCTCCAGCAGATCGAAGACCGGCTGATAGCTGTCCTCGAATTGCAGCAGAACACGAGCGTGCTCGCTTCGAATGGCCGGCTCGACATCTTGCGAACACGCCGCCTCAATCGCCTTCGACAGCGCAGCCGCCTTCTCCGTCGCGATGGGGCGATCGTCGACGAGTTTGCCGGCCTGCGCATACAGGTGCGATGCCTCGCGTTGCTCCCGGGTCGCAGGTTTGACGTCGAAGTCGGCGATGTCGAGCGGCTGGTTACGCGCTTCGAGCGCATCCAGCGCGCGATCCAAACGCGCGGCTTCAATCCATCCCCAGAGAAGCCAAACGACGATTGGCAGCGCGAACAGCGCAACAATAATGGTAACTACATATCGGAGTGGCAGCCGGCGGCGCGGCGGCTTGATCTGGGAATCCGGATCGTTGGGCATTAATGGACTTGCGCGATTATGCATGGCAACTGATGACGACACCAAACCCTTATGCGGCAGATCTCGGCACTCGTGATCCTCTCGAAGCGCTGAACGACACGCCGCAACGCATCCGCTCAATTGTCGAACGATGGAGTGAGGCCGATTTCGAACGGTCGTACGCACCCGGAAAGTGGAGCATTCGCAAGGTGCTGATCCATCTGGCACAAACCGAGCTTGCCCTTCCCACTCGTGTGCGATTTGCGCTCAGTCAGCAGGGCTATACCGCTCAGGCGTTTTCACAAGACGACTGGCTGCCGGTCGACGAGAAGGCTGACGCGCGCACGGCGCTCGATGTCTACACGACGCTCCGCCGCTTCAACGTGGCCATGTTCCGCAACCTCACGGCCGCGCAGCGCGAGCGCACGTTCACGCATCCCGAATACGGACAGGTGACAGTGTGGTGGGTTGCTAATCAACTTGCGGGACACGATATTCATCATCTCAAGCAAATTGAATCGCTGATCGCTGATCACTCATCGTGAATCGTCGAATCCCGAATCGCTGAATCCTCGCACCCACGAATCTTGCACGATCCCGAGCTTCGAGGATTCGACGATTTGAAGGATTCAGATGATTCGACGGTTAAGGATTCAAGGATTCACGATGAGTGATCAGTGATGAGGGATTCAGAACCCCGGCATGAGATTGAATTGCCACATCCATCCGCGCCCGGGACGATTGATCGGCCGCACGTAATCGATCTCCGCGACCGCGAATCCCAGCAGATTGATGCGCATCACGGCGCCGAAGCTCGATATCGGTTTCTGATCGCCGCCGGCAAACGCCGGACGCGTCGTGCTCCCCCAAGCGACACCGGTATCGCCGAAGACGCCAACTTCGATGGGTAGGGGTCCGTAGAAGCGGTCGCCGCCGAAAGCGCCCCACAAGGGGAAACGAAACTCGGCATTGGCGACCGCGACGCGGCTGCCGATCATGCGATCGAACGTCGGACACGATCCGTTGATTTGTGCGCCACATTCGCCGGCGTCAATCGATCCTGGATCGTATCCGCGCACGAGGCCCGGATAGCCGAGATACAAGGTCGGCAGGCGCTGATCCTCGGCATCACGTCCATAGCGACCAAAATACAAGCCGCGCAACGCGAACGTGTACGGCCGGATCGGCATGAGATACGTCCGGTAATCGACGAGCGTCCCCGTGTAGGTAAGCGAACCACCGCTCTGTGACAACTCGAGACGATATCGGCTGCCCTTGATCGGACTGGTGATACCGCTGATCGACGTGTCGCCCACAAGCGCAGCCGCGGCCTGACCAAGGTTCAGTGTCGGAAATGTCGCGAGGTCCGTTCTGTCTTGCGACAGCTGGTTTCCGAAAAGATCGAACGTTCGATCGGTCACATCCTCGGCAAGCGTGAGTTGACGCAAGGCTCCAGAGAACTCTACGCGCCGGGCCGCATTGAACGGGTATGAAATCAACCCTGAGAACCCGCGATCGACTTGCTTGATGCGGAACTCGCGCTCGATGTAGACGTTCTGGCCGTTCACCGTGTCGAAGCCGGTGGCGAAAGCACTCGAGATGTACGGAGTCTGGTCGACGCCAACGCCCCAGTTCCATCGGTGGGTCCGATTCAGATAGAAGAGTTGGCCGCCGAACTCGTCGAACCGATTCGTCACCTGCAGCGACGTGGCAAGGATGTGATTGCCGAGCATGTCGCTGAAGAGGAACGACACACCACCCGCCGCATACGTACCGAACGGATCGGTGCCAACGCCGAACATCGGCTGTCCCGCGTAATCGAGCGAGAGGCCAGATTTGTACGGCTCGGGCTCGATTGGGGCGACGCCCGGTAGGCCGGCCGATTCGTCTTGCAGTGACGCGTAAACCGGACCGCTGCCCTCGCGTCGAGGAGGAAGAACGCCGGCGTTGAGCGGCAATGGTATCGGCTCCGTTCCAGCGGCTGCACGCTCGGCATCCATCGCATAGATGTTGTAGCCGTTGTCTTCGTAGGCACTGAACACCAGCCGTCCATCAGCCGCGGAGAGCGCCGGGCTGAGCGAAGTGATCCCGCTCACGCCGGTGAGAATATTCGTCACTTGGACCGGCGTGCCTCCGGCGGTCGGCAGCCGGTAGATATTCGTGATGCCCTGCCGATCGGAGAGGAAGTAAATTGATCGGCCGTCCACCGACCACTGCGGATCGATGTTCTTGGCGCCGTCGAAACCACCAACCTCGCGTACCTGACCGGACGGGACCTCCATAATCGCGAGCTTGAGATTGCCCGTTTCCAGCCGCGACATCGTCGTTGAGAACCGGTCGGTGCTGAAGGCGATCTGCCGGCTGTCAGGCGACCATGCCGGATCAAGTTCGGCGAAGGCATCGTTGGTCAGTCGCCGCAGTGAATTCGCGGAGAGATCGTAGACGAACAGATCGTTGAACCCACCGACGAGGCCCGAGAATGCGATCAGATTACCGTCGGGCGACCACGCAGGATTCAGCACTTCGTCCAGTTCTTTGAGTGCGATCTCCCGTAGCCGCTTGCCGTTGTCGGCATCGACGATGGTCAGAACAGGCTCGCCCTTACTGATCCCCGGAAAGACAAATCGTTTGCCCGCGCCGTCCCAGGCACCAGCCGATGTGAGGAACTGCAAACTCTCGAAGTGAGGATCCGTCGCCGTATCGGTGATCTTCCGAATGACCTTTCCCGTACGCGCATCGGCAAGATAAAGATCGATCGAAAACAGGTCGCGCTCCGAGAAGAACATCATCCGGGTTCCATCCGGGCTCAGTTCCGGGCTGACGTTCATCCCGCCGCTGCTGTGCTCCTTGGTGATGAGCGGTTGCGCAAACGACGCCGGCATCTTGGTCGCTTCGGCAACCGGCCGATACACGGCCAGCTCCGCTTCGTGCCACTCTCTCGACAGTTCCTTCGAATCGACACCAAGCAGCTGCTTGAACGCGCCGTCGTAACCATTCCGTCCAGCTGCGACCCTCAGCAGATCACCGATCGTGCGATCGCCATATTTGCCGCCGATGAACGCCCATAACGCCTGGCCGTATCGATACGGGAAGTATTGAGGATCATCGAGGTCCTTGATCTCGGGGAACTTCTCACGTCGCACCGCTTCGCGCATCCACATCGCGGTATGCGGATCGACCGGTCCGATTGACAGATACTCGGCCATGCCTTCGATGAACCATAACGGCAGTGACATCGCGCCACTGTTGCCCGAGCTCGCATTGGTATTGGTCATGTCGTATTGAAATGCGTGGACCAGTTCGTGGCCGATGACATGATCGGTCGACTCAATCGGACCGGCGAACGGCAAGACGATGCGACGCCGGATCGCTTCGGTTACGCCGCCGGTGCCCTCACCGAGCTCACCCTCGATCACGTTCGTCTGGCGGAAATGCGGCCCGCTTGCATAAAGGATCAGCGGCTGACGGCCACGCAGTTCATGGTTCAGGAGCGTCGAAAGCCGCGCATACCAGCGCTCTGCCATGCGCGACGCCATGCGCGCGGCTTCCTCTTCTTCGGGATAGAAGTAGACGTCGAAATGATCGGTCTTCAGGACCTTGAACTTGAATTCCTGGTACTGGACCTTATTGCGTCCGAAGTATGAGCCCTGGGCCAAAACCCATGCCGGACTCGCAAGAGTGATCAGTGTAAGAACCAGAATTGAAAAACGGAGGCGAAGTGGGAATCGCATGGTGATACCTGGGACGAGGATGTGGATGGGCGTCTCCAAAGAACGCCGCCGCAGCACGCTGGCCAGCTCCGTCGGGGTCGTTGCAACCGATGTACCCGGCTGGTTTATCCGTGTTTGTCCGTGGCTCTGCTAAACTCCGGAAAAAATGCGCGCGCTCTACCTCATCCTCCCGGTTCTCGGCATTCTGGCCATTGCGTATCGTTACTACAGCGCCTTCATCGCCGCGCGTTTGATGGTGCTCGACGATACGCGGGTCACCCCTGCGCATCAGCTGAACGACGGGCGAAACTTCCTTCCAACGCATCGGCTGGTTCTGTTCGGTCATCACTTCGCCGCAATCGCCGGAGCCGGGCCACTCATCGGACCGGTTCTCGCCGCTCAATTTGGCTACGCGCCGGGCCTGATCTGGCTCGTCGCAGGCGTGTGTCTGGCCGGCGCGGTTCACGACTTCGTCATCCTCTGGGCGTCGGTGCGCCGGCAGGGACGTTCGCTGGCCGACATGGCGCGCGCGGAGATCAGCCCGATTGCGGGAATCACGGCAGCTGTCGCCATCCTGTTTATCGTTGTCATCGCACTCGCCGGGTTGGGATTTGCCGTCGTCAACGCGCTGCAACAGAGTGCATGGGGCACATTCACAATCGGCGTATCGATTCCTCTCGCGATTGCCATGGGTCTCTACATGCACCGGTTGCGGCCCGGACGAATCGCCGAGGCGACCATCCTGGGCGTCATTGGAATGGTGCTCGCGGTCGTGCTGGGCAAGCCCGTCGCGTCATCGGCGATTGGCCATTGGTTTCTCTTGTCGCGGCAGGAAATCATCGTCGCGATGGCGGTATACGGGTTCCTCGCATCCGTGCTGCCGGTGTGGCTGCTGCTGGTGCCCCGCGATTACCTCAGCTCTTATATGAAGATTGGGACGATCGCGGTGCTGGTGCTCGCCGTCGTCATCGTCAATCCGTACCTGGAGATGCCTGCTTTCAGCCAGTTCACCGGCGGTGGCGGTCCGATCATTCCAGGCCCGCTCTTTCCGTTCGCGTTCATCACCATCGCGTGCGGCGCGATTTCGGGATTTCACTCGCTGATCTCGTCCGGCACGACGCCGAAGATGATCGATCGCGAATCCGATATCCGGCCGATCGGCTATGGAGCGATGTTGATGGAAGGGCTTGTCGGCATCATGGCGCTCCTCGCTGCCGCTGCCATGTTTCCTGGCGACTACTTCGCGATTAACACGTCGCCCGCCGTCTTCGCTCAACTCGGAATTCCACAAGTCAATCTGCAGAATCTCGAACTCGCAGTCGGCGAGACTGTTGCCGGCCGCCCCGGCGGTGCGGTGTCGTTGGCCGTTGGCATCGCGCAAATGTTCAGCGGCTTGCCAGGCATGCGCGGATTGATGGACTACTGGTATCACTTCGCGATCATGTTCGAAGCGCTCTTCATCCTGACGACGATCGACGCCGGGACACGGGTCGGCCGATTCTTGTTGCAGGAGTTCGTCGGCCGCTTCTACGAGCCGTTGGGGCGCAAGGAGTGGCTGCCCGGCTCGGTCATCTCGAGTGCAATCATCGTGACCTCGTGGTCCTATTTCATCTGGAACGGCAGTATCAACACGATCTGGCCGATGTTCGGGATCGCCAACCAGCTTCTCGCAGCCGTGGCGCTGGCGGTGGCAACGACGATCGTCATCAACATGGGCCGCGCGCGCTACGCGTGGGTCACGGCAGTTCCGCTCGCTTTCGTGTCGGTGACGACATTGTCCGCCGGCGTGCTGAGCGTCCGCGACAACTTCTGGCCGATGGCGAACGGTGCCGATCCTTCAAAGCACTTTCAGGGCTATCTCGACACCATCCTGACAGTCATCATGATGGTTTGTGTCGTCGTCATTCTCGCCAACGCGTTGTGGAGATGCGCTCAGGTTCTTCGCGGGCGCTTGGCGATCATCGTGGAACCAGGCGAATCGCTCATCACTGATCGCTCATCGTGAATCTAGCGATTCAGAGCTTCGTCCATCCGCGTTCGCCGTGCTGGTAGCGTGCCGCACCGGCTTCCTGGTAGGCTCGGCGTGAAGGATTCCACAGCATTCGTTCGACGGCAATCTGCGGACGTTGAATCCGGATGACGTTGAATGAAGGCTCCTCGCCGCGCGAGCGAATCGACAGAGTGCCGGCCTGAACGACCAGGGCAGAGTGATTGCCGATGTCATACCGCTCCGCCGCATGACCGATGTGACTGATATGAAGATGTCCTGCGAGAAACAGATCGGCACCCGCGGCTGACAGCTTTTTCATCGCCATCTCCGCTCGCCCAAGCAACCGCTCCTCCATTACCCCTTCCGGCAAATCGAACGGATGGTGCGTGACGACGATGCGGATGACCTCGCGCGGAACGCCCGAGAGGTGCGTCACCAGTTGATCGACTTGCGATTCGTTAATGCGTCCTTCTCCCCACGTCCACGATCTCGCCGTGTTCACGCCGACCACGATCATTTCATCGTCGCGATGCACGGGCGCGAGATTGTCGCTGATCGCGTGCTTGTAACGCGCGAGCGGCGTGAGAAAACGTGTGAACACGTTGTAGAGCGGCACATCGTGATTGCCGGGAACTACGAGTTGCGGAAACGTCAGGCTGTCGAGAAACGCCCGCGCCGCAGCAAACTCACGCCGTCGTGCCCGCTGCGTCAGGTCTCCCGAAACAGCCACGAGATCTGGTGAAACGCGACCGATCGCTTCGATAAGCGGACCGATCGTTGCCGGATCGACGCGCCCGAAGTGAATGTCCGACAGATGCACGACAACGCGCATATTCGCTGACTTATGACACGATCGCCTTCAACGCGCGCCGGCGGACACGATACTCGAGCGGCGACCTCGTGAGCGCCACCTCGCCATCGAGCGCGACGTTCACCCGCTGCGACGGGACATCGACCGTCAGCGCCTCTGCTTGAAATTCAACGAACAGCGCCGCCGATCCCAGCCTGCGCATGAGCGCTCGCACGGGCAGCGACAAAATCTCGAACCGGCCGCATTCCGGCGCCATGTAGATGGATAGCCGTCCTTCATCGAGGCGCGACCGTCCGCCCAATTGCAGCCCTTCGGCGATGTAATGGTTGTTGCCGACGAAGATGAACGGAGTGCGGACGACGGCGGCATTCCCCGCGATTAGCAGGTGCGCGGTAATCGTGCGGTAGTTGCGCCAGGTTCGCAGCATCGCGATCGCGAACGCCGTCCATTTGTTACGACCGCGCCGCTGCTCGACCTCGCGTTCCCACACCATGCGCGGATAGAGACCGACGCTCGAATTGTTGACGAACACGCGGCCGTTGACTTCGCCGACGTCGATGTCGCGTAGCTGACCCGCAGCAATCGTGGCAATCGCCTGCTCGAGGTCGATTGGAAGCCCGAGATCCTTTGCGAAGTGATTCAGCGTACCCATGGGCAGCACGCCCATCGTGGCGTGCGTCTCAACCGCGACTCCGGCCACGGCGCTGACCGTCCCGTCGCCGCCGGCGGCCACAAGCACATCACCGCGCGACGCCGCCTGCCGCGCCCGCGCCGGAAGGTCCCCGGGCTCGCGCACCCGCTCGAGTCGCACACACAATCCGTGTTTGGCAAATAGCGATTGCACCTGGTCGCCAACGTCCGGATTCCGAGCGACGCCGGATCGCTCGTTGATGATCACGCTGATTCCCGCAGTGTCGGTCATTGCGCTACCGACGTGTTACGCAAGGACAGTACCGGATCCGGTGCCCGGCTGCGGCTGCAGTCCGCCTTCGCGGCCCCCGGCCGGTTCGCCGAGACAGCCGTCGCGCGACCCGAGCGACGGCCGGCTCTGAGGCGGAAGTCAACCGATTCGATGTAGGATCTGCCGCCATGACGACAGTAATCACGAGACGTCGTGCGCTCATCACCATTGGTGCGGCAACCGGCGCGGCACTCGCGGTGCCCCATCGGTCGTTCGGCCAGAATGTGCCGAGCAAGACCATCCCCGCGGGGCAGTCTGCCCCAACGGTGATCTCCAACCCACCGCGCGACTTCGGACCCGATGCGCCGCCGACCACCTACTTCGCCGATCCGGATATCTTGACCATCGATCCGGCGTTCGACGGACTGATCCAGGCGAACACGTCGATCAAGCGATTGTGGACCGGCGCACTCTGGGCAGAAGGACCGGCATGGAATAGCCAGGGACGCTATCTCCTGTGGAGCGATATTCCGAACAATCGGCAGCTTCGCTGGCTCGAAGACGATGGGCGTGTGACGGTGTTTCGCAATCCGTCGAACAACAGCAACGGCAATACCTTCGATACGCAAGGCCGCCAGATTTCGTGTGAACACCTCACCCGTCGTGTCGTGCGTTACGAGCACGATGGATCGATTACCGTCATCGCTGAGGCGTATCAAGGCAAGCGGCTGAACTCCCCCAACGATGCCGCCGTGCATGCCGATGGCAGCATCTGGTTCACCGATCCGCCCTACGGTGGTCAGTTGTATGAAGGCGCGCCGGACGCAAGTGGTGGCCCGTCAAACCGCGCCGGCCGACTCAACCCCAAGGCAGGGCAACCTGTTGGCATGGGGACGTTCAAGCGCGAACTGCCGACCAACGTGTACCGCGCCGATCCGAGCGGCCGGATCGATCTCGTCATCACCGAAGATCAGGTGCCGGATCCGAATGGCATCACCTTCTCGCCGGACTTCAAGAAGGTCTACGTCGCGAGCACGGGCAAGGGACCAGGCGACACAGGTGCCGGCGGTAAGGGGGAGGTCTATTCGTTCGATGTCGGCACGGACAACAGGACCTCGAACCGGAAGCTGTTCAGCGATTGCATGATCGATGGTGTCAAGTGCGGGCCTGACGGCTTGCGCTGCGACGTTGAAGGGAATGTGTGGGTATCGAGCAATGCCGGCCGTGCACTCGGCTACAGCGGTGTCACAGTGTGGAATCCCGCGGGAAAACTTCTCGGTCGAATCCGGATTCCGGAGGTTTGCGGCAACCTCACGTTCGGTGGTCCAAAACGTAATCGCCTGTTCATGGCGGCGAGCCAATCCATTTACTCGGTGTACGTCGGAACGCAGGGAGCGGCGCCGGGATAACCCCGCAGAACCTGGAAGAACCTGAAGAACGGCCGGGCTAACGTCTGCGGGTCCTCATGCCATACTTGAGTTCCCGGGACTCTCCGAAACCAATGCCAGTGGATTGGCGCAAACTCGTTGGTGAAGCACGACCGTTTTCGTACGCGGCCGCAGTGTGCGCCGTTGCCGTTGCGATGTGTGTCGAGCTGTTCCTGTCGAACTTGACCGGAGCGGTGCCGTCGACGACGCTGTTTGCCGTCAGCATTGCGGTGAGCGCGTGGTTCGGTGGTGCCGGTCCCGGCATCCTCGCACTGATTCTTTCCGCAGCCTCGATCGATTATCTCGTCTACGAACCAGGCACCTTTTTCCACTTCGCCAATCTCGGCCAGGTGTTGCTGTTCATCTGCTACGTCTTTGGCTGGCTGGGATTCTGCCTGCTGACGGAGCGCACGTATCGTCTTCTTCGTCGCGATCGAAATCTGCGCCGGATGGCAGAACAAACCGCACGTCAATCCGATCGCGTCTCGCAGGTGACTGCCGGGTTAGGCCAGGCGCGCACGCCAGGCGCGGTCATCGAAGCCGCCATTCAGGAACCCTTGCATGCGCTCGAAGCCGACGGTGCGCTCGTCGTCCTGACGAAGAGCGATGGCGAGACCGCCGAAATCGTTCGCATGATTGGCCGGCAGCAGGACGGCCCACAACCGAATGCGGTCGTGAGCCTGGCGGTGAAGAGCCCGATCGCTGACGCCGTCGGTCGCGGCGCGGCGGTGATCGTCGAGTCGAAAGATGCGTCGACGTCCGAATACCGCGGCGTCGATCGCGCGGCGAGCGCGACCGCCTATCAAGCCGCAGTCGCGGTTCCGCTCGTCATCGGCAGCCGCGTCGTCGCCGTGGTGCAATTCGAGTTCGCGCGGCCGCGAACGTTCAGCCAGGACGACCGAAATTATCTCTTCGTACTCGGCCCGCGCGCCGCGCAAGCGCTCGATCGCACATGGCAATACGAATCTGCGCAGCGCGCACGTGCCGAGGCCGAGACGCTGCGGGCACGGGCAGACGAGGAACTCGAGACCCACCAGCAGACGGAAGTCGCGCTGCGCGCGAGCGAGGCGCGCTTTCGCACACTCGCCGCACGAACCAATCGCTTACACGGTCTGACCGCGGCGCTGTCCGAGGCGGTCACGGTGGAGGCTGTCGCCGAAGCGGTCGTCCGGCAGGGAAAGATTGCCGCCGGCGCAACCGCCGGTGAAGTCGCGCTCGTGGCCGATGGCGGAACGGCATTCGAAATCGTGCACTCCGACGTCGGGGGGGAGCACGTCTCCCGAGGGCATCGGATCCAGGCTGAAACGGGACTGTGTGCCACGCACGTGATCGAGACGCGGCAGCCGGTGTTCATTGGATCGTTCGCCGAATGGCAGCAGCGGTACTGGCGGTCCGCATCGATCGCCGCTGACGGCGGCTATGTATCGTCGGCCACACTGCCGCTGTTTGCGAGCGGCCAGGCTACCGGCGTACTCGCGTTCCACTTCACGGCGCCGGTGAAATTCGACGAAGAGTATCAGGCGCTACTGGTATCGATCGCGCAGCACTGCGCGCAGGCCCTGGATCGCGCGCGATTGTACGAGTCGGCGCAGAAAGCACGGACCGAGGCGGAGGCAGCCAATCGACTCAAGGATGAATTCGTGTCGATCGTGTCTCACGATCTGCGCACGCCGTTGAATGCGATGCTCGGCTGGACGGCGCTGCTGCAAAAAGGAACGCTCGCGCCATCAATCACCGCCCGCGCCCTCCAGTCCATTCACGACAACGCGACGCGCCAGGCGAAGTTGATCGACGATCTGCTCGATTTCTCTCGCATCACCGGCGGCCGCATGGCGCTCGATCGAGACGAGATCGATCTGCGCGATCTGCTCAGAAACGTCATCGAATCGATGGTGCCGGCCACCGCGGCAAAGCGAATCGAGCTGCAGTTCTCTGCCGCGCCCGACGCGGTCGTCCTCGGCGACATCCGTCGACTCGAGCAGGTGTTCTTCAATTTGATCGGAAACGCTGTGAAGTTCACCGACGAAGCCGGCACAATTGACGTGATCGTCCGGCGCGAGAACGGTTCGGTGGAAGTTCGTGTGTGCGACAGCGGCATCGGGATCGAGCCGGAGTTTCTGCCGCATGTGTTCGATCGTTTCCGCCAGGCCGACAGCACGACGACGCGCGTGCATGGCGGGGTCGGTCTTGGACTCTCGATCGCACGACAACTGGTCGAAGCACATCAGGGTTCAATCTCCGTCGAGAGCGAAGGTAAGGGGCGCGGTTCGACGTTCATTGTCCGACTGCCAATGGTTTCTGCCGCTGTCGAATCGGAGGAGACTGTGCCGGCCGAGGAGCCGAAACCGGCAGGGATCGTCCGTCTCGACGGAATTCGCGTGCTGGTGGTTGATGACGAGTCGGATAGCCGTGAAGTCATGGCGCATGCGCTCGAAGACTCAGGGGCGACCGTTTCGATTGCCGAGAACGCACGGCAAGCCATGGAGATTCTCGAAGAGTCCGAAATGGATGTGCTCCTCGCAGACATCGCGATGCCCGAAGAAGATGGATATGCACTGATCCGTCGGATCCGCTCGTCACCTGCCGGCCGCATCGCCGCAATTCCTGCTGCCGCCGTCACGGCACATGCCCGCGACGACGAGCGCCGCCGCGCGCTTGCTGCTGGTTTTCACCTCCATCTCGCGAAACCGTTTGAACCGGGTCAATTGACACGCACCGTCCAAGCTCTGGCACGACGAGACTCGTTGGTGCATTGAGATCGATTCCTGTCGGGATCCCGTTACGCGGGATCCGTGAGCCTCTTCTGTATGATCGGAACCCGGATCCCGGATCACCGACCCCGGCACGTAAACCTCTCTTCTTTCAGGATTTACCGCTGACTAATGTCGCCTTCCCCCATTGCCGATAGGCAACTTGAGGGGGTTGTTGTGGGCGACGAATTGATTCACGAACGGCTCAGGCTGGCGAGAATGTCGCGCGGCTTGACGATAGAGTCGATGGCACAGCGGAGCGGTGTCCGCGCGGAGTGGCTGCGTGCCATCGATGCCGGTCGATTTGGTGATTTACCTGCGGGGATTTATGCGCGGTCGGCCATGCGCGCGTACGCGGCAGCGCTGAATCTCAACGTCAACGAGATTCTTCGGCTGAGCGCTGCGCTCCTACCGTCGGTGGAAGATCCCATCGATGCGATGCGGCGGTTGAACGGAATTGCCGTGTCGGCTCCAGCATCCGAGCAGCCTGTCGAGAAGCCATCCTCAACGATGCCGGATTGGCGGGTGATCGCCGCGTCCGCCATCGACGCGGCGGCGATGGCATTCGGCCTGATCGTGCTCGTGACCTGCACCATCGCGATGGGACTTCCCATGAGCATGCTCGATCGCGACGCTGCGGGGCCGCTCTTTGTGGTGATGCTCCTCGTCGCGATGTTGTACTTCACCGTCCTCGGCGGCATCATCGGAACAACGATCGGCGAATACGTGGTTGCCGGCGGCAAATCAGCACAGCCCGCGCGTCTCAATCTCCAGGCCGTCGCCACTCGCACGCGCGATGCGATCCTTCGCGACTCGCACTTCGTCGAACAGCTCGGCCTCTGGATTGGCCGTTCGATGGCCACCAACTGGCACTGGCCGCTCGATAACTTTGGAATTCTGAAAAGGTAAAAGGTAGTTTCCCTTTTACCTTTTGCCTTTTTCCAACTCACTATTCGCTCTCTCCAACATCAACAGCGCGCCGGCGGCGGCTGACGCCGCGTCCCAGCCAGATGCCGCATCCTGATTCCCGGCGACGCTCTCACGCAAACGCACCGCGCGGGCGCCGAGGGTGCATGTCCGCAGGAGCAGGGCATGCGTCGACGCACGCGACTGCGGCGGTTTGACCGCGGTCAGCAGCTTCCCGATATCGTCGAACTCCTTGACGGCGGCGCTCAGATTACCTGGAACACTCTCAGTACGCCGATCGATGGCTTCGAGCAACGGCTTGAGAGTCTGAAGGCGCATAAGTGCGGTCGCCACTCGCGTGGCGTATTGCGTCGTGCCAGTTACTGGGGGCCTGCCGTTTGCCGCGCGGACGTGGCGCGGCAGGGTCGTACCGATGATCACAATCACGCGTCCCTGTGCGCTCGCGGACGAATCAATTCGATACTGCGACGCTTCGATCAAATCGACCACGACCCTCGTCACGAGCGGACTTGCGCTGTGCTCGGCGACGCGGATTCTTGCCACGACAGAATTCGGCGGGACCGATTCAACGGTGCGGAGTGGGAGGACGTCAATGAAGTCGAGATAGATGCGGGGTGGATTGAACGCAGTTCCACTGGTTGGTTCCGGCAGCGCGCCGTTCGCCTGGATGACGACCCTGGTCTCGCCACTTTGATCGGTGGGTTCGACGCGCACGGAACGAAGCGAAACAAGAGAATCGACCTTCCGGCTAGCCGCCTCCGCCAAGGCCGCGGCGAGTCCGCCGGAGCGCTCCGCGCGAAGGCGGAAGTCGGACGCCACAAGCGTGGCGACGAGCACCACGATTCCTGTGCGCGACGCATTTGCACACCTCATCCAGTAACCGCCAGGATTATCGGTCTGTCTCGCGTTCCGCCACACAGTTATAGTGAGGGAGCATTCAAGGACGATACATGGCGATCACGTCCATCAACCCGGCTACCGGTAAGCCAATCCGAACCTATCAGGAACTGACACCCGACGCCGCCGCCGCCGCCGTCGTCCAGGCGCACAGCGCGTGGCCAGCGTGGCGATCGACTCCATTCAGTCAGCGCGCGCCGCTGATGAAGAAAGCCGCTTCCCTGCTCCGTCAGCGCAAGAGCGAACTGTCGACGCTGATGGCCGGCGAAATGGGCAAACCGCTCGCGCAAGGGGTTGCCGAAGTCGAGAAGTGCGCCTGGGTCTGCGAGTACTACGCAGACTTTGCCGAATCCCACCTCGCGCCCGACGTCGTCAAAACGGAAAACGCCAAATCGTACGTCGCATTTGAACCGCTCGGGGTCGTCCTCGCCATCATGCCGTGGAACTTCCCGCTCTGGCAGGTCTTCCGGTTTGCGGCTCCGTCGCTGATGGCGGGCAACGCCGGTATATTGAAGCACGCGTCAAACGTTCCCGGCTGCGCGCTCGCGATCGAACAGCTATTCAAGGACGCCGGCTTCCCTGCCGGTCTGTTCCGCACGTTGCTGATAAGCAGTCGTGACGTCAAGGCAGTCATCGAACATCCGCTGGTACGCGCCGTCACACTCACCGGCAGCACACCTGCAGGGAGAGCCGTCGCGTCGCAGGCCGGTGCCGTGTTGAAAAAGACTGTCCTTGAACTTGGAGGATCGGACGCATACATCGTGCTCGAAGATGCCGATCTCGAATCTGCGGCAACGACATGCGTCAACTCTCGCCTTATCAATGGCGGCCAGAGCTGCATCGCGGCGAAACGCTTCATCGTCGTTCACTCGATCGTCGAGGCGTTTACCACCCGCTTCGTCGACGTCATCAAATCGAAGCGCGTCGGCGATCCACTTGCTGCCGGAACCGACGTCGGTCCGCAGGCACGGCACGACCTGCGCGATGCGCTGCACAAGCAGGTCGTCGCATCGCTCGAAGGTGGCGCAACACTCCTTGTCGGCGGCGAGATCCCGAAGAGCGACGGCGCCTACTACCCGCCGACGGTCCTGACCAACGTGAAGCCGGGAATGCCCGCGTACGAGGAGGAACTCTTCGGCCCCGTTGCCGCAATCATCACCGCCCGCGACGAAGATGACGCGGTTCGGATCGCCAACGATTCCGTGTTTGGCCTTGGTGGTGCTGTGTTCACGAAGGATCCCGCCCGCGGCGAGCGCGTGGCGCGGCAGATGGAGGCTGGCTCGACGTTCGTCAACAGTCTGGTGGCTTCGGATCCGCGATTGCCATTCGGCGGCATCAAAGAGTCCGGCTATGGTCGAGAGCTTGGGCCGTATGGCATCAGGGAGTTTGTGAATATAAAAACGATCGTTGTTAAGTAATCCTGCTATGTCTCAAGTCATCGCGCGCGTAACCCTCATCGTCTTTGTCATCGCAACGACTATTGTCGGTGCGCGGCTCTCGCGGTCGGGAGCGGACGCTGAACAAACCTCGCCACCGGTACTGACGGTTCGTCACGATCCACGCACCAATACGATTTCGGTATCCAAGTCCGGCGGCCGGACACCTGTTCTCACCGAGCACGCCGGCGCTGAGACACGGCCCTACATTCATCCGTTCATCGCTCCAGATGGAACCGTCATGACTGGACCGGATGGTCTTTTCTGGGCATTCACAAATCTCAACGGACGCGACTACTTCCACAACGCCGGTAGCGGTTACTGGCGGCGCGTGTCGGTCGAAGTGACGCAGGCAGCGGGCGACGAGGTGCGATGGCAGACGGTGTACGACCTGCTCGATCAGTCAGGCGCTCGCGTCTTGACCGAGACTGCACGATGGTCGATGCGGGAAGCGAACGGCGCATTCGCATTGAGCCTCGAGTGGCGCGGCCAGGCGCAGACGGATGTGACGATTGGGCGCAGCGCGACTCGGGACGCAGCGACGCCGTCGACCGGCGACACCGCCGGACTGTTCCTCTCGGTCGCATCGCGCGCCGCCACATCCGGCGATATCGTCAATGCCGCCCGTCAACGCAACGAGCGCGCGGCCGGTCAGCGCGCCATGTGGATCGACGCGGCGGTGCAGGGGCAGGGGCGATCCGAACCGGCGCACATCACGATCTTCGATTACCCCGACAACCCCGGATACCCGCAGACCTGGCGTGTCGATCGTCAATCAGGCATCGCTGCCGCGCGATCGCCGAATGCCAATTGGACGATCAAGCAAGGCAACACGGAAACCGTTCGCTATCAGGTCCGCGTTTATCGAGGCGCATTGGACGATGTGCGGATGGATAGCGCGTGGGCGGAATACAGCGGCAATCGATCGGCATATGCGACGTCGGCGTTGTGGGGCGTCGCGCAGCGTGAGGGACGCGAGGCGAGGTTCCTGACCGCGGCGGAAGCCGTCGCGCAGATGACCGTCGTCAACGGCTATCGCGTCAACGCGTGGGTGGCCGAGCCGATGATCGTTCAGCCGATGGCGTTCTGCTGGGACGATCGAGGACGTCTGTGGGTCGCCGAGAATCGAGACTACGAATCACGCAATCAGGGATTCTCCGGCGCGGGAAACAGCCGCATCGTGATTCTTGAAGATACGAACCACGACGGCGTCGCCGACAACCGCAAGGTGTTCATGGACGGCATCATTTTTCCGTCCGCGCTCGCGGTTGGTCTCGATGGTGTGTTCGTGGCCGCGCCGCCAAATCTCTTGTTCGTCCCGGATCGCGATGGCGATGACAAAGCCGATGTCGCCAAGGTGGAGGTACGGCTGACCGGTTGGGGCATCCGCGATCGTCACGAGGTGGTCAACAGCCTGCACTGGGGGCCGGATGGTTGGTTGTACGGGCTGCAAGGCTACGCGACGTCATCCAAGGTCAGGAAGCCTGTCGGGACAGGACATCTCTACAACCAGAACGACCCGTTTCCCGAGGAAATGCTAACGGGCGATGGGATCGAGATCAACGGGGGTGTCTGGCGTTATCACCCGACCAAGGATGTGTTCGAGGTTGTCGCGCATGGATTCAGCAACCCATGGGGTATTGATTACGATGCGAAAGGACAACTGTTCATCACGGCGTGTGTGATTCCGCATCTGTTTCATGTCATCCCGGGCGGCATTTATCACCGCCAGGGAGGGCAGCACTTCAATCCGTACGTCTACAGCGACATTCAAACGATTGCCGATCATCGCCATCGATCCGCGCATGGCGGCGCACGCGTCTATCAGTCGGATGCGTTTCCGGCGTCACAGCAAGGGCGCATCTTCATGGCCAACATTCATGAGCATGCGCTGCTGTCCGACGTCCTCGAACGAAAGGGATCCGGCTTCTCCGCGCATCATGGCGACGACTTCATGCTGGCAAACAATGCCCAGTGGATCGGATTCAGCGTCGAAGTGGGGCCGGACGGCGCCGTTTACGTGCTCGACTGGCACGACAACGATATCTGCGGCACTGATGTCCTGCAAAAAGAGACCGGGCGCATCTTCAGAGTAGCACCGGCGAAATCACTCGCGGCGGATTGGCCCGGGCGGTATGGCGATTTGCGTGCGCTGACCGATGAAGAACTGGTCAACCTGCAAACGAGCCGAAGCGACTGGCACGCGCGGCGGGCGCGGGTCATTCTCCAGGGCCGCGCAGCAAAGGGCCCCCTCAAACCGGCGGCGCGCGAGCAATTGCGCGCGATGTTTCGATCGCCAGTCAATCCCGATCATCGCCTGCGCGCAATGTGGGCATTGCACGTGACCGGCGAGTGGACGGCTGATGCGCTGGTCCAGACACTGAGCGATGGCGATGAATACATCCGCGCGTGGGCGATTCAACTCTTGTGCGAAGACAAATCGCCATCGGAGATCGCGCTTCAGAAATTCGCCCGGATGGCGCGTGAGGATCACTCACCGATCGTGCGGCTCTATCTCGCGTCCGCGCTGCAGCGACTGGGCCCGGCGATGCGCTGGACGATCGCATCCGAACTGATGACACATGCCGAAGACGCTGCCGATCTCAATCTACCGAAGATGATCTGGCTCGGCGTCGAGCCGCTGGTTGCAACCGATCCCGGGCTCGCGCTCGACCACGCTTCGCACAGTCGCATACCGATTCTGACTCGCTTTGTCGCACGACGCGCCATTGATGCCGACGCGCTGGAGGCCGTCGTTGCCGCGCTCGATAAGCTTCCGGCGACCGAGCAACTCGTCTCGCCGAAGCGGAACGCGAAGGTGGACTTGCTCCAGGGCATGAAGGATGGGCTCGAAGGCCGATACGATGTCGTCGCACCGTCGAAATGGCCGGCCGTCTATGCTCGCCTCCAACGGAGTGACGCGGCGACCGGCCGGCTCGCGACCGACATCAACCGTCAGTTCAGCGATGCGAATGCGACGGCGGCGAACCTTCAGGCGCTGCGCAATTCGGCCACCCGTCTTGATGAGCGCCGGCGCGCACTCCAGACGCTCACGCTGCAGCGGCGACCGCAACTCGCCACGGTACTGCCGGCACTCCTCGACGATCAGTCTGTTCGACTCGATGCGATCAAATCGATCGCTGCATTCGATGACGAGTCGCTCGGCAAATTGCTGGTGGCGAGGTATGCGAGCTTGAACGACGCCGAGAAGACGGAAGCCATTCAGACGCTCGCGTCACGCGCTCGGTATGCGCGAATGCTGACCGACGCGCTTGCCGCAAACGTCATCCCCAAGCCAGCAGTCCCCCCGCACATTGCACGGCAGCTTCGGCGCCTTGTTGGCGCGCGCTTCGCTGACGTCTGGGGTCCGGTAGACGAAAACGCGTCTGAGGAACGCGCTTACACGCGATATCGAGGCCTCTTGAACGACACGGCGATGAAAGGCGCAAGCGCGCAGAACGGTCACGCTGTTTTCCTGCGCACCTGCGGCGCCTGTCACACGATGTACGGCGAGGGAGGAAACATCGGTCCGGATCTCACCGGGTCGAACCGCGCCAACCTGGAGTATCTGCTTTCCAACGTACTCAACCCGAATGGCGATGTGCCGGATGCTTACAAGATGGTAGTCATCACCACGCGCGATGGCCGCACCTTCTCCGGCAACGTCGTCTCGGAAACCGATCAGCAGCTGATACTTCGAGTGGTCGGACGCGACAACGCCACGATCCGGAAGAGTGACATACAGTCACGCGAAACGACGGCCGTCTCGATGATGCCCACCGGTCTTTTCGATGCCCTCACTGACCGAGAAGTCATCGATCTGGTTTCGTACCTGCGCAGTCCCGTCAAAGTGCCGTAATCTCGACACTTATCGCCGCCGGCGAGCGACGCAGGCGAAGAAAAGGTGGCTGGCACCTTTCCGGGAAAGGTGCCAGCCACCTTTCACGAGTTATCATCGGAGTGCCTGCCTGTCCCCGACCGGAGTACTCATGCGAAGCATCGCCTGCGGTTCCATCATTGCGATTGCATTTGGGCTGAGCCTCTCTGCCGCACAGAAGCCGGAAGACGGAGCCGTTCCGCCCTCGAAGAAGGGGGACACACTCGTCATCCGCGGCTGTGTGTCGGGATCGCTGCTGAAAGATCTTCGCGGGCAGAAGATGGATCCCGTGAGCGGCGGCGAAACCGCGGTCGTGTACCGCCTGCCGGGTGAGAAGAAGCTTCTTCAGATCATTCAGAAGGAGCACCAGGATCAGGTGCTCGACGTCACTGGAGTCCTGACGTCGAATCCAAACGCTTCCAGCACGACGCGCAGCAAGCAGATGGGCAAGGCGCGCGTCTACGTCGGCGCCGGCAGTCAACAGTCGTCCATGCCGGCGCAGTCCGCCTCGTATCCAACACTCAGCGTCACGGCCTTCGAGGTCATCCGTCCGGGCTGCACCTAGCTTTTGTGTCCAATCTTCAATGTTCGGCCGAAGGCCCGCTTGACATATTCCCACATAGGAATATGATTGGGTTATGCCACGCGCGGCTACGAGCTCGGACGTCTTCAACGCGGTCGCTGAACCACAGCGACGCGCGATCCTGGAGTTCATCGCCGACGACGAACGCTCGGTCGGCGAGATCGTCGATGCCCTCGAGCTCGCGCAACCGTCCGTATCGAAGCATCTGCGAGTGCTCCGCGACGTCGGACTCGTCACCGCGCGCCGTAGCGGAAAGCAAATGCTCTATCGCACCAACGCAACGGAGCTCAGGCCGCTGCATGAGTGGGCCGGTATGTTCGAACGCTTATGGCGCAACCAGCTCCAGCGAATCAAAGAACGTGCTGAGCGCGAGTAGCTGCCGTTGGTTTGGCTCGGTCTTGCGATGAGCCCGCGCGAGCGAAGAGAGCGATCGCTGGGGGTGCCCGCCTTCGCCAAGGCTCCGGCGAGGTCTCGCCGTAGCGCGAAGGGTTGTATGCGCACGGAGGCGGAGGGCCCCCGCGCAAAGTAAATAAAGGAGGACACGTATGGTCGCTGTTGACAGTGCAATCGAGAACCTCACCCTCAACATCAATCAGGAGATCCGCGTTCGCGCCTCATTGGAGAAGACCTTCGCGGCGCTTCTCGAACAGATGGGGCCACTCAACGCCGGCCCTGACGGCCGCCCGATGCGCATGACCCTCGAAGCGTGGCCAGGCGGACGATGGTTTCGCGATCTCGGCGGCAACGACGGACACTTCTGGGGCGTGGTCCAGGCGATCAAGAAGCCGACGCTACTGGAGATCTGCGGTCCGCTGTTCATGTCAAACCCCGTGACGTCGAACCTTCAATATCGGCTCAAGCAAGTTGGCGAGGAGACGGTGATCACATTCCGGCATACCGCGTTCGGCCTCATTCCTGACGATCATCGGGTCGGGCTGAGCGAGGGGTGGGACCATTTGCACGAGGCGGTTCGCAAGCGCGCTGAGGCCGCGTAGATTAAAGGAGACAGAACCATGGCGATGATCGACTCTTTCCTTCAGGAACTCGAACACGAGGCAAAAACGACGCGACGCGTGCTCGAACGCGTGCCCAACAACCAGTTGGGATGGCGACCGCACCCTAAATCGCGGACGCTCGGTGAGCTTGCCTTGCATATAGCCGGCACACCCGGAGAAGTGGCCAAGCTCGCCGCGCAATCAGAGATTCAAGCGCCCGACTTCAAGGATGCGGTCCCGACAAGCGCCGCGGAACTGATTCCTGCGCTCGACGAAAGCATCGCAACCGCCAGACAACTGCTCGGCAAGATGGACGATGCGACTTTGAATGGGACGTGGCGGGTCAAGCGCAACGGTCAGGAAGTCCTGGCGATGCCTCGCGCCGCGCTGCTGCGATCGATCATGCTGAACCACTGGTATCACCATCGCGGTCAGCTGTCGGTCTATCTGCGCGAGCTTGGTGTGCCGGTACCATCGATCTATGGACCCAGTGCCGACGAGAATCCGTTCTCGTAGGGTCTGGGCTCAACCCGGTCTGACAACTGACGACCGGGAGCAAATCATCGGCAGTGCCTCGCCGATCGAAGTCGAGATCACGGCATCGGCGATCTCGTCGAACGGCGTGGCCTGCGCGTTGACGATGACGATTCGCGCACAGGCCTTACGCGCGAGCGGCACCATGCCAGCGACTGGATAGACCTGCAAACTGGTGCCGATCGCCATGAAAAGATCGGCTTCGGTTGCCGCCGTCATTGCGCGATCGATGACCTCGGGCAGGAGCGCTTGACCGAACGAGATCGTGGCGCTTTTCAGGATGCCGCCGCATTCGCGGCACGCCGGATCGTCTTCGCCGGCGCGAACCCGATCGAGCGCGTGCTTCATCGGCTCCAGGCGACCACAACCCATGCACAGGACCTCGTGGACGGTTCCGTGAACTTCGATGACGCGCTCCGCGGAATTGCCGGCACGCTGGTGAAGTCCGTCGATGTTCTGTGTGACCAGCGCGTGCAACTTGCCGCGCCGCTCTAACTCGACGAGCGCTCGGTGCCCCGCATTCGGCACGGCCGTCCAGGCCGGATTCTCGAGGCGCCCCTGCCATGCCAGCTTCCGCACTTCCGGATCCGCCATGTAGTAATGAATGTTGGAGAGTTTCTCGGCCTTCGGGTTCTTCGTCCAGACGCCCTGCGGTCCGCGAAAATCCGGGATCCCCGATTCGGTCGAGATGCCAGCCCCCGTGAGTACGACGACGCGCGAGGACTCCTCGACCCATTGATGCACTTCGATGATGTCAGCGGCATTCATTTGACGGATCGCAGCATCTGCTGAGCCTTCTCCAGGAGCCACTGGGCATCGTCGAAACTCACCAGCTTTTGCGCCTCGGCAAACCTTCGCCACGCGACTTCCCGTTCCGCTGTTTTTCGTCGCCCGGTATCGCGAACCAGGAAGTAGGTCACCTCCACCTCCTCGCCGCCAGAGCGAAACGTCGATACACCAATGGACTTGACTGCCTCGCCAACGATGCCCCCTTCTTCCTTCAACTCCCTGACCGCCGTCTCGGCCAGGGTCTCCCCTCTTTCTTGATGTCCCTTCGGGAAAATCCACTGGCGCGGGTCCTTCTTGGCGCGGACAAGCAGCACCTCAGGTCCTTTTGCGGTGTCACGCACGGCAATCGCGCCGCCTTGGCGAGTAGGAGGCATCTATCGAAAGGGTAGCACGTCGCTTCGTGTGGACCTCGATCGCCTTGGCGACTTATCATTTCGCCACCGGCATGCCAATCGAGACTTCGACTCGTTTCGGTCCCTACGAGACCGTTTCCTTCCTGGGTGCGGGCGGAATGGGCGACGTGTATGAGGCGATTGACACGCGCCTGAACCGCCGCGTCGCTCTGAAAGTTCTTCCGCCGCACCTGGTGAAAGACGAAGAGCGTCGGCGCCGGTTCGTGCAGGAAGCGCAGCTCGCCTCTTCGCTCCAGCATCCGCACATCGTCACCATTTACGATATCGGGTCCGCGAACGCGGCGGACTATATTGCAATGGAACTGGTGCGCGGACGCACGCTCGACAGTGTGATTCCCAACAAGGGCCTGCGGCTCGGCGACGCCTTGCGGTACGGAATTCAGATCACCGACGCTCTTTCAGCCGCGCACGCCGCCGGGATCGTCCATCGCGATCTGAAGCCAGGCAACATCATGGTGACCGACCAGGATCAGATCAAGATTCTGGATTTCGGTCTGGCAAGGCTCGCGAATCACGGGATGACGTCCGCGGTCGATGAAACCCGGATCAAGTCAGTCGAAACGGGCGAGGGCACGATCGTCGGCTCGGTTGCCTACATGTCGCCGGAGCAGGCTGAAGGCAAGAAGGTGGATGCACGATCAGATATCTTCTCGTTCGGCGCGATCATGTACGAAATGCTGTCGGGCCAGCGCGCATTTCGTGCCGACTCGACGCCGGCGACATTAGCCGCGGTGATCAATCTCGAGCCGCGGCCTCTGACTAATCTCGCAGAGGGCGTTCCCCAGGCCGTCGAGCGGCTGGTAAGCCGCTGCCTGCGCAAAGATCTCTCCCGGCGTGCCCAGCATGCGTCCGACATCAAGGTCGCGCTCGAAGAATTGCGTGAAGACTCGACGAGCGGAGCCGTCGCGGCACCGGCTGCGGTTCGGACCTCGGGTCGATGGACTATGCCGCTGGCGCTGACTGCAGTCCTCATGCTGTGTGTCCTCTGCGCCGCTGCATGGTTCTGGCCGCGGACGCCGCCACCACCAACATCGTTCCAGCCAGTTCCGCTCACGTCGCTCCCCGGCTCTGAAGGCTCGGCGACGATCTCGCCAGACGGAACTCAGGTCGCGTTCAGTTGGACGCCTGAGAACGAAGTTCCAGGTGTCTATGTTCAACTGATCAACGGTACTGGCACGCGACTGCGACTCGCGAACGACGGCCGTGTCCGCGCGTCCCCTTCGTGGTCACCAGACGGAACGCTCATCGCGTTGTGGCGCAGAGAGCAAGGCCCGCAAGGCA
>DASTVZ010000045.1:0-8884 GCA_035758845.1 Vicinamibacterales bacterium
TCGGCCGGTGCAGCGGTCGCCGCCGCAGCGGCAGCCTCCGCCGGTGCCGGCTCTTCTTCGACGCGCAGCGTCACGACATGGACGATCATCATGTCGGCATCGCTCGTCGCCTTCCACTTCGACCCGCCCGTCTGCAGATCGCGCACGCGAACGCCTTCGTGCAGCATCAATTCGCTGATATCCACGGTGATGTTCTCCGGGATATCGCCTGGTAGCACTTCGATCTCGATCTCGCGATTGACGAAGTCGACGATGCCGCCCTGTTGCTTGACGCCCTTGGCTTCCCCCTTCAGGACGATCGGGACAGTGACGGTGATCGTCTTGTCCATCGCCACCTGGTAGAAGTCGGCGTGAAGCAGCTTGTGATCGATGGGATCGACTTGATACTCCTTCACGAGCACGCGCGTGTTGCCGCCGTCGAGCTGCAGCCCGATGAGCGTGTTCACGCCCGACTCGGAGTGGAGGATCCGCATCAGCGTTTTCGGATCGACCGCGATCTCGACCGCCTTGCCCTTGACGGTGCCATATACAACGGCTGGAATTCGGCCACTTGCGCGCAACCGCCGCGCCTCGTTCTTGCCGCGTCCTTCACGCTTCTCTGCTTGTAATGTTGCGTCCATAACTCAGCTACCAGTTGTCGGCCGGGGTCTGAAGACCCCGAGGCCTACATGTCCCTCTAAACAAACAACGAACTTACCGACGTCTCTTCGTGAATGCTCCGGATCGCCTGCCCCAGAAGCCTCGCGACCGAGAGCACCTTGATCTTGCTGCACCGCGCACGTTCACCGCTGAGGGGAATCGTGTTGGTGATAATCACCTGATCGATCGGCGCCGCTTCGAGGCGCGCGATGGCAGGACCTGACAGGACTCCGTGCACGGCACAGGCGAGCACCCGCTGCGCGCCGTTGTCTTTCAGCGCCTGCGCGGCCTTCACGATCGTGCCCGCCGTATCGATGATGTCGTCCTGGATGATGCACGTCTGGCCGGTGACATCACCGATCACGTTCATCACTTCCGCCGTCCCGCCCTCGCTGCGCCGTTTGTCGATGATCGCGAGGTCCGCATCGAGCCGCTTCGCGTACGCGCGCGCACGCTCGGCCCCTCCCGCGTCCGGCGACACAATCGTCAGGTTGGGGAACGCCAGCCGTGAACAGTAATCGATGATCACCGGCGCCGCGAACAGGTGATCGACCGGGATGTCAAAGAACCCCTGAATCTGCGCCTTGTGCAGATCCATGGTCAGCACGCGATTCGTACCCGCCGCGCTCAGCAGGTTCGCCACCAGCTTGGCCGAGATCGGCACCCGCGGCTTGTCCTTGCGATCCTGCCGCGCGTAGCCGTAGTACGGAATCACCGCCGTGATGCGCGACGCCGACGATCGGCGGAACGCATCGATCATCACGCACAGCTCCATGATGCTGCGGTCGACGTCGATGCTGCGGTCGACGTCGGCGCACGTGGGCTGCACGACGAACACATCCGTGCCACGGATGTTCTCGTCGATCTGGAACGAGCACTCCGTGTCGGGAAACCGCTGGAGCCGTGCGTGCCCCATCGATACCCCGAGAAATTCCGCAATCTCGTGGGCGAGCGCCGGGTGCGCGCTGCCCGAGAACAGTTTGAGCTGGCCGCCGTTCATCGGAGAAGCATCTCAGCCATCATCATCGATGTGGTTGGGGCGGGAGGATTCGAACCTCCGAATACGGGATCCAAAGTCCCGCGCCTTACCGCTTGGCCACGCCCCAGCGCGGCTCGTGGCGCGGACCCCATATCCTGCGCCTCCGACATGCCCCGCACCCGGGACTCTACGCCGAACGATCGAAGCGCGGCCTCAAGGCGCGGCCCGCAGGCTTGTCCGCAAGAGGTTAAGTGTAGCCGGTTTCACGGCTTTTTGGCAACGGGACGGGCGCGTCGTTCGTACTCCGCGCGCGTGATGGTTCGAGTCAGCAACGCACGATTGCCGCCCTTGGATAGCGGTTTGACGAGGCGTGCCGCCGCGGCTCGACTGCGAAACAGGCCGAAAACCGCCGACCCGCTGCCGGACATCGCGGCAGCGACCGCACCGGCGTCGCGCAATGCCGCCTTGAGTCCGGTGATTTCAGCATGACGGCGCACGACCGGCGGCTCGAGATCGTTGATCATCTGCGCCGCCCGGGTTGGCCAGGGTACGGGCAGCAGCTGAAGTTCGCGCGGTTCCTTGAATCCCGCCGCACGGTCGTCGTCGTACCACGAGTACGCTTCGGCCGTCGAAACACCAAACGGAGGTCGAACAATGACGATCCAATATGCCGGCAAGTCGACGAGCGGGTAAATCTCTTCGCCGAGACCAAGTCCCAGCGCGGTTCCCCCCGACAGGAAGAACGAGACATCCGCACCGATTGACGTCCCCACTTCGCGCAACAGCGTCATCGGCACGCCGCCCCAGAGACGCGCGAGCGCCAGCAGTGCGGCGGCGGCGTCGGCACTGCCGCCACCCAGGCCGGCCTGCAGCGGAATGCGCTTGTCGATCTTCACCACAATATCGCGTGGCTCCCCGCTTCGTCCCAGCGCTTTCCACAATCGCGAGGCCGCCTGCGACACGAGATTGGTGTTGTCGAGCGGAACGCCTGCCATCCGACACTTCAGGGTGAACGGGCCCGTCCGCTGCATCCACGTCAGCGTGTCGTGCAACTCGATGGCTTGGAACACGGTCCTCAGTTCGTGAAAGCCATCGGGCCGCGTGCCAAGGACGCGGAGATCGAGATTGACCTTGGCATGTGCGCGCGTGACGAGCGTGCGGCGAGCTCGAATCACTCTCGCTTCGCCTCCCCGCCTAGTGGTCCTGCCCTGCGGAGCTCGTCGAGAGTGAGAGGTTGGGCGCCCTCAGGAATTGCGAGCTTGAACACCGCTGGATCCAGCGGCTTGCCCAGCTCGAGCTGCGAGACGCGGAGCGTGATGTCTGCACCCGCGCCGTCTGGCGGCTTCATCACGAGCCGCAGCCGCTGCGGGCGCCCCTCAGCAAAATCGTCGTAGTAGATCGTGAGCGGACCGCGCTCGGCGGCGACCTCCCGCCAACTGCCGTCGATCATCCGCAGCCAGACCGTCGCGGAGCCGGCATCGACCGCCGCCCACCCGTTCGCGAATGTGCGTCCGTCGCTCACAGAGCCGACATAAAACGCGCACCCACCGAGGGCGATCATCAGTTCGTTCGGCGCGATCCGGATCCCGGTGAGTGCCTCGATGATCTCGGCAGGCGCAGCCCCGCGCAGATAGCGGCCGTCACGAGGCAGCACCAGCGTGGAAGCACCGTCCGCAGCCGTTAATACGAAGAATGGCTTTCCAAAGGGGGCCACACCTTCGAGCGCGATTCGATCGGGCTGCGCAAGTCCTGCATCGATGCGTCCGCGAAGATTCTGCCGTCCTGCTCGACCGCTCATCGACAGCACGGCCGTCAGACTCACGAGGTTGTGGCATGGTTCGGTGGCTTGGCCGTAGGCATCCGCGAATTGAGGAAATGGAGAACCGGTGCCAGACGGCAGCTTCACGTCCGGGGTGCGGCCGCACGAGATCGTGACGAGCGACGCGATCCAAACGCAGATACCGATGCAGGCCGGGGCCTTCGTGCCCCGACGGCTACCGCTTGACGCGGGCACGCGCGTCACGCACCTTCTTTTCTACCTTGGCGCGATCGATGGATTCGCCGTCACCGGCGAGCGAACGCTCGAACGCCGCGAGTGCGTCTTCGTATCGCTCCTGCTTGAATCGCAGGTCGCCGAGATGTTCGTTCACCGTGGAACTCGTGGGCAGCCGTTCGGCGGCCTGCGTCAACGGCGCGTCGGCGAGGTCCAGCTTGCCCTGGCGGAAATAGGCCCAGCCGAGACTGTCGAGGAAGGACGGATTCGCCGGCTCGATCTTGAGCGCGCGCTGCACGAGATCGACCGCCTCGTCGAGCCGCTGCCCATGATCGGCAAGCATGTAGCCGAGTGAATTGAGCGCGTTCGCATCTTCCGGATCTTTGGAGAGGACTCCGCGAAGGGCGCGTTCCGCATCCGCGAGACGGCCGGCACGTTCGAGCAAGCTCGCGTATTCGTAGACCAGCGAACCATCGCGCGACGCGCGATTCATCACCAGCTCGAATGCAGTAATGGCCTGCTCGTACTGACCGCGATCCCGGAGTACCAGCGCGTCGAGATATCCGCCCCGCGCGTCGCTCGGATAGGTGCTCTTCAGCTTCTGCACGGTCGCCGTCGCGCCATCGAAATCCTTGAGTGCGCGCTGTGCCTGGCCGAGCATGTAGAGCGTTACGGCATCCGGCGAGGCCGACTTCTTGATTGAGGTTTGCAAAATGTCACGAGCCTCGGCCGCCTTACCGGCGTTGATGAGCGCGGCCGCGCGCTGGGTCGAGACATCGATGCGGCTGTTGACGGCGGCCGCCCGAGCATAGGCGTCAGCCGCTTCGGGGTATCGCCGCTCCCGTTCATACAGTTCTGCCAGCCGAAGCGCCGCGCGATAGAACGTCGGGTTGTACTCGAGCGTCCTTTCGAGCGTTTGAATCTGATCATCCTTTTGACCGGCCGCATCCTGGGCGGCGGCCAGGAGCATCGCCCCTTCAGGGTATTCGGGCTGATCCTCGACGACCTTCCGCAGGCTGGACACGGCTTTGGCATAATCACGCGCTCCGAGATAGAGCCGCCCCAGCGTCAGTTCCAGATTCACATCGAAACCAATGTCACGGCGGCTCTTCTCGAGCGCTGAAATCGCGCGGGCGGCGTATCGCGAAGGGTCGTCCCCCGGCCGAAGTGGCCGACGCTGCTCGCTCAAAGCCCCGTAGATGGTTCCGATAATCTTGTTGGCTTCGCGGTTGGCAGGGTCGCGTTCCAGCGCGGCTTCGGCTGTATCGAGCGCCTCACGCAGGCGATCCTGCCTCGCATAGAGGGCGGCGAGTTCCGCCCGAATCTCAGCCGACTGAGGCGCCAGCGCGATCGCCTTCTGGTGTGACGCGATGGCTTCGTCAATCTTGTCGAGTTCCTCGAGATGCCGGCCCATCATGAAGTAATAGGCCGCCGAGGGCTCTGATGACGGCGAAGACGGCCGTTGCGCCGGCGAGGCCGCGGCGCTCCCGACTATCAGGAGCGATATGACGAGGATGAAAAGCGGCCGCATCTGACTGATTATAATGCTCAAGGCTTAGGCTTCGGGCTCAAGGCTTACGGCTGAAATATCGAGCGTTCGCACTGTGAACATTAAGCCGTGAGCTCCGAGCCGTGCGCCCTGAGCCGTAAACATTGGAGAGACTGATGCCCGTCGATCCTGAGCTGCTTGAAATCCTGGCCTGCCCGAACTGCAAGACGAAGGTCGACCTTATCAAGAACGGCACGGCGCTGAAGTGCGGCAAATGCAAGCGCGTGTATCCGATCAAAGATGACATCCCGGTCATGTTGATCGACGAGGCGACGGTGGAGCCGTGAATCCCGGTTAAGTGAAAATCCTTTTGATCCGTCTTCGCCTGATCGGCGATGTGGTTTTTACCACGCCGCTCATCCGGGCGCTGAAGCGCACGTTTCCAGACGCGCATCTTACGTATCTCGTCGAACCGCAGGCGCTGCCGGTCGTTCGAGGGAATCCGCACCTGGACGAAGTCATCGTCGCGCCGCGACGAATCGGGCTGGGGCGAATCACGGATGATCTTCGTTTAGCCGGACGGTTGCGGCGCGAACGATACGATATCGTCATCGATCTGCACGGTGGACCGCGGAGCGCGTGGCTGGCATGGCTGTCGCGGGCACCGATGCGAATCGGATACGAAATCCCCGGGCGCACCTGGATGTATACGCGGGCGGTGGCGAGACCCCGCGCGCTGCGGCAGCGGCATTCGGTCGTCAATCAATGGGACCTGCTCGAGGCCATCGAGGGCTGGCGTGAAGGCGCACCCTCCCCGACGCGCGATGCCGTGGAGATGGCGATCGACGCTGATGCCGAGGCGAAAGTCGCCCAGCGGCTGGAAGCGGCGGGCCTCAGCGCATCGCACGAACTCGTAGTGGTTCACGTCAGCGCCGGGAACCCATTCCGGCGCTGGCCCGAGGCGGCGTTCACCACGCTGGTCTCCGGCCTGGCGGCAGGCTCGCCGGCGCGGCGAGTCGTGTTGAGCTCGGGCCCATCGGATCGCGACGCGGCAGCGCGAATTGGCGCGGCGGCGCGGCAATCGTTGGGACCGGCGGCCGATCGGGTCCTGGATATCGGAGAGTTCGACCTCGCGGAGCTGCGGGCGCTCATCGAGCGCAGCCGGCTGTTCATTGGCGGCGATTCAGGGCCACTACATATTGCGGCCACCACAACGACGCCAATAGTGGGAATATATGGACCAACGGAACCTGCACGGTCGGCCCCGTGGCGGGACCCACGGTTCCCGACCGAATCGGTCGATGTCGCGGGGCTGCCGTGCCGGCCGTGCGATCAGCGTGTCTGTGAGCCTGGCGATTTTCGATGTCTAACTACGTTGAAGCCCGAGGACGTCCTTTCGGCGGCGATGCGCGCAATGAACGCACGGGTCTGACGTTCGCCGGCAATGCCGGGCTCGAACGCGCGGCGTACTACGCGCTCCTCGCATTCGTGGCGCTGCTGCCGTTCTCGATTGCTGCGTCGCAGGTGCTGCTCACGTGTAGCGGCGTTCTCTGGTTTGTTCTCGTCATTCGCGGTCACGAGCGTTTCGAAGCGCCGGCAATGTTCTGGCCGCTCGCGGCGTACGCCGGCGCGACGCTGGTGGCATCGCTCTTCTCCGTCGATCCAGAGACCAGCTTCATCGACTGCAAGCAGTTGCTCCTCTTCTCGATCGTTCCAATCGCCTTTCGTCTCTTACCCGGACGCCGCGCGCTCACCGCGGTCGACGTCATCATTACCGTCGGCGCGATCAGTGCGGTCATCGGGGTGGTGCAGTTCGGCATCCTCGAGTTCGACTCGCTGGGACAGCGTCCGCGTGGTTTGCTCGGGATGTACATGACCTACTCCGGCCAGTTGATGCTGGTCGCGTGCCTTGCGGCCGCGAGGATCCTATTCCGCAAAGACGACCGCCTGTGGACCGCGCTGGTCATGCCGGCGTTGATTGCGGCGCTCGCGGCGACGCTCAGCCGCAATGCGTGGGTTGGCGCGTGCGTCGGCATTGGTCTCTTGTTCGTCATTCGCGACTTCCGGCTGTTCGCCCTGTTGCCCGTCGCCATCGCGGCCTTCATCGCCTTCGCGCCGTCACAGATGACCGATCGCCTCTATTCGTCATTTCGAGTCAAACATCTGCGCCACGACACGGCGGCCACCGAGGCGAGCCTGCTGTCGAATCGCGATCGGCTGGCGATGATTCGATCCGGCTTCCGAATCATCAAGAAGGATCCACTGACCGGCGTCGGCCCTGACATGGTCGTCAGTGTCTACGCGTCGTACCGCGATCCCAATGCGGTGCAACAGCTCAACTCACATCTCCACAACGTCCCGCTGCAGATCGCAGCCGAACGCGGCCTTCCGGCGCTCGCCATCTGGCTGTGGTTCATCGTCATGCTCATTCGCGATTTCGTGAAGAATCGAATGCAGGCCGATCCGTCGCTTGCTTACGGGGCGCTTTCCGTCACGGTCGCGATGGTCGCGGCCGGCATGTTCGAATACAACTTCGGCGATTCTGAAGTCCTGATGCTGTTCCTGGTGCTGGTGACGCTTCCCTATGCTGCCACGCGCAGCACACCCGCGTCGCCGCCGGCATGACGGCCGCTACGGATCTCCTCTCGCGCCTTCAGGGCCGAACCCTCCTCGTCGTTGGCGACCTGATGCTCGATCATTTCGTCGTCGGCGCCGTCGATCGCATTTCGCCAGAAGCTCCCGTCCCGGTCGTGCGCTTCGACCATGAGAGCTTCCGCCTGGGTGGCGCGGCCAACGTCGCCCACAATGCCGCGGCACTGGGCGCGCGGGTTCAGCTCGTTGGAGTCGCGGGAGAGGATGATACGGGTGGATTGATCCGAGCCGAGCTCGCGAAGCTCGGAATTGATTCGTCGGGGGTGGTTTCCGATCCCAAGCGCCGCACGACGCGCAAGCTTCGCGTCGTCACCTCGCGCAATCAGCAGGTGGCGCGGATTGATTACGAGGACGATCGCGAGGTGCACGGCAACGTCGAAGCGGCGATTGTCTCTCGCATCGAGCAGGTGTCGGCGTCAGCCGACGCGATCCTCATCTCCGATTATTTGAAGGGGGCAGTTTCGCGCGGCGTCGCCGCTGGCGCGATCGAGGCGGCGAAACGGCGCGACATTCCGCTACTCGTCGATCCCAAGGTTCCCCATATTGACTACTACGCCGGCGCAGCCGTGATCACACCGAATCATCACGAGGCGGAGGCGGTCACGCTCATGCGGATTCGTACCGGCGAGGAGGCGATCGCCGCCGCGCGCCGCTTTCGGGAACGCGTGCAGTGCGATTGCGTCCTCATCACGCGGGGCGAGCATGGGATGACGCTGCTCGGGTCGGATGTCGAGGCACAACTCGCCGCTGAAGCTCGTGAGGTCGCCGATGTGACCGGCGCAGGCGACACGGTCGTCGCGACCATGGCTCTCGCACTCGCGGCCGGCGCATCACTGATCGACGCCGCGCGCCTCGCGAATCGGGCGGCGAGTATCGTGGTGGGAAAGTTCGGGCCGGCGACAGTGTCGATCGGGGAGCTGGAGAACGGATAGCCCTCAATCAACGCCATTCACTGTAACTCTGCGATCATCCTTAAGAGAAAGGAAAGGAGAACGGAGAAGAGAGGATGGAGGTCCTTTGTTCTCTAACAAAACGAACCAACTCCGTTCTCCTTTCTCTTTTCTCCTTTCCCATCCCTTAGTCATCGAAGACCGCTCGACTGGGAACATCGGTTCGTTATCAGCAACACTTC
>DASTVZ010000198.1:0-40731 GCA_035758845.1 Vicinamibacterales bacterium
GGTTGCGGTCACCAGGTCCCGCTCCTTCGATATACACGCGTCGATCCGCCGATCGGCCTGGGCCTGCCTGCTCGTCACCTCCTCGAGCTCGCGGAATGGTCGTCGGCGCCTGGCGCCACCACAGGGACGATGGAACGAATGCTCGGCTGGCACCTGTTCGACATCACCTCGAAGATCGACGAGGTCGCATTCGAGTTCTTGGAGGAAGGCTCCGGCTCCGGATCCGCGTGGCCGATGCCGGCACTACCCGCAGGACTTGAGAGGGGGGCGACGTTCGCGATGCAGCCGTCAGGGGCGATCCACTGGGAGATCCCCGGCGAGCCGAAGCATCGTGGGGAGTTCAAGTAATGAGCCGACACCCTCTTTCAGCTCCTTCCGCTCATCCTCCCCTGCTCCCTCCACCGCCCTCTCGCCTCAACGGACGGCAGCGTCACCGAAAACCTTAAATGAAAACGGGGTGCGGCTGTGGACCGATCGCTCGTGGACGGACGAGACTTCCCAGCTCCTGCTCAACGCGCTCGCGGGCGGTGGGCCCCTCGCGTGACACATGCAGTCCTGACGTAGCGCTGCTGACGGCGTTCGCCAGATTTGTCCGACTTGATCGGGGAGATCGGCCGCGCACTCGATGACGATCCACAGCAGCGCTTTATCACCGTCTGGCCGCTGGATCCCGGCATTCGTGAGGGCGTCGTCAATGACTACCGTCGGCTCCGCGAAGCTCACGAACGTCCGCCATCACCTCGTCATGGCTTACCGAGATAGCGGTCGAGCCAGTCCAACACTTCTCGAATAACCGTCGTGCGGACTTCCGGCACGAGAATCGCGTGGCCGACCGGAAGAACGATGTGGCGTTTGTCCTGCGGCGGAGTCCCGAACAGGTCGAAGAACGGCTTTTGCGCCACATCCACCGGGTAGCCCGCATCATATTGACCAGTCACGTGCAAGAGCGGAATCGTCACGCGCGGGAGGAAGTTCACCGGGTCCGCTTCAGGCAACGCGCCGACTGGCCTCATCGCGCCCGCCAGGAGAATCGCGGTGCGGAAACGAGGGACCGTCGCTAACATCATCGGCGCGAAACGTGTGCCCATGCTATGTCCCATGTATGCCAGCCGAGTTGCGTCGATGTCCGCGCGCGTCTCCAGATAATCGACGGAACTCCCAAGGTCCTTGCTCCAGGTAATCGTCATGTCTCGGAGCGCCAGCGGACCAGGCGCGATCTTCACGTATCGATCCAGTGTGCCTTTGTAAATGGGGTACAGCATGGCCCGGCCGCTGCGCAGAATGAACTGTTCCGGCTCGATTGTCTCGCCCGATCCGGGTCGCAACGTCCCACCGTCCGCCATGTAGACAACGGTCTGATAGGGCGGCTTCGCCTGCTTCGGCAGGAACAGATAGGCAACGACATCTTCATCGCCATAAGGTGCCTTGAACCGAACCTTTTCGCGCCGCCACAAGTCGGACGCTTCAGCGACTGATTCCACGACCGGATTTAGCGGCTTCCTGTCGTAAGCGTAAAGACCTTTGTAGAGGTCGAAGACTTCGTCGGAAACCGGTTTGATTTTGTAGTAGTCAGGAAAGCGTTCGACGGAACGGGGACCGCCGAACTCTTGCAGGGCGCGCACCGGATCCGCGTATCGTACGCAGCGGAAGCCGTTGACGATCGAGCGGTTGAATGGATCGAGGTTGTCGTTGCCCGCGAGACCCTCGGCTTTATCAGTCCAACCACCGCCAAGAATATGCCGTCGTCCGCCGATTTCGTTCCAGGCCCACTCGCGCACGTTGCCAACGACATCGTAGAGTCCGACCGTGTTGACGGCGCCGGAGGCTCCAACCCGCTGTGGATGCGCAGCTGCGAGATTGCTCAATCCAACCAAGAAACGCAAATCACTGGCGACGGCGTCGAGATTCGACGCGCGCAGCCAGTGATCAATCGTCGGTAAACTCTTGCCCACAAACGCCGCATATGCCGCTGCTTCATACCAGCTCACTCCCGAGACGGGGTAATCGTCCTGTCCGGGCGAATAGCTGCCTGCCTCCCAGGTGGCTGGACCGGGCCGGCCGGTCGGATCGACGAACTGCGACATCGCCTCTTCCCACGAGCGATGTTGGCCATCCTGAACGAATGTCACCGTCCAATACTGAGGATTGCGGTATCCGCCGGCGTCCACGAAGGTCTTGAATTCCCGGTTGGTCACTTCATAGCGATCGATTTCGAAGGGCTCCATCGATCGACGTACGCCAGACAACGTCGATCCACCTGGTGTGGCAGGTACCGACACCATGTGAGCCTGCGGTGAGCCTGACTGATGCAACCTGAACTCGTATGTCGAGGCCGGAATCGCGCCGACTGATGTGACGCGGTCGACCGCGACTTCCACGGGTTCATAGCCGCCCATTCTCAATTGCACACGGACGGCCCCCATAGGGACGCGGGCGTTGTCGAGCGGCGTTCGCCCGAGCGATTCCCACGGTGCACCCATCTGTGCGTACGGCTTCCAGACGACCTCCGCACCCGGTGGGTCCGAGTGCACGGATAACAGTTGAGAGACGTCAGGCCACAAGTGCAGGAGCGCATCCTTACGCGGAATGTAACGGGCCGCATCGAGCGCCACACGATACGCACCTGTGTAGTCGCCCCTGTCGGCTAGCGTTCGCGCGAGCGGTACCGCCTCGTAGCGCGCCCATTGCCGCTTCGACACGCCATAGGCCCACCAAACGCCCGCCGCGAACAAAACCAGGATCACTATGGCGGCCGCCGCCAAAACCCTTTGACGCCGAGCTCGTGCAGGTCGTGCCGCCACGCTCTCGGCCAATCGCTTGAGTTCCTGCGCGACGGCAGCGGCGCTGTTGCGACGCTGATGGCGATCCTTGCTCAAGAGGCCAGCCACCACCGACGCTGCTTCCGGCGGAACATCACGATTCAATGACGAGAGCGGACTCGGTTCGCGCGCGATAATTGCCGACAGGATCTCTGCTGGGCTGCTCCCCTCAAAGGGCCGTTGACCCGTCAGGGCTTCGTAAAGGATGACCCCGAGACTCCACAAATCGGTCGCGGCGTCTGCCGTCTCGCCGCGCACTTGTTCGGGCGACATGTAGTGGGGTGTTCCCATGAGGGTCCCGGGAATGGTCAGTGTCTGTCTGGTGGTCGCGTCACCGGCGAGCTCTACGCCAGGACGCGTCAGCCGAGCCAAGCCGAAATCCAGAACCTTCGCTGTTCCGTCCGGACGGACGATCACATTGCCTGGCTTCAAGTCCCGGTGAACGATGCCGGCTCGATGCGCCTCATCGAGGGCCTCGGCGATATGAGTGGCAACGGTAAACGCAGTATTGAGCGTCAAGGGGCCACGCGAAAGTCGCGCGGCAAGCGTCTCGCCGTCGAGATATTCCATGACGAGGTAATCCGTTCGTTCGTCATGGCCGACGTCGTACAGTGTGCAGATGTGCGGGTGCGTGAGGGCGGCGATCGCCTTCGCCTCGCGCGTGAAGCGCGCCTTCAGGTCGGGGTCAGCCGATGACAGGATCTTGATCGCCACAGTGCGATCGAGACGCGTATCACGGGCTCGGTACACCTCGCCCATTCCTCCGGCGCCAATCAGACCTAGGACTTCGTAGGGGCCGAGCCGTGTGCCGGCGAGGGACATGAAAGCGGTTTCCGGGCCGAGTATACGCTTGATCAGGCATGGCTCGGGCACCTCACCTTCTGGTCGTTCCCCGCTCTCTCCAGCGTCCTCTCGCCTCCCCAGAGGGCAGCCTCACAGAAAACCTCAATAAAATCGGGCTGCGGCTGTGGACCGATCCTTCCTTCCACGAGCACGGTGAAGTCGGTTGCCGCGACGCGCTCGATCCGATCGCGTACTAATCGAATGGCACGACTCGAGCCGATCAGCGGCGCCGCGGCATCAGTTCGGCTGCGAGCACAGGCCGAGCGGCCATCGGCCGTTCGCACGCTCGATTTCGAGGAGCAACCCCGCCACTTGCGCTCCGGCCGCCAACATCCGCCGCGCGCGCAGGTGGGCGCAGCCCCCGGCGGAGAACCGGAACCCGACCCCGACACGGACGAAGACGAGCGCGAGGAAGACACGAGAGCTCTTTCGGCGTGACGACCAGCACGAGAGACCAAAGTGCGTGCCAGACCGTCGTGCTGGAGAACTCTCGTCATTCCGCGCTCCCGCCCTCCCCGCCCTCATCCCTCTCGCGCATGAGATCCCTCCCCGGGCATCGCCTGCCCTCTTCCCCATCGTCTCTCCCCACCGTTGCGGGAATGGCGGATCCGATGCGGGTTTCCGTTTCCCGAAACAGCTCGCATCGCGTCTCGAATCGAAGCGCGCCGCGATAGGTGATCCCCGCCTGTGGGTCGAGCGCCCAGACCGCGCACCGCAACACATGCGCCACCAGGCCGAACGATTGGTCGCGGATCACCAAGTGAAAGTGCAGTCGCGCCCCCGGCCGCAGCGGACGCGTCGCCTGTACGAGGGCGCCGCCGACACTGAGGTCCACAACGTGGACCACGCAACCGGGCCGCAGCGTCGCCTGCGCTATGTCCTCGGGCGACGAACTGTATCGCGGGTCGCCGCGTCGATCCTTCAGGAGCTGACCCACGATCGCGAACCTGGCTCGTACTTGAGGACGCGGGTGCGCCCTGTTGCCCCAAGCACGCGCACTGCGTACTGCGCGCGAGCCCCCTGCACATACAGCGTCCCGGAGGTCGCTGTTCCATCGGGACTGATGGTCAGAATCTTCGGAGTGCCGATGCGGACCCCGTCAGTGCTCGTGTTGCGCAGACCATCCACGTCCGGCAGACCAATCGTCAGCCCGAAGTGAACGCCGCGAAAGTCAGCTCCGAGCTGGCGGGACGTGCCAAGCGGAAAGTCTGTTCCGCTTTGAATCTCGAGCGTTCGTACCCCATTGCCGTTGCCATCCACATAGGCACAAAACTGATAATCTGGAGTTCCTGCCAGGAAACGGAGCGCGATCGCGCGAGATCGATTGATTGCGCCCAGCCGACTGGTGGCGATCCGTCCGGCAACATAGCGCGCCGCTGAGCGGGTGCGCATGTCATCGAGCGCGTCGGCTCCAATTGGAATTGCGACGCCGACGAGCACAATGCTCACAGCGAGCGCGAATACCAACTCGATCAGCGTAAAACCTGTGGCGGCGGTCTCCCCGTCCCACATATGTCGTTGCCGTAGCCCTCTGGAAGACATCATCAAGCGATGCCTACTTCTCCGCGCCAGCACGATCGCCCTTGTCCGCAGCGACCGTGATCAGCGGCTTCAGCTTCAGAAAGCTCTTTTCCCCGATCCCTTTCACGTTCATCAGCTCTTCGATCTTCTTGAACGATCCATTCTTCTGCCTGTACTCGATGATTCGTTGTGCGGTGCTGGCGCCAATGCCGGGGAGAGTCTGTAGTTGCGCCACCGAGGCGGAGTTGAGGTTCACCGGATTCGAAGCAGTTGCTTTCGCTTTCGCCGCACTTGCACCCGCTTTCGCCGCCTGCGGCGCAGCGATCAACGGGTGGGCCACACCGACTGACGCAAGAATGGCGGTCGCAATCAGAATTCGACGCATTGCTGTCCTCCAAGAAGAAGTGAAAGGCGCGGCATTACCCGGGTTTCAAGCGGTGAGGTCGGGCCGCCTTGTTACGGAACGGGTTGTCCGCGCCAATCGTTGGCGGGGCAAAGACGGCGCCACTGCCGCATCGTCCGCAGTGTTCGCGGAAGGCCCTGTCGCGTCGAGACTTATCGCGGGACTGACATAAGAGCCGGCAGGCAGTTCGTTGGAGTATTCGGGAGGACGGAAACACGAGTATCGAGTGCCGCTCGGCCGCGCCGGAATTGCCGCGTATCAGCCGGGTAACCGGCGTTCAATCGACGATACGCCGGTTCACGCGAATGCAGAGCGACGTCAGGACTATGCCGATGTTGTGGTGCGTGCCGAGCGATACCACTCGATCGTGCGGGAGATACCCTCTTCGAACGAGACGATCGGCTGGTAGCCGAGCAACTCTTTCGCTTTAGCAATGTCTGCCTGCGAATCGCGTACGTCACCTTTGCGCGGTTCAGAATACGTCGGTTCGAGGGTGCCGCCGACAACCTCGCGCATGGCGTAGAACAGCTGGTTGAGCGAGATGCGTCCCCCTGTCGCGACGTTGATGATTTCGCCGCTCGCCTTCGGCGCCTCGCAGGCCTTCAGCACGCCATCAACGACATTGGCGACGTACGTGAAATCGCGCGTCTGTTCGCCGTCGCCGTAGATGCGCGGTGACCGATTCTCGAGCAGAGCCGTCGCAAAGACCGAGATCACGCCGGAATAGGGGGACGAGGGATCCTGGCGTGGACCGAAGACGTTGAAATAGCGAATGCTGACCGTCTCCAGACCATAAAGCCGCGTGAACATCTGAAGATACTGTTCACCGACGACTTTCTGGAGGGCGTAAGGCGACAGCGGGCCGGTCGGCATGCGCTCGTGCTTCGGAAGCGTCGGCGTATCTCCGTACGCGGAAGAAGACGCCGCAAATACGAGGCGCTTGACGCCGGCGTCGCGCGCCGCGACCAGGACGTTCAGGGTCGCATCAACATTGGCTGTGTTCGAGGTGATTGGGTCCTTCACCGACCGCGGAACCGACGGAATGGCCGCTTGGTGCAAAACGTAGTCGCAACCGGCCACCGAGTCTCGTGCGAACGTCAGATCCGCCAGATCCCCTTCGCGGAATTCAACGCCGGATATGTGATCGAGATTGCTACGCTTACCTGTGACGAGGGAGTCTGCGACGCGGACGCGATGGCCACGTCGTACCAGTTCCTCCGTCAGGTGCGATCCAATGAAGCCGGCCCCGCCGGTCACGAGGTAATAAGGCATGGTGTGGCTCAGTTCGGAAAACCCGTCTTGGGAAGGCCGGGAACCAGCTTCAACGCATTCTTGTAATACAGCTTTTTCAGAACGTCGTCCGGCAACGTCATGCCGTAAAGTTTCCAGAAGGCGTGATAGTCGCGGTAATAATCGAAGTATTCATCTGCCGTTTCGAACACCCGCCAGTAATACGGATACTCGTCAGGCTGAAAGCTGTCTTTTCCAAACAGGATCCGATCCTGGTACTTGATGAAAAAGTCATGCGCAAATCGCGGCTGCCGCCCAAGGTCGTACAGGATTGCGCCGACCTCCGCGTAGGCGTTTGGCATTTCATCGAACATCTTGCCCAGCCGCGCCAGGTTGTTCGCGTGCCATCCCATGTGGGCGAGGATGAACTTCGTTTGCGGGTGTTTCTTCACCATTCGGTCGCGCTCCGCCATCAGCTCCTCGAAGCGCACGCCTTCCTGGTGCCGGCGATCGCGGAACAGCGCCTGTTCCAGCCACCGTTCGTTGTTGTAATCGAGCGGCTCGAAAAAGGCCTGTGGTTCCCCCGTGTGAATGAAGACGGGAATATTCAGCTTGCCGGCCATGTCCCACACCGGGTCGAGCTCAGGATCGTCGAGCTTCAACCGCGTGCCATCCGGATTGGTGATCCGCATGCCGAGGTCTTTACCGATTTCCCCAAGACCAAGCGCACCCGCCTTGATGTCCGCCTCGAGCTGTTCGGCCGCAGCCGCTCCAAACCCCGGCTTGAACGCACGCCAGTTCACACTGGTGAACACGACGAACCGGTCTTTGTGACCGCTCGCCGCGATCCCGTCAAGCTGCTGTTTCAACCGATCCCCGGACACGCCATTCGCCTGCACCATCACTTGAATGTTCAACTGGTTCATCGCGTCGAGCACAGTCTGAATCGCCTGTGGGTTGACGAGCGCTGGCGGATGGCCGTGGATGTCGACCACGGGAAACTTCGCTCGTGGAACGGGATGCTCGGGGACGATGAGCGTGGATTTGGGTTTGTAGTCGGTGATTGTCGGCGGCGGAAACTCGGGCTCTCGTCCCGTTCCCGGACGCGGACGGATTTGTCCGGGTCCCTGCGGCTGCTGCGCCGCCACGACCGACAGCGCGAGCGCGACCAACGTGAGAAGTGGGAGAACAGCCCTGCGCATTCATGCCCTCCGGAATAATCAAGTCTCGACCCTTTAAGGCCGAGCCTTGCGTCGCATCGTATCACCCCGAAAAAGAAAAAGGACAGCCGGGCTGTCCTTGTTTGAACCGAGCATTGATAGGCCGCCACAGTGAACCGTAAGCCGAATTCTGTTCCCCGCCTCCGCCCTTGCGGGCTTCGGCGAGGTGACGATCATTCCTCTAGCCCCGCCATCGCTGACGGGATCAAGCGGCCTACCCGGAAGCTTCGAACGGGCCGTTCTGATCGCGCTTCCCTATTTGGCCTTGCTCCGTGCGGGGTTTAGCCTGCCACCCGTGTTGCCACGGGCGCGGTGCGCTCTTACCGCACCTTTTCACCATTGCCCTTCGACTCGCGCGCTTTCGCGCGCTCGCTCAGGGCTGTGTATTTTCTGTGCCACTTTCCTTCGGGTTACCCCGACCGGGCGTTACCCGGCGCACTGCCCTGTGGAGTTCGGACTTTCCTCCCCTCGACTCGCCTCTTCGAGGCTCGCTCGGCGCAGGCCCGCTGATTCGATTCAGGGGACTTGTCCTGAGCGAGCCCCGAAGGGGCGAGTCGAAGGACGATCGTCTGGTTCACTGCGGCGGTACATCGTTTATTGCTGATTGCTGTTTGCTGATTGTTGATTTTGGCGTTTCAATCAGCAATCAAGAATCAGCAATCAACAATTTCACAATTCACCCATCTCCCTCCTGTGAAATCCCGTACTGCTCCAGCTTCTTGTACAGATTGCTGCGCGGCGTGCCGATCACTTCCGCCGTCTTCGAGATGTTCCAGTTGTTCTCGCGGAGTTTGCCGACGAGGAAGGTCCGTTCGGCCGATTCCTTGAACTCGCGCAGCGTGCCGGGGCGTTCTCGTTCATTATCGCCGCCGGTGGTCTTTGCTTCAAGGCGAACGATATCCCTGAGATCATCGACATCGATGACTTCTCCGGGTGTCATGATAATCAGCCGCTCGACCGTGTTCTTCAGCTCGCGGACGTTCCCTTTCCACCGCGCGCGCTGGAGATACTCGAGCGCCGCCGGTGTGAATCGCTGAGGTCGGCGATTGTTGTCGCGGCTGAACAGATCGGCGAAATGCCGAACCAAAGCGGGGATGTCTTCGCGGCGATCACGCAATGGCGGGACACGGATCGGGATCACGCTCAACCGGAAGTACAAATCCTCGCGGAAGTTCCCCTTCTCGATTTCCGCTTCGAGATCCTTGTTTGTCGCGGCGATGACGCGGACGTCGACCTTGATCGTCTTCGCCGATCCAAGGCGCTCGACTTCCCCCTCCTGCAGCACGCGCAGCACCTTGGCCTGCGTCTTCGCGCTCATGTCGCCGACTTCATCGAGAAAGATGGTTCCGCGATCCGCCTGCTCGAACTTGCCGATCTGCTTCTCGGTCGCACCGGTAAAGGACCCCTTTTCGTGGCCGAAGAGTTCCGATTCGATCAGCTCCTCCGGAATCGCCGCGCAGTTCACCTGCACGAACCGATCGCGGCTGCGCAGGCTGTTGCGGTGAATCGAGCGGGCGACAAGTTCTTTGCCCGACCCGCTCTCGCCAAGGAGCAGCACCGTGGCATTGGTGGGGGCGGCTCGCTTGATCGCGTCCCACACCTGCCGCAGGGCCGGCGACTCACCGACCATTTGGTGACGGATTTCAACCGCGCGCTTCAGCGACATGTTTTCGTCACGCAGCCGCGTCTGATCCAGCGCATTGCGGATGGTGACGAGGACACGCTCGCTCGCCAGCGGCTTCTCGATGAAGTCGAACGCGCCTAATTTCGTCGCCTCGACCGCCGTGCTCACGGTGCCATGTCCGGAGATGATCACGACCGGCAGCGTCTCGCTGGCCGCCTTGATACGCTGCAAGGCATCCAGGCCGTCCATGCCCGGCATTTTGATGTCGAGGAACACCAGATCCGGCGCCTCGCGTTCGGCCAGCGTCAGGCCCTCTGGCCCGCTCGACGCCTCGATCACGTCGTACCCTTCGTACTCGAGGATCATGCGGACCGATCGGCGGATCTCCGCCTCGTCGTCAATAACCAGAATGCGGGATTTCATGAACTAACTATCTTGTGAGTATCGTCCGTTTTTGGTTTTTGGTTTTTCGGTTCTAAGTCTTTGGTTCTCGGTTTTTGTTCTCGGTTTTCGTTCCCGGTCGTGATCCCACGCCGACTGTCTTCCTCGGTCGATGTCGGACCCAAAACCAAAACGGAAAGCCAAAAACGTAAAAGCAAAAACCAAAAACCGACAGCGTCACTCTACTCCACCGTTACGGTAATAAGAGTCCGCTGCTGAAGGGCTGGATCGTAACAATACAACGCCAGCACGTCGCTCGGCTTCGCGGTCGCTACCACGCGCCGATAGTCGGCCAGCGATCGAATGGGACGCCGGTTGATCTCCATGATCACAAACCCGCGCCGGATCGATGCGGAAAATGCGGCTCCGGTCAGATCCACTCGCGAAACGATGACGCCACGGACCGATTCGGGGACCTCGAGCCGTCCGATCATGTCGCGCACCGTCAGGCCGAGCGGGACGTCGGCAGAAGCGGGCTCTGGAACCCGGGGCAGCGAGCGATGGTCGAGGGCATCGTGATCGGTGTCTTCGCGCAGCGGCCGTTCGGCGAGCTTGACATGGAACGTGAGGTGTCGCGTGTCGCGGAGTACCCCAAGACGCGTCGTCGTGCCAGGCTGACGCGCGGAGATCTCGCGAATGAGTTCTTCGTTGGTGCCGACGTCGCGCCCCTCGACATCGAGAATGACGTCGTAGGTATGCAGCCCGGCGCGCTCGGCGGGAGAACCGTTCGTCACGTCCTGCACCAGCGCCCCGCGTGTGGTGGACAGGTTCAACGAGCGCTGGAGCGCCGGCGTCACGTCGGTCAGGAACACGCCCATGTACCCGCGCGACACATGCCCGGTCGACTTGAGCTGCGGAAGAATGTCCACCGCCTGATTGATCGGCACAGCGAAACCGATGTTGCTCGCCTTGGAGCTGATCGCCGAATTGATCCCGATCACTTCACCGCGCGTATTGATGAGAGGTCCGCCGCTGTTGCCGAAATTGATCGCCGCGTCGGTCTGAATGTAATCATCAAGGCTCGGATCGAACAGCTTGCGGCCGATGAAGCTGACGACCCCGGCGGTGACCGAGTGGACGTAGCCGAGCGGGTTGCCGATGGCACAGACCCATTCCCCGACGCGCAGCTCGTCGGAGTTCCCGAGCGGCGCCTCCGGCAGATCCGGGCCGCCGTTGATCTTCAGCAGTGCAACGTCGATGGCCGGATCGGTGCCGGCGACCTGCGCGCGGAACGTGCGGCCGTCGGCGAGCGTGACGGTGATGCGCTGCGCGCCGTCGATGACGTGATGGTTCGTGAGAATGTAGCCAGCGCGATCGATGATGAAGCCCGACCCGGCTCCCTGGCGCGGCAGGTCGAAATCGCGCGGCGACTCTGGCGGCCCTTCGCCGCGGCGAAAGAATCGCGGCAGTTCGCGCGCGTCGCTGCCTTTCGACATCGAGTCGATGTTGACGACCGCGGCATTCATGCGCTCGACAATGTCGGCAAAGTTCACGACCGCAGGTCCGACAGCGATGCCGGCAGGGCGAATGGTTTGACTGTTCCGCGCCGGGCCGTGTGGCGCCGTCGCAACAATGGACGAGGGTCTGAACTCACCGGCGATGATGATCCCGACGAGAAACGCCACCACCGTTGAGAGCGCGACCGTCACGAACGTGAAACGCTTCGACATACCAACCTTGCTGCGGGCGCCTCGGTCCCGGCCGAGCCGCCGGCTACTCCATTATAAGCGCCCTGAATTCCGCCTCGTCCATCGTCGACACACCAAGCGAACGCGCTTTCTCGAGCTTGGAGCCGGCATCGGCGCCAACGACGAGGTGCGACGTCTTCTTGCTGACCGACCCGGAGACTTTGCCACCGAGCCGCTCGATCGCCGCCTCGGCATCCTCTCGCGTCATGGTCTCGAGCGTTCCCGTCAGTACGAACGTCTTTCCCGCCAGCCGGCCCGGCGCGACCGACACGGGGTCCGGTTGGCGTGTCACCATGTTCACGCCGGCGTCTGCAAGCTTGGTGACCAGCGCGCGATTGTGCGGCTCGTCGGCAAACGCACGAACTGACGCCGCCAGCACAGGCCCGACATCTGGCACCGCCTGCAGGGCCTCGAGCGGTGCGTCCAGCACCGCATCCATCGTCCGCAGATGGCGTGCGAGGGTTGCCGCCGCCTTCTCCCCGACGTGCCGAATCCCGAGCGCGTAGATGAGCCGGGAGAGATCGTTCTCTCTGCTGCGCGAAATCTGCTCGTAGACGTTGCGCCCGACCTTTCCGAGCTTCCGCGGCACCGCCCGGTCCGATCTCGGCGTGCGCGGCGCGACCACCAACGATTCGAGCGTCGGCGCTTCGAGATGATAGAGATCAGCGAAATCGCGGACGAGGCCTTGCTCGATCAGCTGGTCGACCAGCGACTCGCCCAGGCCTTCGATGTTCATGGCGTTGCGAGAGGCGAAGTGCTCGAGGCTGCGGCGAAGCCGCGCCGGGCACGACGAGTTCTCGCATCGCCAAATCACCTCTTCTTCATCGCGCCGAAGTTCGCTGCCGCAAACCTTGCAGGTCGTCGGCATCGTCCAGGGAACTGAGTCGGCCGGCCGCAGGTTCAGAATTGGGGCCACGACCCGGGGGATGACGTCGCCGGCCTTCTCGATGATTACGGTGTCACCTTCGCGGAGATCCTTACGGGCAAGATCCTCGGCGTTGTGCAGCGTCGCCATTGAAATCGTCGACCCAGCGAGGAATACGGGTTCGAGGATCGCATACGGCGTGTTGGCGCCCGTGCGACCCACATTCACATCGATCTTCAGCAGCTTCGTGTGCGCCTGCTGAGCCGGGAATTTGAACGCCGTCGCCCATCGCGGAAATTTCGCCGTGGTCCCCAAACGATCCCGGAGCGCCAGATCATCGACCTTGATGACGACCCCGTCAGTGTCGAACTCGAGGCTGCGACGACCGTCGGCCCATTTATGGCAGAAGGCGACGGCGGCGTCGATGCCCTCGCAGCGCTGCCAGTGAGGTTCAACGGGCGCGCCCATCGCCGTAATCCACTCCAATGTGGCGCCGTGGGTTGACTTTCGGTCCGCTGTAGCTGGAAGCACAAGCTGATACGTGAATGCACCCAACTTCCGCTTCGCCACCAGCGACGGATCCAGATTGCGCATTGTCCCCGCGGCCGCATTGCGCGGATTTTGAAACAGCGGCTCCCCGTCGCGTTCCCGTTCCTCATTCATGCGCGTAAACGATCGACGCGGCAGATATACCTCGCCGCGGATCTCAATCCGCCCAGCCGGCGCGTTGCGTAACGACAGCGGAATCGCCCGAATCGTGCGCACGTTTGCGGTGACGTCCTCGCCGCGGACACCATCGCCGCGCGTGGCCCCACAGACGAGCCGCCCATCTTCGTATGTCAAGGCAATGCTCAATCCATCGATCTTCAGTTCCGCCACATACGCCATCGGAGCGTCGCCGCGCCCGACACCGCGGCGCACGCGCTCGTCAAACGCGCGCAACTCTTCCTCGTCATACGCGTTGTCGAGACTGAGCATCGGCGCGATGTGCTCTACCGTTGGGAAATTCTCGGTCGGGCGTCCTGCGACGCGCTGTGTCGGTGAATCGGGAGTGACGAGGTCAGGGTGCTCAGCTTCCAAGCGCTCGAGTTCGTGGAGCAGGCGGTCAAATTCCTCGTCGGAAATGTCGGGCGCGTTGTGGATGTAGTAGCGCTCTTCGTGATGCCGGATTTCGTTGCGGAGTTGATTGATTTTGTCGAGTGGATCCACCTATCGATCTCGCGCGAGGACGTAATCCGGCAGCGCCATCAGCGCGTCGCGCTCGCGGCTCGGTGGAAAGGCGGCGAGGCAGCTCTTGGCGCGATTCGCGTACTCGACCGCGCGATCGTACGCGAGGCCGGTCGCGCGATGCTCGCGCAGAAGTGCCACAATATCGCGCCACTGCTCGGCAGAAACCGCCCGGTCCTGCACGACACGGCGGATCAGGCGGTCCGCCTCTTTGCCGCCGCGCTGCAGCAGGAAAATCACCGGCAGCGTCACCTTGCCTTCGCGCAAATCGCCACCGACGGGTTTCCCCAGCGCCACTTGATCGGCCGTGTAGTCGAGCAGGTCATCGACCAGCTGAAATGCGATGCCGAGATTGAATCCATACTCGCGCAAGGCATTCTCGCGCTCAGGGCTCACGCTGCCGAGCATCCCACCGATCTGGGCGCACCCGCCGAAAAGAAATGCGGTCTTTCGCCGGATGATTTCGAAGTGCTCGTCCTCGGAAATGTCGACGTCGCCGGTCTTGGTGAGCTGATAGAGCTCCCCCTCAATCATCCGCAAGGTGACGTCGCACAACAGCCGGATGATCTCGAGTGAGTCCTGGGTCAGCGCCATCGCCATGGACTTGATATAGAGGTAATCGCCGAGAAGAACCGTGATGTCGTTGCCCCACCGCGAGTGAACCGCAAGGCGGCCGCGGCGCAGGTCAGCGCCGTCGATGATGTCGTCGTGCACCAGCGTCGCGGTGTGAATGAACTCGACAACCGAGGCGTAGAGGACGGCTCGCTCCCCTTCGTAGCCGCTGAGTCGCGCGGCCATTAACAACACTGCGGGGCGCACGCGCTTCCCGCCGCTGTTCTGAATGTAACGGCCCATCTCGGGGATCAGGGCAACGCGCGACTGGATGTGGCGGACGAATTCCCGTTCAACAGCTTCGAGGTCGTCGCGAATCGGCTCAAAGATCTGCGCCAGATCGGCAGAGAGCGGGGAATTTTGCATTGTGTCGGCCAACAACGGGCTGCCAGGTATAGACCGTTTCACAATACTGGAGTTAGTTGCAGAGTGTCAACGCGCTAAGCCGTTACTACTGAGTAGCTTCCGCCAACGTGCCAAAGAGCGACGCGAAATTGCGGGTGACCTCGGCGGCAAGATCATCGGCCGGAACACTGCGAACTTCCGCAAGCTTGGCCACGACGTCCGCCACATACGCGGGTTCATTCCGCTTGCCGCGGTGCGGAACCGGCGCGAGATAGGGCGCATCCGTCTCAGCCAGGACACGGTCGGCCGGCGCCATTTTCGCCGCCGCGCGAATCGAGTCTGCACGCGGAAACGTCACGATCCCGGCAAACGAGAGATAAAAATTGATGTCGAGCGCCGAACGAGCCATCGCCTCGTCGCCGGTGAAACAGTGAAAGACGCCGCGCAGCTTGCCGGCACCCGCTTCCCGGAGGATTTCAAACGTGTCCTCCGTCGCCTCGCGGGTGTGAATGATGACCGGCAGTTGGAGTTCGAGCGCCAGTTCGATCTGCGCGCGAAAGATTTCTCGCTGGACGTCACGAGGCGAGAAGTCGTAGTGGTAATCGAGACCGATTTCTCCGACCGCGCACGCCCGATGCTCCTGCACGGAACGACGCACGGCTTCACGCGCGACGTCGACTTTACCGGTGAACTCAGCAGCCTGATGCGGGTGAACCCCGGCAGCAAAACGGACCTGTGGCCAGGCCCGGCGGACGAGCGTCGCCCGTTCGGCTTCCTGACGATCGCCGGTGGCAACAATGCAGAGCGCAGCCGATACGCCAGCCGCTTGTGCACGTGAAACCACCGATTCAAGGTCCGACGCAAACTCTTCGCCGGCCAGATGGCAGTGGGAATCGATCATCTCACCCTTGTGCCGGGCGAGATCTCCTGATCGAATCCGACAAGAATCGGCTTGCCGCCATCCGGACTGGCCGCCAGCACCATTCCGTTCGATTCAATGCCCATCAACTTCGCCGGTTTCAGGTTGAACACCATGACCACCGTTCGCCCGACCAGCGCGTCAGGTTCGTAGGCTTCGGCGATACCCGCCACCAGCGTCCGCTGCTCAGCGCCCACATCGACGCTCATCTTGATCAGCTTTTTCGAATTCGGAACTTTCTCGGCTGCGAGCACCTTCGCAGTGCGCAGCTCGACCTTCATGAAATCGTCGATTGAAATCCGGTTGTCGCTCGCGGCCGGTGGCGCCGGTCTCGGCTCCGCCGTACCCGCTGACGCCGCAGATGGCGGCTGACCGGCGTTCGCATTCTTCGTCTCTTCCACGCGTGTGCTCCTTTGACTGGCATCCGATCGTGGCCAGAGCGCGTCGGCTTTCGCAATCACGCGCTCCCCTTGCTGGCGCCACCGGGCTTCAGCGAGGCGGATATCACTGGCCCTCTTGGGTTCACCGACCCGCCGCAGAATCTCGGCCGCTGCCTGCGGCATGATCGGCAACAGCAGAATTGCGGCCACACGGATCGCCTCCGCTACGTCGAACAGGGTTTGACTCAACTCGTCTGCCCGTCCGTCGTCGCGCGCAAGGACCCAGGGCTCGCTGCTCGCGATGAACTCGTTGGCCGCGTCCACAATGCGGAACGCTGCCGCGGCGCCTCGTTCGAGCGCGAATTCGTCCATCGCCGCCTGGTACTCCTCGACCGCCGCACTGGCAATTTGCGAAAGGCGGCCAGGATGCAACGGCCCAGCCAGACGTCCGTGCCGATACTTCTCCGCCATTGCGGCGATCCGGCTCACGAGATTTCCGAGGTTGTTCGCCAGATCGACGTTGTAGCGATCCTCGAAACGTTCCCACGTGAAATCGCCGTCGTTGCCAAAGGCAATCTCTTTCACCAGATACAAGCGCAGCGGGTCGGCGCCGAATTTCTGCGCCGCTTCCAGAGGGTCCACTGTCGTGCCCAGCGACTTGCTCATCCGTTCGCCGCGAAAGTTCACCCATCCGTGACCGAAAATCTGCTTTGGCACTTCCACGCCGGCGCTCATCAACATCGCCGGCCAGATCACGGCATGAAAACGGGTGATGTCCTTTCCGATGACGTGGAGATCCGCCGGCCACCATTTCCCGACCATCTGCGGATTCGTTCCATAACCGACGGCGCTCAAGTAATTGATCAGCGCGTCCACCCAGACGTAGATGACGCTCGAGGGATCGTCAGGCATCGGGATCCCCCACGCCTGACCCGCGCGGCTGACCGAAATATCTTCGAGCCCCGCCTCGAGCAGGCGAAGAATCTCGTTTCGCCTGACCTCTGGCACGAGGAAGTCCTCATGCTGCTCGAAGTGCTGCCGAAGCCGGTCGGTGTACTTCGAGAGCTTGAAGAAGGAGTTCTTCTCGCGAATCCACTCCGGCTTCGTCCGGTGAATCGGGCAATTGCCGTCGATGAGATCTTTCTCTTGCTTGAAGGCTTCGCAGGAGACGCAATACCAGCCTTCGTAGTACCCCTCGAAGATGTCGCCCGCCGCCGACATTTTTCTGACCAGTTCCTGCACGCCCGCTTTGTGTCGCGACTCGGTCGTGCGGATGAAGTCGTCGAACGAAATATCAAGACGCTTCCACACCTCGAGAAACTCGTCGGCCATGCGATCGCAATACGCCTGCGGATCCTGTCCAAGCTCGCGTGCCCTGCGGAATACATTCTGCGAGTGCTCATCGTTCCCCATGACGAAGTGGGTCTCGATCCCGCATAGCCGTTTGTATCGCGCGATCACATCGGCGGCAATCTTCTCGTAGGCCGTCCCCAGGTGCGGACGGCTGTTGACGTAGTCGATTGCGGTGGTTAAGTAAAAACGTGACATTAGCGTTTCTGATCGAGCCATGCGCGCATCGCGATTGCCTGCACTTCTTTAATCGGCAACCCGCGCTCGGCGGCGACGCGGGCACAGTCGTCGAACTCGGCTGCGGCGTTCAACACGCGACCATCGCGGCCGGCGACCTTGACCCGCAACGGACCGAGCGGCGTATCGACCGACACGACCTTCCTGTCCAGCGTATCGCGCCGCATCTCTTGATAGCGAACTCCAATTGTGGTCGTGTGGGTGAAGAGCACGCCGGTAATCGGCTCGCGCTTGCCGGGCGGCGCAATGACCGTCACCAACGTTCCCGGACGATTCTTTTTCATTTGTACCGGTGCATAAAACACATCGAGCGCACCTGCTTCTGCGAGCCGATCCATGAGCGGACCGAACAACTGCGGATTCATGTCGTCGATCTCGCATTCGATCTGCACGACACTGTGGTCGTCCGATGTGTCGACACGCTCTCCGTGCATCACTCGCAGAACGTTGGGCGTCTCCCTGGGATCCCGGTCCCCGGCGCCATAACCGGTGCGATCGATTCGCATGACGGGAAGCGGACCAAACTCGCGCGCGTAACCAGTTATTACCAGCGCCCCTGTGGGCGTCACCAACTCCATCGTGCCGTTGCCGTAAACGGGCGCTCCTTCGAGCAGGCGCGCGGTTGCCGGAGCGGGCACCGGAAACACGCCGTGCGCACATGTCACCGTGCCGCCGCCAACGTTCAGCGGCGATGCGACAACGTCGCTGATCCCAAACCATTCGAAGCCAAACACCGCGCCGACAATGTCGATGATCGAGTCGAGCGCACCGACTTCGTGCAGGTGCACGCGCTCGACTGGCGTGCCATGAATGGACGCTTCCGCCTGCGCAAGGCGCTCGAACAAATGCACCGCGCGCTCCTGACCCGATTCCGACAACGACGAACGCTTGATCGCCGCGACGATGTGCTTCAAATGATGGTGTTGATGTGCACCGGCCGCAGACGGATCCGCCGCATGCTCGATGAGCCGGAACTTGGTGGCGGAGATGCCGGCGCGGCTGACACGCTCGGCCGTGACGTCTCCGTACTCGATCGCCAGACTTCCCAGGGCGTCGCGAAGGGCCGGCATCGGCAGACCAAGATCGATGAGCGCGCCGAGGATCATGTCGCCCGACACGCCGGAAAAGCAGTCGAAGTACAAAGTCGCCAACTAGAAACGGCCCTCTTCCTTGAAGCTGTAATAGCGAACGTCGGCGAGGATGACGTGGTCGATCACATCGATCCCCATCAGCACACCCGCCGCAGCCAGTCGCCTCGTCAACTCCACATCGTCCGGACTTGGTCTCGGATCGCCTGATGGATGATTGTGGAACAAGACGAGCGCCGCCGCACCGGCTGCCGACGCGGCGCCGAACACTTCTCGCGGATGAACGATGCTGGCGTCGACCGTGCCGACCGACAACACGAGCGTTCTGATCACCCGATGTTTCGTGTCGAGCAGCACGATGCCGAATTGCTCGACCGATCGGCTGCCATACTGCGGCAGCAGAAACTCCGCCGCGGATCGCGCATTGACGATCTGCAGGCGCTCGCGAAGTGGACGCGTCAGCGTGCGCCGCCCGAGCTCGACGGCGGCGAGGATCTGCGCCGCCCGCGCCTGTCCGATCCCCGGAATCGCACACAGCTCGTCGTAGCGCGTCCGAACCAGACCATGCGCGCCATCGGCCGCTTCGAGCACGGCGTTCGCCATGTCGAGTGCGCTCGCGCGCGCCCGCCCGTGCCCGAGCACGATCGCGAGCAGTTCGTTGTCGCCGAGCGCTGCAGCCCCCAGGCGCTGCAGCTTCTCCCGCGGCCGATCGTGCGGCGCGACGGTCTTCATCGTACACCATACCTTGATATACTTTGGCGCTGATGTCTCGCCTGTTCGCCCGGCTGTGCGCGATCACGTGCGCGGTCGCGCTCACCGTGGCCTGTTCGGCTCCTCCGCAGAAAGAAATCGATCAGGCGCAGCAGGCAGTCGACGCGGCGCGCGCGGCGGGCGCGGAGCAGTACGCACCCGAGAGCTTCGCGGAAGCGACCACCGCGCTTCAGCAGTCGCATGAAGCCGTCAATCAGCGTGACTATCGCCTGGCGCTCTCGCGCGCCGTCGACGCCAGCGATCGTGCGCAGGAAGCCGCGCGTGCCGCGGCAGACAACAAAGCCAAGGCACGCAGTCAGAGCGAAGCGGCGGTCAGCGCCGTCAACGCCTCGGTCAATCATCTTCACGCTCGGTTGAAAGTGGCAGAAGAAGTACGAGTGCCTGCCCGCGAGCTCGCGCCCGCGCGCGCAACCGTCAAGCAGGCGGAGTCAGCGCTGCAAAAAGCACGCGCACTGCTCGCCGCCGAAAACTACGCCATGGCAACGCAGACGGTTTCGGCACTGGATTCGCAGATTCGTTCGGAAACTCGTGTCCTCGAGGCGGCGATTACCTTGCGGACGGCACGGCGGCCCGCCAGGAAGCGCTGAACCGATCGCAATCGTCGCGGTGTGAGTCGCGCGCGACGATGGCAGAAGCTGCGCGTGTAAGACGACGCACGCGAGCGAGAGCGAAGCGTGCCACGCGAACGGCCGGCCTTCGCCGGGTCAAACGGACTATGCTACGGCGAGGCAAGGCGGCGCGGAGGACGACGCGAGCGAGCGCAGCGAAGCGAGCCACGCGAACGGAGCGAGCCGGCGAAGCGGCTCGCGAGAGAGCGTGTGGGGGAGTCCGAGGGGCGAAGCCCCTCGGAGTGATCACGACTCAAAGGGCGGAAGCCAGGCGGCTTCGGCAATGAGTTCCGCCCATCCGGTGAGGAACAGCCCGTCGTCGGTCCATTCGACCCGCTGCGATCCGCCTGGCGCCACGATCTCGACATCGCGTGCCGCGCCGCCAAACTGAATCGCGGCGACGGCGGCGGCACACGCCCCTGTCCCCGATGCTTCGGTCGGTCCAACGCCCCGCTCCCAGATCAGGATCCTGACCCGGTTGGACGTCTCGACCGTCGCCAGTTCCACATTTGTCCCTTCCGGGAAATGCGGATGCACGGACAGCTCCGCCGCGATCGTCTGCAGCCGTTCCTCCGTGACCTCGCCAAGCACGACACACTGAGGATTTCCCACACGCAGCGTGACCACTTCAATCGGTGCGCCGGCAACTGGCAACGTCGTCTTCGCCACCTGCTCGGGCATCCCCATGGACGCGCGGAAGGTGTACCGGCCATCCTTGAACGCAAGCAGCTCGAGCCGTTTGACGCCTGCCTCCGTCTGGATTTCGATTGGCGCCTGCTGACCGGGCATCGCCGTGCCGCGCTGTGATGCGATCCACGCCCCGAGACATCGGACGCCATTGCCCGAAATTTCGGAGCGGGTGCCATCCGCATTCAGCAATCGCATGGACGCGCCTGACGGCGTCGTCGAGTACACAATCAATCCGTCAGCCCCGATACCGCGATGCCGCGCGCAGATTGCCTGGGCCAGTGCCGGCAGATTCTTCGCTCCCTGCACCGCTCTCGATTCGACGAGGACGAAATCATTTCCGAACGCATGAGCTTTGACGATCATGATCGGCCTCATTTGCGGCAGAACGCCAGAAGATGCCATCCGAAACGCCTGACGAGCGATCGTGGCAGCGCGTTGAACGCGCCAACGAAAAACGTATTGAAGAGCGTTCCCTTCCATCCGCCGTGCAGCCGCGATTTCACCGGAAAGCGCTCCTCGACTATTCGAACATCGCGGAACCCGCGCAGCAGTTGGCGAAACTCCCCTGCACTGTACTTCAAGAGCACCGGAGCGTCGTCGTGCTCCAGGGGAACTTTCATCAATTTCGACAGCGCATTCAACCACGAGATGCGGTTGTACACCTGGAATACGGCCTCGCCACCGGGTTTCAGCACCCGTTGGCACTCATCGACCAGTGTCTGCGGGTGCGCCGTGTACTGCACGACGCCGTGGGCGTATACCAGATCGAAGGTGCCGTCGGCAAATGGCAGCCGTTCTCCATCCGCCTCGCGCAAGTCCGCCGTCAGACCCTGCTGTTCGAAATTCTGTTTCGCGAGGGCAATCGCCGAGGACGAGAGATCGACACCGGAGACGATTGCTCCGCCACGTGCGAACCGCGCCAGATCGGTGCCGGCACCGCAGCCAACCTCGAGCACCCGCCTCCCCCGATAGCCGTCGAAATTGATCAGACGGAGCAGGTGATGAAGTTTTTCGAAGTGATACTGATCGAGATCGGCGAAAAATCCGGGCGTGCCGACTGGGTGTTTCGTTATTTCAAGATCGTGAATGTGTCGATTCCAGTATTCGCGAATATCGTCTGTCGATGCGGCCGCCGGCGAGGACACAATCGCTACTATAAAATAAAGCGCGTGTATCCCATATGCGAGCGCGGGACCTGACGCGATTCGACGGCAACATCTACGACGTGCTCGTCGTCGGCGGCGGCATTCAGGGACTCGCCTGCGCGTATGAAGCCGCAAGCCGTGGTCTGCGCGTCGCCCTGGTCGAAGCCGGTGATTTCGGCGGTGGCGCATCGTTCAATCACCAGAAGACCGCACATGGCGGTCTGCGATCGCTGGCGGCAGGGCAGCTCGGACGCGCACGCGAGTCGATCCGAGAACGTCGCGCGCTGGCGCGAATCGCACCGTGGTTTCTGCGCCCGCTTCCCTTTCTTGTCGGCACGTATCGATCGGTCCTGAAGAATCGAGTGGTACTGCGGGCGGCATTCAAGGTCGACGCCTGGCTGGGACGAAAACGCAACCAAGGGCTCGAGCCCGAACTGCATCTCCCCACGCCGCGGCTCATCTCCAAGGCCGCAACGCTGCGCTTGTTTCAAGGGATTCGACAAGAAGGACTGACGGGCGGTGCGCAGTGGTACGACTACCAGATCGTCGAAGCCGATCGATTGACGTTGGCGTTTGCGGCTGCGGCAGATGCGTCGGGTGCGGATCTTGCGAACTACGTCGAGGCGACTGGCGCGGTCCGCGACAGCGGCGGTATTGCGGGAATGACCGTTCGCGATCGACTGAACAATCGGTCATTTGAAATCAGAGCCCGTGTGACGGTGAATGCGGCCGGATCACGCGCCGGTGAGGTGATGCAGTCGTTCGGAGTGGATCGTCCATTCCCGCTGCTCAAGGCCATGAACCTGGTGACGTCGCGTCGTGCGAGTGACATGGCGCTCGCCGCTCCCGCGCGCGATGGCCGCATGCTGACGCTCGTGCCCTGGCGCGGGAGGGCGCTCATCGGAACCAGTCAATCGGCGACCCTTGTCGGGGCGAACGACCTCGCGGTCACCGCCGGAGAAATCGAAGCGTTCATCACCGAGGCCAACATCGCGTTTCCTGCACTGAAGCTGACGGCGGCAGACGTCACGCTCGTCCATCGCGGCGCCGTCCCCGCGGCGCCAGGAAACAGCGGCAAGCCGGACCTCAAGCGATCGGCAGAGATCATCGACCACGCGAACGGTGCAGTGACAGTCGTCGGCGTCAAATTCACGACCGCACGGCGCGTCGCCGAACGCGCGATCGCCGTCGTCGCTCGCCGACTTCACCGCCGGCTGCCTCCGTCGCGGACCGCGATCACACCACTCCCCGGCGCGGCGATTGCGGATCACGAGGCGCTGGCGATCGAAACGGCACGCGCTCTGCGCATGGACGTCCCTCTCGCGCTCATTCGCCATCTCATCGCGCTTTACGCGGAAGGCGCCGCCGAAATCATCCGTCTCGTTCACGAGCGGCCGGAACTCGCACGACCGCTTGGCGCGGGCGCCGACACGGTCCAGGCGGAGGTGATTTACACGATCCGGCGCGAAATGGCGATGCGGTTAACCGACGTTTTAGTACGTCGGACGGGGCTCGGGTCCGCCGCTGCGCCACCGGACGAAGCCGTCCGCGCGGCCGCCCGAATCGCGCAGGCGGAACTTGGTTGGGACGATGCACGGACCGCGGAGGAGATTGAGGAGGTCGGGCGCTTCTACGCTGTCAGCTGAAATTTTCGATTGCTGATTGCTGATTGTCGATTGTTCTCGATGTTTCTCAATCAGCAATCATCAATCAGCATTCAGCAATTTCACTAGGGCACCGTGAATCCCTTGAACACCCACGTTGCTCCCGCGGTGAGTCCGACGCTCGGGTCGCGTGAAGTCATTCCAAAAATCAAGCCGGCGTCGACGCGCACGGTCGCACGTGTAAACCGCGCGCCAACCCGCATCGCTCCGCGGCTTTCGGTTCCGACCGGCGGCGTGCCGCTGCGCGTATTCAGCCGCCCGTTGATTTCCCCGACCACCTCGACTCCCTGCTGCACCGCGCGAGCGATCGAAAACCCGTAGGTAAACACATCATTCTGCCGATTTCCTTCAACCGGATCAGCGAGAATCCCGAGTCCCGCATTGCCAACCATCCGAATCGATCGCACGGTCTTGCCGAGCAACGCGGAAAAATTAAAGTCCGTTGTGTCGAGGCCGAGACCACTCTCGTTGCTGGCGTTCGGCAGCTTCGTTGCGAAGCGGAGCCCCAGGGCAGGACGGCTGGCGGACTCGGCCATTAACCGAATCTTGGTTCCAATGACGATGTCTTCGACGTCGTGCGTGTGATCGCCGTCGAAATCCAGGAGGTCCGATAGCGGTGCCTCGCGGCGGGACTTGACGTTCAGACCGTTATAGATTCCGCCATCGATCTGCAACTCGGCAATCGAGCTGACGCCGAAACTCACGCCGAGCGTCGGAATCCTCAACAGGTTTCCCTGCAGGCCGGACGCCGGATAGAACACATCCTTCTGCAGATCGAAGCCGCCTTCGATGAGGACCAGACCGGAGCCTATGGTTTCGGGGTCCTCAGTGACGAGTGGTCGCTGTTGAGCGTAGACAGATGGAACACAGACGAGAGCGATGAAGCCAAGGAACAGCGCAAGTTTTTTCAACAGAAGCTCCGGCGAAACTATCTTTTGAGTATCAACGGCACCGCACCCGACGCGAGCGCGGCGTCATGAAGTTCCGGAAGGGGATTGAGCCGCCGGTCGAGGAGGTGCCGGCTGACGACGTTGCCAAGCGCACGGATCATGGAGTTCTTCACGTCCGGATGCTCGACCTCGAGCTGCGCAATCAGACGCTTGACGCGCTGACGTTGAAGACTCAGATCACCGCAGGCAGGACAGCAGCAACTGATGACCGGCAGGGCCGCCTCTTTGGCGTAGGTTCGCGCCTCCGCCTCGGTGACGTAGACGAGCGGACGCACGACCACGTGTTCACCGTTGTCCGAGACCAGGCGCGCAGGCATCGCTTTCAGCGCGCCGGCGAAGAACAGATTGAGCAACAACGTCTCGATGAAATCGTCGAGATGATGCCCGAGCGCGATCTTCGTCGCGCCGACTTCGGTTGCGAGACGATAGAGCACGCCGCGGCGCAGGCGTGCGCACAGCGAGCACGGCGTGGCGCCATTGAGGAGATCGTCCATGACGTCGCCGATCTCGGTGTGCTCGATGCGATACTCCCAGCCACGCTCTTCGCACGTGCTGGCGATGAGGTCGTGGCGGAATCCCTCGTAACCTGAATCGACGCAGACAGCGACCAGCGAGAACTGGATCGGCGCACGCCGTCTGAGCACGTCGAGTATATTCAGCAGCGCCCAGCTGTCCTTGCCCCCGGAGAGGCCGACCATGACACGATCGCCATCCTCGAGCAGCGAGTATTCGGTTATGGCTTTGGTGACCTTTTTCGCGAGTCTGGTCTCGAGCGGCGATTGGTATGACATACGGAAATTTCTGATGGCTGATTTTAGATTGCTGATTGTAAGAAATGGCTGTTACCAATCAGCAATCAGCAATCAACAATCAGCATTTACGAAGTGTACCCTAGGCGGTCAGCTGCGCCACCGCATCGCGCCAACTCAGCTTTGCGGTCGATGCGAGTGCGGCGGCGCCCATTCGATCGGCTGCCGCAGGATCATCCATGACACGACGAAGAGCTGACGCAAGGCCCTGGGGTGTTGGATCGCAGACCACTCCATTGACTCCATCTTCGACGAGTTCCGCCGGCCCCCCACTGTCGCGACAGGTGATGACCGCCTTGCGCGAGGCAAACGCCTCCGCTGTGACGAAGCCGTAATCCTCTTCGAACGGCGGAAAGCAGACGGCGCGACACCGCGCCAGATGCTGCACCAGCTCGTCATCGGTGATGCGGCCGGCGAAGGTGACACGATCCGCGACGCCGCGCGCGCGCGCGAGCGCCTCCAGGGCGCCACGTTCCTCCCCTTCCCCAGCGATCACGCCACGCACCGTTACACCCGGCTGTGCGAGCGCCTCGATCAACAAGTCAACCCGCTTGAGCTGTGTCAACCGCGACACCAGAAACACGTAATCACCGTATTCGTCACAGCGATACGGGCGCTGCGGTGGCGGCGGGTATAAGACTGTCGTTCGAAGCTCCGGCCAGATCGCCAATCGCCGCTGAATCGTCCGCGACTGCACGAACAGGCGCGAGACGTTCCGCGTCAACAGATATCGGTCAGTCGCGTGAATCGCTGCCCGCCGCACGCTCTCTTTGAAGCGGCCGGCCGTCCCGAGGCCGGCGCTGAATCGATCCCAGAGGTCGTAGTACTCGCGCATCGTGTGATTCAGCCAGCACACGTGCTTTTGATGGCGGATGGCATAGCTCGGATACCGCAGGCTGATCACCTGATCGATCGGCTTGCCATCGGACGAACCCACGTCGGTGAACCAGGTGGCAAGGTATGCGGATGCCTGTCGACCAAATCGATTCTGCGGTGTCACGATGATGTCGGCCGTGTGCCCACCATCGCGCAGGCCTTGCACGAGTGACCGCGCGATCACCATGTGGCCCCCTTCGACCATCGGGGGACTCGAGGTGACGACGGCGATTCTCACCGCGAGCCCGCTTCGAGCACGGGCTTGACGCGCACGCCAAGGTAGCGCGCGTCGGTTGAACCTGGATCAAAAAACACCGGCGTAAATCCGCTGGTGCTCGAGACGGAGGCGGTCCAGGCGAGCGCCTGCACTTCCTTTTCGTATGGCAGTCCTGGCGGCATGGCAAACACGATATCGCGCGACGCTCCCGGTTCGAGATGAACCTCCTGAACCCGGCGGCCGATCTTCACGCGTGCATCGGTGGCAACCGGGCCGGCCGTCAATGTGAATCTCGCCCGCACGATCGGGCGGTCGGTCTTGATGATGAACTCCGCGCGTGCGTGTCCGCGAGTCCAGAAGCTCTTGTCTGCTTCTCGATCGAAGGCGTTGTCGTCGAGGAAGTAGACGAGGAATCCGGGATCCCCTTGTCCCGTATCGCCAAACCAGAGCCGTGCGTGCTGCGGCTCATTGTTCACCGGCAGATCGTTGACCAGCGTCAGTTCCGCCGGCAGCATTCGAAGCGGGCCACTTTTCGCGTTGTCGGCCGGATGAAACGACGCAACAAAGGGATTCAGGACCATCGGCCCGACGAACAGTCCACCGATTGCCCACTGCGCGAACGATGCGCTGACCGACTGTATCGGCGGAAACACGAACAGCATGACGCCATAGCCGCTGAAGAAATAACGGTTTCCAACCCCTCCGCCGTGCCACGTGTACGGCGTAAGAATCAGGAAAACGAGTCCTTGCAGCAGGCCCGATGCCAGCACCAGCCACTGCCACCCCGGACGGTGGCGTGGTGCAAGCAGAAACGCGCACATCCCGAACACTGCAGGAAAGAAATAACCGACGAGTCCGGTGTGGCGGCCAATGAAAAAGTATTCGAGGTTATGCGTGAGGTTCGACGTGAAGGTGCGCTGATTGAAAATGATGTGACCGAGAAGCTCTCCGCCGCGTGACTTCTCGAGGCCGAGCTCGTGTTTCGTGGCTTGGTTCTGAAACGGGAATTCGACGTAGTAAGTCTCGCGATCGCCGCCCTGATAGTTCCACTCCCCCGAGATCGCCTTGTTCATCGCATACAGTCCACCGGCAACCAACAGGAATGCGAATGCACTGGCCGCAATCTTCGCCGCTCGAATCGACCGTTTTTGAAAAAATGTCCACAGCTGCCACAACACTATCGGCGCGAACAGCAATGCGTTGGTCACCTTCGAGAACGTCGCGATGCCGAGGAGGACCGCCGCGACGACATCGCTCCGACCACAGAACAGCCACTTCGTTCCGGGCTGCGCCTGCTCTCGCCGCGCAACCTCTTTATAGAGCCAGCAGAAGTAGGCCAGGAACACGACAGAAAAGTTGAACACCTCGGGCATCAGCCACACGAAGTAGACCGGCACAACTGAGGCCATCACGAAACCGGACGCGAGCACGACGGCAACCAGCGAACTCGAGCGAGCGTGCAGAAACAGATAGCCGCAAAGAATCACTGTCGCAAGCAGCAGCGCGTGCAGCACGAGAAATCCGTTCGTGCCGAACACTTTCACCAATGGCGCGGCAACCAGCGGATAGATGAACGACTTTCCGTAATAGAAGCGATTCGGATCGGGATCGGGGGCGCCCCGCCAGGTCCGGCCCTTTTGCAGGAACACTCCCGCCGGCCCGCTTGGAAACTCGCGCCACACGCGAACCAAATCGTCTTTCGTGTACGTCAGATCCCCGTCTTCGGTAAGGCTGTAGGCCATCATGTAATAGGTGGCCTCGTCGCTCTTGAAGCCCTGGGCGGCGCGGGGAAAGTCGACCGTGAGCGCGAGCGTGCCGTAGATGCACAGGAACACCGCGGCGGCGATGACTCCGGGACGATGATTCACGGTGGGGAACGGCGGCTGGTCGACCATCATACGGGGGCGTTCCCCGTCAGGAAGGACAAATCCGAAACGAGCACGCCTTTGCGTTTCGTCGCGCGCGACACACGGTGCAGCAGGTCGTACAGGCGCTCCATCTTTCGGACAAACGCCGTGATGTCGTACTTCTTCCCCGTCTCGAATGCCGCCGCGCTCAGCCGTTCGCGCGTGTGTGGCGCGTCGATGACGCGTATCAGGCCATCAGCCAACGCGCGAGCGTTCCGTTTCGGAACGATGACGGCGTCATGCTCCGGCGTCAACACATCGATCAAGCCATCCGCGTCCGTGGCCACGATCGCCTTGCCCATGGCCAGCGCCTCGAACACGGTCAGCGGCGTCCCCTCCCACAGCGATGGGAATACGCTGATGTCGAATGCGGACAGCACACGCGGAACGTCTTTGGCGAAGCCCGCGAAGGTACATCGATTGCCCAGGTTGAGCGCCCGCGCCTGCTGCTCGAGCGATTCGCGCAGCGGTCCCTCGCCGACGATAAAGAAGCGCGCATGCGGACGCTCGTTCAACACGAGGCGCGCGGCATCGACGAGGTAGGAGTTGCCTTTCGAGTCGTGCAGCCGCGTGACGGTCCCGATCGCCACATCATCGCGCGCGATGCCCAGCTCGGCGCGCGCGGCCTGAATCTCATCCTGCGATCGCGTCCGACTAAACTCCTCGAGCGGAACCCCCAGGTAGACGACTTTCACTTTCGCCGGCGGAATGCGGCGCGCATTGATGACGAAGTCGGCAGTGCTCTTCGACACCGCGATCGCGATATCAGTGACCGGTTCGAGCGCGCTGTCGGCGATTTTTTGAAACCACGGCGTATCGGTCAGGTTCGCGTGTTCATGGACGATGGTGGGCAGACGGCGGATCGCGCCAGCGACCCGCCCGAACGTCGTCGCACCATACCCATGCAGGTGGAGGATGTCGATCTTCTTCCGATCGATGACCTTCAACAGCGCCGGCAGCGTCGCCGGATCGAATTTCGATTTGTGAAGATACGTGATGTCGACGCCGAACGATTCCAGCGTCTCCTCGGAGAGATCCTTCTTGCGCAGGCTGACGAGCGACACGTGGTAACGCTCGGCGTCGAACCGCGGAATCATCCACGCAAAGAGCCGCTTCACTCCGTGCATGCGCGACCCTTCCCAACCCAGATGATCGCAGACCTGGAGGACGTTGAGCTTCACCGGCTCTCCAACCCCGAAATCACTGCCGCGCGGTTGTCGGCGTCGCGCTGGCCAACGACGCGCGCGGGGACACCGACCGCCACCGCCGCGCTCGGTATCGCCTCTCGAACCACGGCGCCCGCGCCGATCACCGCGCGATCGCCAATCGAGACACCGTCGAGAATCTTCGCCCCGGCGCCCAGCCAGGCTCCCGCGCCGATCGTCACGCCGTTCGATCGCCGCGACTGTGCCAGCACCGGCTGTGACGGATCGCTGAAGTCGTGTTCGCCGCCGATGACGTAACAGTACGCCGCAATCAGCGTGTCCCGGCCGATGCGCACGGTGCTCGCCGAGAAGATCTCGCAATTGAAACCGATATTGGCGCCGTCTTCGAGATCGATGTCGCCGCTCTTACAGGAGAGAATCGAATTGCGGCCGATGAACACCCGGTTGCCGATCGTGATCCCGCGATTCGACTCTCCCTTCGCGTCGATCAAACAGTTGTCATCGATCACGACGTCGTCGCCAATGCGGATCTTGTGCGGGTGCCGGAGCACCACGTTCTGACCGAACACGACGTTGCGGCCGCACGATCCAAGAAGGAGCGGATACAGCGCCCTGCGAAGAGCAAGTCCGATTGCTCCCGGGGCGTTCTGCGAGAACACGATCACCAGCTCGTAGGCGAGCAAGTTTCTCCAGCCGGGGCGACCGACGATCAGTGCCGAATATTTTTCGCGCGCCGACGTGCGGCGATCGAAGAGCTGATCCTGCGCGCGCGGGATGTCGGCCATCGGCGGATAAGCATATAATACCGGCCCGCATGCTCCAGTGGCGCGAGACAGCGTTCTTCAGCTCGCGCGAGTGGCGGATTCTCTTCCCGGTCGTCATCCTCCTCATCCTCTTTCGCTCGGCGATATTCGTCTTCTGGCCGCAGTCGTACTTCGATTCCGATCAGGCGGTCTACGGCCTGATGGCCAAGCACATCGCGGAAGGACGTGCGTTCCCGCTATTCATGTACGGGCAGACGTATCTGCTTGGCATCGAATCATGGCTTGCCGCGCCGGTATTTCTCATCGTCGGCGCGTCGGTTGCGGCGCTGAAGTTCCCGGTCTTGATCATCAATGTCGCCATCGCGCTCTTGCTGGTCCGCATTTTCACGCGCGAAGTCGGCTTGAGTCCGTGGCTCGCGGTGCTGGCGACACTTTTCTTCGTGCTTCCCGCTCCCGGCACGGCGGCTCAGTTCGTCGAAGCCGGCGGCGGGATCATCGAACCGTCGCTGTATGTCGTTTTGATTTGGTTGACCCGCAACCGTCCGAACTGGTGCGGCATCACTATCGGCCTGGGGTTTTTGAACCGCGAGTTCTCGATTTATGGAGTCGCTGCCCTCCTGGTCATCGACGCGGCGCATCGCGTGCTCTTCACCCGCGAAGGCCTTGTCCGATGGCTGAAAATGTTTCGCACAGCCGCCGAGGTCTGGTTGGTGGTCACGTGGATCAAACAGTATTCATCCGCGGCGGGACCGGGGACCTCGCCGCTCGATCTGTATCAGCAGACGCCTGGCGATAACCTCGGGAATCTCTGGAACCGCGTCTGCATTGACGCGGATAAGTTGGCCGCCGGCGTATCAGCCGGACTCACCACTCATCTGCCGCGACTGTTCGGCATGACGCCGGAGCGGCTCCGCGAATACGGTATCGACAGCAACGCAACGCAGGGACTCCCATGGGGCGGACTGCTTCTCATCGGTCTCTTCGCCATTCCGATTATCCGCATCGCAATGACGCTTGTCCGCGAGCGGCGGTGGCGTCCAGAGTACGACGCGTGTGCGTATCTCGTACTCGTCGGCCTGTTCTCCTTTGCGGCGTATACGATGCTGCGCTGCGGCGCGATCGGCACCATGCGTTACGAACTGCTGTCGGTCATCGGCGCGACTGGCCTGGCGGCGTGGTATCTGCGTATAGAGCGCGTTCGCGCGCCTGCCATCTTGTGGACGGTCTTGATGCTCGCGTGGGTCGCAGGAACGAGCGCGGGCCACGTGCGGCTGTGGGCCGAGTATGCGACGCATCCGCCCGCGGGCGTGAAACTCACCGTGATTCGTCAGCTCGAAATGGAGGGCATTCGCTACGCCTACGCCGACTACTGGCTCGCGTACTACATCTCATTTCTGACGAACGAACGGATCATCGTCCACTCCACCGATCTGAGCAGAATTGCCGAATACCGCCGCATCGTCGAGGAGCACCGCACCGAAGCTATCCGAATATCCCGTACTCCCTGCCCGGGCGGCCGTGAAGTAATCACCCGCATTTATTTCTGTGCACCTGCGCAGTGAACATGAACTCGATCACAGCCATCCTTCACGCCGGTACCAATCAAGCGTTCGACGAATGCCCTCTCGCAATCCGACCGCCGGGGCATAACCCAGCTCGGCACGCGCGCGGCTGATGTCGAACGCGCGGCTCTTGGTGAAGAAATCAACGCGTCGACGATAGATGGGGGGCTCGACACGAAGCGGGCGGCACGCGGCTTCGCATATCGCGCCGGCAAACCAGAACGGCCAGACGGGCAGGTGCCATCGCGGCGGCGGCACGTGTGCTTCTTCCGCGATCAGCTCCGCCAACTGATTCAACGTCGTGACTTCACCGCCGGCCAGGATGTAGGTTCGTCCGGCAGCAGCGGCGACCGTCGCGCAGAGATACAAACCGGCGACGAGGTCGTCGATGTAGGTGAGGTGATAAAAGATCTCGCCGTTCCCGAGAATGACGAATCGGCGGCGTGCGACACCGCGAAATAGCTTCAGCAGACGGCGATCCCCCGGCCCGTAAATACCGGTCGGTCGCGCGATGACGACCTCCATTCGCGTCTCGCGCGCTGCGGCGCGAGCGATGTTCTCGCCTTCGAGCTTCGTCTCTTGATAGATGTCGCCTGGCCGCAGCGGCGCGTCTTCGTTTGCCGGAGGATGTTCGACGTCACCATGGACGCCCACAGTACTGCAGTGCACAACCCGTTTGGCACCACCCGCCTTTGCGGCCTCGATGATGGTGCGAACAGCCGTTGCGTTCACCGCGCGGTATTGCTCTTCACGAAGGCCGGCCTGCCGGTAGATGGCGGCAATGTGGTAGACGACGTCAACACCGTCGGTCGCCTGTTTGACCGCATTCGCGTCCGTCAAGTCGCCGGAGATCACTTCGACCTGCGCGACCCCGAAGTGTGTAGCCGACCGACCGGGGTCTGACCCCGGTGGGCGTCTTACCAACACGCGGACGCGATCGCCGCGGGCAGCCAGCCACCGGGTCAGGTGGCCACCGGTAAACCCTGTCGCCCCGGTGACTAGGACGCGCAACGCTCTGCCACGACCGTTACGGGCGAGCCGCAGACGCGCGTAAGCCCGGCACGCGAGAGGGCTCGCTCAATTCGGCCGGTTGCGGCCTCCGAATTGAGTCGCTTGTGCAGTGCGATTGGCAGAACGAATTGCCGGTGCTCGCCGGTGACGCGAAATCCGTGCGACTCGAGCGCCGCGGCAATTGCTCCGCTCCGGAACACGCGATATGCCTCGACCTCCGCTCCAAACGCATACGCGGTCCGTCGAGCGGCGGATTGCAGCGCCGCGACACTGAAGAGCGCCGGATAGTCGAACACCACACGATCGCGCGCGACGCGACACAATTCCGCGACAGACTTTCGCCAATCAGGCGTGTGCATCAGTACCCGAAGGCAAATAACCGTGTCGAACGAGCGATCGTTAAACCCGAGACCGTGCGCGTCTCCTCGTAGAAATGTCACATCGACTCCGGCTTCGCGGGCGCGGCGCTCGGCGACGGCGAGCATCTCGGCTGACGCATCGATGCCTGTCACTCGCGCGCGGCGATGCGCCAGTGCGATCGCGGCACGGCCAGTCCCGGTGCCGACATCGAGCACCTCGCGCCCTTCCACGGGATCGAGAAAGCCGGCGATGACCTGTTCCTGAGTGCGGGCGATCAGCTGCCCAATGGGTCCACTGAAGCGGCGGTCGTCGAACGACTCCGCCATCGTCGGATCGGCGTAGACGCGATAGCTGTAGTGATCGGAACGCGGCGCCCTTGCGCCGGTCACGCGACGCCTCCGGCGACCTGGGGCGCCGAATCGCGGATCAGATACGCGCAGGCCTGCCGGGTGCGCGCGAGATAGGCCTCGTAACTGTATTTGGTTTCAGCGAGCTCGCGCGCCTGATCGGCAACCGAACGGGCGCGCGCAGGATCGGCCAGCGCCGCGAGGATCCCGGCGCCAAATGCGTCTGCCGTTGCCGCGGTCAGAAATGCCACGTCATCGTCGAGCACCTGCGTGTGCGTCAGCAGGCGAGTGGCGACGATTGGCCGACCCGATCGCAGGTATTGGTAAATCTTGAGCGGCGTATTCGTTCCAGTGCTGCGTGGCGAGACGAGCACATTTGCCGCGTCAAGAAATGACGGGATGTCCTCTGCGGGCCGCTGACCGGCAAACACGACTGCGTCGTGGACGCCGGCGTCTTGTGCCTGCTCACGGGCAATCTCGATTTGTTCCGGCCGGCCACCAGCCAGCACGAATCGAACGTCCGGTCTTGACGTGAGCACGTCACGCGCTGCGGCAAATAACAGATCGAGTCCCTGGTAACTCTCGAACGTGCCGGTGTAAAGAACGATCGGCGTGTCGTGACCGATGCCAAGTTCGGCGCGAATTCGTTGGCCCGACCCATCGAGCGGCACGTCACCCGAACCGGGTGCGTTCTCGATGAGCACCGACGGAACCGCCGGCTCGATCTCACTGACCAAGTTCGCGAGATGCGGACAGATGACCACGACCACGTTCGAACGGCGAACGACGAACCGTTCCATCTGCGCGAACAGGCGCCTCAAAATCCTGGACTTCGTGAACTCGAAGTTCGTCAGCTGCTGGGGAAGGCTCGAGTGCATGTCGTACAGATGAGGTACGCCCAGCGCGAGCGCGAGGAGCACGCCAATGATGCTCCCCTCCTCATGCGAATGAACGGCATCATACCGATCCGCCGCTGCGCGCCGGATCGCCGCCAAGGCGAGCGTCAAGTCGAGTGGAATCTTGGCGAGCGATGGGCCAATGCGAACGTCGTGAATCAACGGCGGGCGCGCACACCGAAAGATTCGAAGCCCGGGCATCGACACATCGCGGCCGAAGGGGTAGGTCACGAGATCGACCGTGTGTCCAAGATCGATCAGAGCGCGAATCCGATGGTATTCACTGAATGGAGTGCCGCGGGGCTCGAAGAACGGCTCCGGGGCAATCATGAGGATTTTCACGGCGTCTCATGGATTGTAGGGATCGGCTGGTGAAAGGTCAACGAAGGTGTTACCATTTCTTGATGGTCGCGAGTTCCCTGCCTCGGGCCCTGTTCTCAATTCATGATTTCAAACGCTGACCCGTCTTCGGCTGCAAGGCCGAAGCGTAGCCTGCTGATGTCGGTCGCCAAAGCGGCGGTCAGCGTGGCGCTCCTGTGGGTCCTGTTTACGCGGGTCGACATCAGTCGCCTGTGGCTGGTCGCGCGTCAGGCGTCGCCGTCATGGCTGATCGGCGCCTTGGCGTTGTATCTCGCGATGACGCTCATCAGCACCTGGCGATGGGCCCTTCTTCTTAAAGCACAACATCTCGACTTCCGCTTTCGATCGCTGACGGCATCGTTTCTCGTCGCGAATTTTTTCAATAATTTCCTGCCGAGCAACATCGGTGGGGATGTCGTCCGCATCGCAGATACAGCGCCGGTGGCGGGCTCACGCACCCTGGCAACGACTGTTGTCCTTCTGGATCGAGGGATTGGGCTGCTTGCGCTGGTTCTCGTCGCCGCAGTGGGATCGACTGTGAATCCCCGTTTCGGCGATGGCCACACGCTCGGCGCGGGAATTCTCTGGCTCGGCTTTGCGGTTGCCGCAACCTTCGCGATCGCTGCTGTTCGTTTTCCCCATGCATTCGCGCGGCTCGCTCACCCACTGCGCCGTCTTCATGCGGAGTGGGTCGATGAGCGACTCGCGAGATTTACAGCGACCCTCTCTCGGTTTCAGCAAACTCCATGGGTGCTTGCCGGCTGCTTCGTTGGTGCGGTCGCGGTTCAGGCAGCGATCGTCGGGTTTTACGTCGCCATCGCGCATAGCATGCGCGTTCCCATTGGAGTTGCCGAACTCGCGGTGATCGTTCCAATCACGCTCATCGTTCAGATGCTACCGGTTTCGATGAACGGTTTCGGCGTGCGCGAAGCCACGTTTGGGTTCTATTTCACTCGCCTCGGCCTACCGCTCGAGTCTGCTCTTGTCGTGTCTTTCATGGGCGCGGCGCTGATCCTGCTTTTCTCGCTGTCTGGCGGCGTCACCTATCTGGTGCGACACGCTGGGCGCGCACAGGCGGGATTCGGTGCAGTGCTCGCGGAAGAGTAACGGGCGTTCAGCTGAGCTTGACGGGGCGCGACATCCCTTCCATTATCGATCCGCTCGAGGCGGCGAAGTGCTGCCTTTCCCGACAAATGAGGTGATCAGGAGGCTGCTGGGCGCCGCTTGACTGCGGTGTCTTTGGGCTCTATTCTGAGGAAGCTCGGCAATACAATGCCAGGCTCCCCTAAAGGCGGCTCCAGCTCCTGCCGATAGTGTCGCTGCACGCGGCTGCACCGCGTTGCGCGCGCTTTTGAAAATCTGGTCTGAGGGTCCCAATGTTGACGTATCGCCAGCCGATTGCAGCGCTGTGCGCAGCTCTTGGAATCATGCTCGCGGGCTGTGAGGCGCAAAAAAGCAGCACGCCACTCAGCCCGTCCGTCGCCGGCCCGATTGCCGGCGTGAATATCACCGCGCCGAGGCTGATTGAACCAGCGCAGGGGTTCAAGTACAAGGAATCGGCCCAGCCGATCAAACTGATCATCGAGAACGCGACGACCAACGGCGTGCGCCCGGTTAGTTACTTCTTCGAAGTCGCAACCGATTCCAATTTCACGACGAAGGTTTATGCCCGAAGCGGCGTCCCGCAGGGGGATAACAACCGCACGAGCGTTCAAATCGACCGGCTCGATTCGAGCCGCTCGTACTACTGGCGGGCGAAGGCGGACGACGGCGCAAATTCGAGCGAGTATTCGGCGTCGCAGTTCGAGATTCTGCCGAAGCCTGTACTGAATCCGCCGGGACCGGTCTCCCCTGTCAATGGGGACCGGGCCGGGTCGCGACGGGCGACTCTGACCGTGAACAATTCGGATCGAAATATCGCCGTCGGCACCGTCTCGTACGAATTCCAGATCTCCACCGACCAGGCGTTCACGAAGATTGTGGCCTCTGGCGTTTCAAATGAGGGTCCCGGACAGACGACGTTCACCCCGAATTCGGATCTTGCCGCGGATACGCTGCACTACTGGCGTGCGCGCTCCGGCGACGGTGAAACCACGAGCGCGTGGGCGACGACGCAGACCTTCCGCACCCCGGCTGCGACCCCGTCACCGGGACCGTCTCCAAATCCAGGACCCAGGCCCGGGGGATCGTGCGCATCGAACAACGGTCCGGCGATCGTCAGTTGCATTGCAGCGAAGTATCCGGAGTATCTCGTCGCCGGCGTTTCGCTCGGCCAGCGGCAGGCGAATATGGGTTTCATCCGCGACCGCATCATCGAGGCCGGCAAATGCGGCGGGCTCGACCTCGGACAGAATCTGAAGCGCGGCGGCCCGGATCTGAGTATCGATTTCCTTGCGTGGCGCCAGGCGGGTGGAGATATGGGCGTGGATATCGCGTTCGACTACGACAACACGTCGGAACCCTTGCGCCTGCAGTGGGCTGAAGCTGGATTCGGCGCGACGTATAAGCCGTTCCCGGTCGGCAGCTGTTCGGGGATTTAGTCGGGGGTCAGACGGGGGTCAGACCGGGATCCGACCCCGGTCTGACCCTGGTTTGCCCCCCATCACTTTCTCAGCTTCAAATCGATTAGCCGCGTCCCGGCTGGTGCTCCAGCCACGGGCACATCCTGATACAGCTCGAGGAACGCCACCGTATCAGGTCTGGCATTCTTCAGATCATCCCATCGCGTCGTCACGAAATACCGCGCCCCGAGCTGTCTCAGATTATCGGCAACCGACGGTGACACGTCGGTGGGCTCGAAGCTCCAGCCCTTCAGATGTGCGAAGTACAGAAAGATCGGCGACATGATCCCGTAGTCGTCGACAACGATGGCGACAGAGTTGTCGTCGGTGATGACGTCGACGATGCGGCCAGCCTGGCGCATCCGTTGCGCCATGTCGCGCGGCGCGAAGTATACCTGCGTGAGGCTGCTGCAATAGATCGAGGCCATCGCCAGCAGCGCAACAATCGCGGCGTACTTCGCCAATCGCCAGCGATCGGCGCCGATCCGCTCGCTCAACCACGCCGCGTCGAAAAGCGGCCACGCCGCGCCTCCGAAGAACATCGCGGCAACGACGACGAATGGAAGCTGGTAATACTCGTGAACGCGATGCACTTCGCCGGCGATGAAGAAGAAGATCGTCAGTGAGATCAGCCACACGATCATCGGGACGCGGCCGCGCGCCGTCCAGAGAAAGCCCCCGAGCAGCGCGCCCACCAATCCGAAGGGCAGAAGCAGAATGTGATAGAAGCGGACGAAGATCCGCTCATAGAAATCGGAATCAGACAGCAGCGCAGCCGTGCTCCACTTCGAGTAGAAGTTCGGCCATGGTCCCGGGCTGACGTAAGCGGGATACATCTTTGTCGGCGCACCCAGGATCCCCATCGTCAGGCCTGTTCGCTCGAAGATGATGTGCGCGCGCCAATACCAGGCGGCGGTGATGGCCAGCGGCACGATGCCCGCGATCCATACGCGAGGATCGCGAAATGCCCGCCAGCCTCGCGACTGAACAAGCAGCGCAACGATCGCCGGTCCGACGAAAACGGCGGGCAGTTTGAGCAGGCACGCGATCGTCAGCGCGGCCGCACCGATCCACATCCACCGTGCGGAATTCGTCCGGCTGAATTCAGCAAATCCGACGAGCGCCACGACGGTGAAGAACACCATCGGCGTGTCGGGAATCACAATCCGGCCGAAGAAGATGCACGCGGGGGACACCGCAATGAGAAACGCCGCGGCGTTGGCAACTGGTGGGCGGCCATCGAGTATCAGCGCCAGGCGATAGGTCGCCCAGATCAACCCCAGGGAGAACGCAATGATGATGACGCGCCCGACCGTCTCGTGAACGCCGGTGACGTGATAGACGAGCGCAATCAGCGCGGGAATGAGCGGGCACTCGGCCTCGAGATAGCCGTGCCGGCCGCCCCAATCCACCTGTGGATCGAAGGGAATGAAACCGTCTTCGTAGAAATTGCGCGCCATGGCGGCGGTATCGAGCTGCCGCCATGCGTGCGTGTCGACAAAGGGCGCAGTAAGGTGAAAGAGCCGAAGGGCGGCGCCGAACGCCAGGATCAGCAGGAACGCCGTACGGTCCCAACGCGCCGTCGTCCGTGGCGGACCGACGGCGCGATCAAGTTCAGTGGTCTGGATGTGCTGTCCTTTGAGGTTACAGGCTCAGCGTCCGTGTTAATCCGTGTTCATCCGCGGCTTAGAGTCCGTGTTAATCCGTGTTCATCCGCGGCTTAGGGTCCGTGTTAATCCGTGTTCCATCCGTGGCTTAGAGTCCGTGTTAATCCGTGTTCATCCGTGGCTTCGAGTCCGTGTTAATCCGTGTTCATCCGTGGCTTAGAAGCGGTAGCGCGCGCCAACGCCGATCTGAAATCCACCCACGGTGAGCGAATCGGACGCCCCGTCGAGGTCGACCGAGCCCCAGGTGTAACGAAGAATTCCGCCGATACCCATGTTCTTCTTCAGGAGGTACGTCACATCGACGCCAAAATTGACGCCGACCGTCGTCTTGTTGACGTCTTTCTTCGCGATTCCCGTCACCGTCGGGGCCGGTTCAGTGAACGTAATCGTGTCGGGCAGTTCCTGCTTCACCATGAAAATGGTCGGGCCAAAGGAAACACCCACATCGACCTTGTCGGTCACCGGGACCATCCAGACGCCGCTGAAGTTGATGCCATGTTCGGCGTGGCTGAGGTCATCGGCGGTGGCGGTTACGGTGCGAAACTGGCCAGCGACGTCAGGATGGGGAATGCTCGCCGTGACGGCTCCGTCGGTCGAATCCGACATGAACGTGTAGCCGACCGCGACAACGAGATTGCTCCAGACCTTGTATCCGCCATTCAGATCGAACAAGAACCCGCCGCCGGTCTTCTGTGTGGTACTGACCTGTGCGTTCTCGTCATACACTTCAAAGGTCGTCGCGGTCGCAACATCGTGCGACCCCGATTGAGCTCCGATGTTAATGTTGGCGAAACCCTTGTCGGTCCATTTCATCTGGCCGTACGCGCGCGGTGCCGCAAGCACACAGAACAAAAGGCAGAGCCCGGCAGCTTTTCTCATTCGCAACGATTTACTCCTGTTCTGATGACCAACTGTGACCGATACACCGGCAGAGAAGCGGGCGGTGTCGAAGGTCGGAACATGGTAGCACGGTAAATGTAATGACAGGATCGCACCGATGTAGTATTATTCGCCAACCGACGGCCTTCCCAGCGGGCCCCAATCAACAATAGAGGTTCTTCGAAGATGTACCAGAATAGGTTTGTCCTTTGCTCAGCGGCTGCTGTACTCGCCCTTGCGATCGCATGCTCGAAGGCATCCGAAACTCCTACATCGCCAAGCGGCAGTGGTGGCGGCGCAACGGAGGCTCTGCCCGAGGGGGTCACGTTGAAAGCGACCGCGCCGACGGTGATCTCACCCATGAACGGCGCACAACCCGAGTCCCTCACACTCGTCGCCTCGAAGGCGGAGGGAAAGTTCAACAAGAATCTGAAACTGAGTTATCAGTTCCAGATTGCGACCGATTCTGGTCAGATTGTGTCGGCGTGCACCCAGACGGTGGATCCCGATCCTGGCGCAGCCAACGTTACGTACAACCCGTCGTGCGGCCTTGAATTCGATGCGCCGCACAAGTGGAAGGTACGCGCACGTCAGGGAGACTTTGTTGGCCCGTGGTCGGCGGAAGCGTCGTTCAGAACGCCTTCCGGTGGATATATCAGGGGCAATGAAGTGTTCGATCCGTTAACGAACGGCAAGACCGCCGGAGAAA
>DASTVZ010000244.1:0-43240 GCA_035758845.1 Vicinamibacterales bacterium
CGAACTAGTACACACACCATGGCCACACTACCGGAACTCTTGAAGACCCTCGTCGACCACAGCGGATCGGACCTGCATCTGACCACGCAGACACCGCCGCAGATCCGCGTGCACGGCAAGCTGCAGATGCTCGACCTGCCACCGCTCGGGCCGGCAGAAACCAAGGGACTTGCCTACAGCGTCCTCACTGACTCGCAGAAGAAGCGATTCGAGGAAACCCTCGAACTGGACTTCTCGTTCGGCATTCGCGGCCTCGCACGCTTCCGCTGCAACGTTTTCAACCAGCGCGGCGCGGTCGCGGCGGTCTATCGAGTGATCCCGGAGAAGATCAAGGGCTTCGACGAGCTCGGGCTGCCTCCGGTCCTGGCCACGCTGGCCGATCGGCCGCGCGGCCTCGTGCTCGTCACCGGGCCGACGGGCAGCGGCAAGTCGACGACGCTCGCGGCGATGATCGACAAGATCAACACCGAGCGGCGCGAGCACATTCTGACCATCGAAGATCCGATCGAGTACATCCATCAGCACAAGGGCTGCCTGGTCAACCAGCGCGAGGTGCACAGCGACACCCAGGGGTTCGCAGCCGCCCTCCGCGCCGCGCTGCGCGAAGATCCCGACATCGTCCTCATCGGCGAGTTGCGCGATCTCGAGACGATCGAATCCGCCCTCAGAATCGCGGAGACGGGCCACCTCACATTCGCCACGCTGCACACCAACTCGGCGGCGCAGACGATCAACCGCATCATCGATGTGTTTCCCGCGCATCAGCAGGGACAAATCCGGACGCAGCTGTCGCTCGTTCTCGAAGGCATCGTGTGTCAGGCGCTGATGCCTCGCGCTGATGGTCAGGGACGGGTGATGTCACTCGAAGTTCTCATTCCGACGCCGGCAATCCGAAATCTGATCCGCGACGACAAGGTCCATCAGATCTATTCGACGATGCAGACGGGCCAGGAGAAGTTCGGGATGCAGACGATGAATCAGTCGCTGGCGACCCTTTATCAGAAGCGTCTGATCACACTCGAAACGGCGATCGGAGCGTCGTCGCTGAAGGACGAACTGGAACAGATGATCAGCCGCGGCACGGGCGTCGTCCCAGGCGCCGGCATGACGCGGCCGGGGGCAAACATTCCGAGAACGGGGACCAGGTAAGCGGCAGCAGCTTCAGCTATCAGCCAGTGCTGTAGCTGACAGCTGACCGCAGATAGCCGAGAGCTTAACTATGCCTACATTCGCGTATTCAGGAAGGACCCGCGCGGGGCAGACGGTCACGGGTGAACGAGTCGCAGACACCATGGATGCCGCCGTCGCCGCCCTTCGGCGCGAACAGATCATGGTGACGCGGATCGATCCGTCGAAGGCCGCCAAGGTCGCCAAGGCTGCGAAGCCAGCCGGACCGAAGGGCGGGAAGTCGGTCCCGGCCAAGAACCTCGCAATTTTCACTCGACAGTTCTCGGTGATGATCGATGCCGGCCTGCCCCTCGTGCAGTGTCTCGAGATCCTGGGCAAGCAGGAGCCGCATAAGAATTTCTCGGCCGTCATCCTGAAAGTGCGCGAGGACGTCGAGTCGGGTGCGGCGCTCGCCGATGCGATGAAGAAGCATCCGAAGACTTTCGACCCGCTCTTCTCGAACATGATTGCAGCCGGCGAGGCGGGCGGTATTCTCGATACGATTCTCAAGCGTCTCGCGGTCTACATCGAGAAAAACGTCAAGCTGAAGGGGGAAGTGAAGTCGGCGATGATCTATCCGGTCGCGGTCATCGTCATCGCCGGCATCGTCGTGGCGGCGATTTTGTGGAAGGTCATTCCGACGTTCGCCAACCTCTTCGCCGGACTGGGCGCGCAATTGCCTCTGCCCACCCGCATCGTCATCGCCGCGAGCGACATGCTCGTCAGCTACGGGTGGATCGGCGTCATCATCCTCGGCCTCCTCGGATACGCGCTGAAGAACTACTACGCGACGAACAACGGGCGGCACATGATCGACGCTCTGCTGCTGAAGACGCCGATCCTGGGGAACATCCTGCGGAAGGTCGCGGTCGCGCGGTTCTGTCGCACCTTGTCAACGCTGCTCGCTTCCGGCGTGCCGATTCTCGACGGCCTCGACATCACGGCGAAGACCGCCGGGAACGCCATCGTCGAAGATGCGGTGATGACCACGCGAGCCAGCATCGAGCGCGGCGAGACGATTTCGACGCCGCTGCGCGAGACGAACGTGTTTCCCTCGATGGTTGTGCAGATGATCAACGTCGGCGAGACCACCGGCGCGCTCGACGCGATGCTCAGCAAGATTGCTGACTTCTACGAGGAAGAAGTCGATACCGCGGTGGCGGGGCTTCTGACACTGATGGAGCCGGTGATGATTGCATTCCTGGGCGTCATCGTCGGCGGCATTGTCATCGCGATGTATCTGCCGATCTTCGATTTGATCAGCAAGTTGACGTAGGCGTCTTGCGGTTCCTGGCTCCCGAGTGCCAGAAGCCGAGAGCCGATAGTAAACATGCACACACTAAGAGCCAAGCTTGTCTGGCTGATGACGGGGCGCGCCGCCGTCATTACGCTGCTGCTTGGTTCGGCGCTGCTCGTCCGGCTCAAGTTCCCCGGCGCGTTTCCCATCGACCCGTTCTTCGTCCTCATCGGAATCACCTACGCGTTGACGGCGGTTTACGCGCTCGCGCTGAAATACTCGGAGAAGAACCGCTGGCTGGTCGACGTTCAGCTGGGATGCGACGCGGTCATCGTGTCGGCGATCGTCTACATCACCAACGGCGTCTCGAGTTACTTCTCCTCGCTCTATACGCTGCCGATCATTGCCGCCAGCACGATTCAGTCGCGACGCGGCGGGTTGATGGTGGCGATCCTGAGTTCACTGCTCTACAGCGGCCTCGTGCTTGGTCAGTATTACGGCGGCGGCATCCTTCCGGGCGTACTCGACTACGAGTTACTGCCGGCGTTTCGGATGGCAATCTTCACCGTTGGTCTGAACGTCTTCGGATTCCTCGCGGTTGCGCTTCTGAGCGGGCATCTCGCGGAAAGCGCGCGGCGCGCCGACGAACGTCTCGCCGTCACTTCGAATCAGCTCGAAGACCTTCAGGCGTTCAGCCAGCACATCATCGACAGCTTGATGAGCGGACTGGCGACGACCGACATGGACGGGCGCGTGCTGACGTTCAATCGTGCCGCCGAATCGATCACCGGAATCAAGGCGGCGGATGCGACGGGACGATCCGTCGTCGAGGTTCTGCAAATGCCTGATGCGTTGGCCAACGAGATGTTTGGACCGCGAGAGGGGCGGCCGCGGCTGCCACGCGTCGAAATCGATTTCACACGCACCGGCTACGGCACGATCGAACTTGGTCTCAGCACCGCGTCGCTGTATACCCCGCGCGGAGAAACGGGGTTTCTGTTCACGTTCCAGGACGTGACCGAGTCACGCAAGATGGAGCGCGAAGCTCGCGTCCAGCAGCGGCTTGCGGCAGTCGGGGAAATGGCGGCCGGTATCGCCCATGAGATCCGCAATCCCCTCGCATCGATGTCCGGCTCGATTTCGATCCTGCGGCAGGAGCTTCCGCTCACTGAAGAGCAGTCGCAGCTGATGGACATCGTGCTGCGCGAATCCGACCGCCTCAACGAGACGATTCGAAGCTTTCTCGCCTATGCGCGGCCGCAGCGGTTGAGCACGAGCCGCATGGATGTCCGACAAATCGTCACCGATACCGCGACGCTGCTCCAGAACAATGCAGAGCTGATGGCCGGACACCAGATCCAGGTCGACGTTCCTCCGGATCCCGTGTGGTACGTCGCTGATGCGAACCAGATCCGCCAGGTGATGTGGAACCTTGCAAGCAACGGCCTTCGCGCGATGCCGAACGGCGGCACCCTCAAGCTATCGGTCTCGTGTCGTCAACCGGATGAAAGTTCGCCGGGTGACATGTTCATTCGCGTCGAGGATCAGGGTGTCGGCATTGCGCCTGAAGAGCTGGACGGAATTTTTCAGCCGTTTCGCGGCGGCTTCGAACGAGGCACTGGTCTCGGGCTGGCCATCGTTCATCGGATCGTCAGCAACTACGGCGGCGAAGTGCACGTCACTTCTCAGCGCGGGGTCGGCACGCGCGTCGAAGTGACCTTGCCGCTGACCACACCTGCAACCAATGATGCGCCGGCGATGTTGAATTGACCGGGCTTCGCCCGCGGTGAGCGACGGCGAGGCAGGGCATATGAAGGACGACGCGAGCGAGCGGAGCGACGCGAGCCACGCGAACGGAGCGAGCCGGCGAAGGGGCGCGCGAGAGAGCGTGCAGGGGAGTCGGAGGGGCGCAGCCCCTCGGAGTAACAATGATGCGCCGGCGATGTTGAATTGACCCGCCTTCGCCCCCGGTGAGCGACGGCGAGGCAGGCCATATGAAGGACGACGCGAGCGAGCGCAGCGAGTAAACATGACCACGGAAGTACAGAAACACCCAGCAAAGACGGCTGAAGCGCCGGCGCGTGTGCTGGTCGTCGACGACGAACGATCGATGCGTGAGCTGCTGTCGATCGTGCTTCGGCGTGATGGGTACGATGTGCTGATCGCCGAGGATGGCGCCGCGGGACTCGAACTGCTGAAGCGCGAGCGGGTCGATATCCTGATCACCGACATCCGCATGCCGCAGATGAACGGCGTTGATCTGCTGCGAGAAGCCAAGCGGATCGCCCCCGATATCGTCAGCATTGTCATGACCGCGTTTGCCACGACCGAGACCGCGGTCGAAGCGCTGCGGCTCGGTGCGGCCGATTACGTGACGAAGTCGAAAGACACGGCGGCAGAACTTCGGGTGCGCGTCGGGCGCGAGCTCGAACGCCGGCGGCTTCAGCAGGAGAACGTTCTGCTCAAGCGCGCGATGCGAACGTCACATCAGTTCGCGAACATCATCGGCACCAGTTCGGCGATGGTGGCTTTGTTTCAGTTGATCGAGACGATCGCGGCGACGAACAGCACCGTCCTCATCACCGGCGAATCCGGAACAGGGAAGGAGCTCATCGCACGCGCGATTCACGTCAACTCGCCCCGGCGCGAGCGGCCATTCGTCGCGGTGAACTGCGGCGCGTTGTCAGAAACGCTGCTGGATTCGGAACTCTTCGGCCACATGCGCGGGTCTTTTACGGGAGCCGACAGCAATAAGAAGGGGCTGATCGAGGTCGCCGAAAAGGGCACGATTTTTCTCGATGAGATCGGGGAGATGAGCCCGGTCGTGCAGGTCAAGCTGCTTCGCGTCCTGCAGGAGCGAAAGTTCCGCCGGCTCGGAGGCACCGAAGAAATCGATGCCGATATTCGCATTCTCGCCGCCACCAACCGGGATCTCACGAAGATGGTTGCGGAAGGCTCCTTCCGCGAGGATCTCTTCTATCGCATCAATGTGATCCCGATGCGTGTGCCGCCGCTCCGCGAACGGCAGGGTGATATCCCGTTGCTCGCCGAACACTTCGTATCGCGATTTGCCGAGCAGATGCACAAGCCGGTTTCCGGTATTTCCGGAGCGGCGATATCACTCCTCACGCAATACGGGTGGCCCGGTAATATTCGCGAGCTCGAGAACGCGATGGAGCGAGCGGTGGCGCTGGAGCGAACGCCGACCATTCTTCCCGAGAGCCTTCCAGAGCAATTGAGTCACCAGGTGGCCGAGGCGTCCACCGCCGCGCCAGCTGAGGCGTTCCCGGATGCCGGGTTTGACCTCGAAAGGCATGTCCAGGGAATCGAGCGCGAGTACATCGCCGAGGCCCTGCGCCGCGCCGGAGGGGTCAAAGTCAAGGCTGCCGAGCTCCTCGGGATGAGCTTCAGGTCGTTCCGGTATTACACGAAGAAATACAACCTGAAGTAGCTGGGCTGGCTGCTGGCGGGCTGGGCCCCAAGCCAAGAGGCCAGGAGCCAAGGGCCAGGAGCGCAGCCGCGGTTGACACTTAACGCCACCTGAGGTTGACAAAAACTGTCGCCGCGCCCAAAATTGTCAATAGATTTTCCCGTCCAAGCCACTCCGATCGACAGTCATAACTCCAACGACCTGTGGGCCTTAAGGTCTCGGGACGAGGTGTTCTGTCGGGCTGGCACTGCGGTTGCTGAAAGCCCGGCGTCGGCCGCTGGGCTGCACTGTGGGCCGACTACAACAAAAGTCCATGCGGCCATCGATTTTTAGTGAGGAGACAGTCATGAAAGTTCGTAACCAGAAGGGTTTCACGCTCATCGAGCTGCTGATCGTTGTGGCGATCATCGGCATCATCGCGGCGATCGCGGTTCCCGGACTTCTTCGCGCCCGCATGTCCGGTAACGAGTCGTCAGCCATCGGGTCGCTCCGCGCCATCAATACGGCGAATGCGAGCTACTCGTCAGCGGCCGGCCAGGGCGGGTACTCGACCGACCTGAAGGTGCTCGGTGCTCCGTGCCCGGGTTCGGCTCAGGGCTTCATCTCGCCCGACCTTGGTGACCCCTTGCTTCCGAGCCCGGTTGTGAAGTCCGGTTACAACGTGCTTCTGGCCGTGTCGGCCACCGGTGCGGTTGGACCGAACGACTGCAACGGCGTGGCGACGCAGACCGACTTCTATGCGACCTCGCTGCCGGTGACCGTGGGAACGACCGGCAACCGCGGGTTCGCGTCCAACGCGGCGGGCACGATCTTCTTCGACCCGACCGGTATCGCGCCGACGGAAGCGCAGATGGCGCCCGGCGGCGGCGGCACCCCGATTCAGTAAGCTTCGAACCCTTTCAGGTTATACAGAGGGATGCCGGGTATACCGGCATCCCTTTTTGTTTTCACGAAAGATGCGGTCACACGTCAATCGTTCATCCGGTTTCACGCTCGTCGAACTGTTGATTGTCCTGGCAGTGGTCGGCGTTCTGTTGTCGGTCTCGATGGCAATCTACAGGAGCGCGCGAATCCGTGCCGGAGAGACCAGCGCCATCTCGACACTCCACGCGATCAATCAGGCGCAGTTTACGTTCGCGCAGCTGTGTGGGAATCAGCGCTACGCTCCAACTCTGGCGAGCCTCGCGGCGCCGATGCCGACAACAGGTCAGGCGTTTCTTAGTCCCGACATCGGCGTGGATCCTCTGGTGAAAAGCGGCTATCAATTCACGATGGCAGGGACTGCGGTCACAGACACTGGGCTGACGTGCACCGGCGCCACTCCTGTTGAGTCGTACCAGGTGACGGCCGACCCGGTGCAGGCTGGTATCTCAGGTCGCCGTTTCTTTGCGACCAATACCGAGCGCGTAGTGTACGAGGATTCGGATAAGACGTTTGCGCCCGAGATGCCCGAACGCGGCGCACCGTCTCACGGCGTGGAAATGAAGTAAACTGGGCCTTCGGAGCATGACTAAGTTGAGTCGTACGTTGCTGTTGGCATTTGCCGCGCTTGGAATTGGTGCGGCCTCGATGTCGAGCTACGTGCACTACCAGCTGTTGACCGATCCCAGCTATTCGAGCTTCTGCGACGTCAACGCAAGCGTCAACTGCACACAGGCGTACCTCAGTCCCTATGGCAGCCTCTTCGGTGTGCCGGTGGCCCTCTTCGGCGTGTTTTTCTTCACTCTCGTTTTCCTACTCGCCGGTGTCGGCGGGCGTGCAGGTTCGACAGTCCGAGATGCGATTTCGGCTTACATTTTCGCCATTTCTACAGTCGGTCTGGCATTCATTCTGTATCTTGGCTGGGCGTCGTACGTGCAGCTGAAAACGTTCTGCATGCTGTGCACGGTGACCTATGTGTCGGTCGCCGCCATCTTCATCGTTTCCGGAGGAGCGACAAGTTTTCCTATGACCACGCTGCCGCGCCGTGTTCCGCGCGATATCCGCGCATTCGTCTCCAGTCCCGTTGCGCTGGTCCTTGCCTTGTTGTTCGTCGCTGGCGCCGGGACGGTCATTGCCTCGTTCCCGGAAGAGCAGGCGGCCCATGCTGCGCCGCCTCCGCTGAAGACGCTCAACGATCAGCAGCGGGCGGATCTTGCGAAGTGGTGGGACCTGCAGCCGAAGCTCGATTCACCAATTCCCATGGACGGCGCGAAGGTGATGGTCGTGGTCTTCAGCGATTTTCAGTGTCCTCACTGCCGCGCGGCACACGCTGCGTATAAGCCGATCGTCGCGAAGTACGTGGGCAATTCGCAGGTCCGCTTCGTCCTCAAACATTTCCCGCTCGAAGGGGAATGTAACTCGTACGCGCCCGGCGGCAGCCACAGTGCCGCCTGCGAGGCGGCGGCGGCTGTGGTGCTGGCGCGGCAGACCGGTAAGGCCGATAAGATGACCGACTGGTTGTTCGACAATCAGGAGAAGCTGACGCCCTCGGGTGTGCGCGCCGCCGCGCACGACATTGGCGGCATTCCCGACTTCAACGGCGCTTACGCCGAGGCCTTGAAGGAGGTGCGGGTTGATGCGAATCTTGGCGGCGTCGTCGGTGTGACATCGACGCCGACGGTCGTGCTGGATAACAAGAAACTGCCGGCGGGCGTCGTCGATCCTGCCGCGCTCGATGCGTTGATTGATTTGGAGTTGAAGCGTTCGAAGTAGCCTGACCGTTCTCCGGCAATGCCTTCTGCGATTCGAATCGAGGATCTTACCAAGGATTACGCAATCGGCTTCTGGCGGCGGCGCTCCTATCGCGCGCTCGATCGCCTGACGCTCGACATCGACAGCGGCGAGGTGTTCGGCTTTCTCGGCCCCAACGGTGCCGGAAAGACGACGACACTGAAGCTGCTGATGCAGCTCATTTTTCCGACCTCAGGTCGGGCCGAGATCCTCGGTCGTCCCGTAGGCGATATGGGCACACGCCGGCGTATCGGGTACCTCCCCGAGAACCCCTCCTTCTACGATTACCTCACGGCCGAGGAGCTCCTTGGATATTTCGCGAACCTCTTCGGGTACTCCGGTCCAGACCGCCGTAAGCGCGTGTCGGCGCTTCTCGATCGCGTCGGAATCGGTGCCGAGCGCCGTCTTCAACTCCGCAAGTTCTCCAAGGGCATGATCCAGCGCGTGGGCATCGCCCAGGCGCTGCTCAACGACCCTGAAGTCGTCTTCCTCGACGAGCCGATGTCTGGACTCGATCCGCTCGGCCGTCGAGATGTTCGACAGCTCATCCTCGACCTACGCGATCAGGGCCGCACGGTCTTCTTCAGTTCTCACATTCTCGCTGATGCGGAAGCGCTCTGCCGCCGGGTTGCCGTCGTCGCCGGCGGACGCCTGGCTGCATCCGGCGCACTGGCCGACATCCTGGCGTTTCAGGTGCACGGGTGGGAACTGGTGATGGCGGGCGTGTCGCCGGACCTGGCGTCGAAGGTCAGGCCCGGCATCCGGCGCGCGACCGAGATCTCACCTGGCCGGTATTCACTCGAACTTTCGCTCGATCAACCGCCGGATCGAGTCCTCGCGGAACTGACCGCCTCCGGGGCGACGCTCGTGTCGCTCAATCCGATGCGAGACACGCTCGAAGACTTCTTCATGAAGCATGTCGCGGAGGTCGGAACGGGCGCGCGCGCGCCCCATGCGGAGGACGCTCGTGCGAGCCGTTAGAGTCGTGGCGGCTAACGTGTTCCGCGAGTCCGTCCGCGACCGCGTTCCGTATAACCTCGTGCTCTTCGCGGTTCTCCTCATCGCGTCGTCGTATCTGATCGGCCAGCTCACTGCCGGGCAGGACGTCAAGATCATCAAGGACCTCGGCCTTGCGGCGACGTCGGTGTTCGGTCTCTTCATCGCGATCTTCATCGGCATCGGACTGGTTTCGAAAGAAGTCGAGCGGCGGAGCATTTATGCGTTGCTGTCGAAACCGGTCAGTCGCGCCCAATTCATTGCCGGCAAGTATGCCGGACTCGTGCTGACGCTCGCGGTGAACGTCAGCGTGATGGCGATCGCGCTCTACGTGATTCTGGCGTACATGGTCTGGACCGAACCGCCGACAATCCGCGCCGGTTGGGACGCGCCCGGCATCGATCCGGCCCTCTTAAAAGCAGTCTTCCTGATCTTCATCGAGCTCATGCTGGTGACCGCGATCGCGCTCTTCTTCTCGACGTTCTCGAGCCCGATTCTTTCCGCGGCGATGACCTTCGGTCTCTACGTCGCCGGTCATTTCAATGCGGATCTGAAGAACTTCGAGCGCGTCGTCAGTTCGAAGACGGCGGCGCAGCTGGCGCGCGGCGCGTACCATGTATTGCCCGATCTCTCCGCCTTCGATGTGAAAACCGAAGTCGTCCACGGCTTGCCGGTCACGCTCGGTTACATGGGAAGTACTGCGCTGTACGGTCTCGCCTACGTCGCCGCGTTGCTGCTCGTGTCGACCGTCATTTTCTCGCGCCGGGACTTCAAGTGACAGGGAGAAAGGATCTCGGGATCGCGGTGGTAGCCGGTGCCGCGTTTGCGGCGGCGATCTCCATCCAGATCGTTCGCGACCGCTGGTATCCGCGCGACGATCCGGCACGAGAACAGATTCTTTACGTCACCTCCGGCAACGCGCTCCAGCGCATCGCCTTGTCGTTCGATGCCGTCCTCGCTGACGTGTACTGGATACGCGCGATTCAGCACTACGGCGGGGATCGCCTGTCTGGACCGAGGGCGCAAACCAAGTATCAGTTGCTGTATCCACTGCTCGATCTGACGACGACGCTGGATCCGTATTTCAACATTGCGTACCGCTTTGGTGCGATCTTCTTGAGTGAGGCGTACCCGGGCGGTCCCGGTCGTCCGGAACAATCCGTGGCGCTTCTTCGCAAGGCGATCACGGTGATGCCGCAGAAGTGGCAGTATTACCATGACATCGGCTTCGTGTATTACTGGCGGCTCCGTGACTACCAGTCCGCGGCGCTGTGGTTTCAGCGCGCTGCGGCACAGCCGAATGCACCGAACTGGCTGACGCCGCTCGCCGCCTCGATGCTCACGCGGGGAAACGATCGCACGGCGGCCCGCTTCCTCTGGCAACAGATCGCAAAGTCTGAAGAGGCGTGGTTGCGGCGGAGCGCCGAACGGTCGCTCCTGCAGCTTCAGGCGCTCGATCAGATCGATCAGCTCGCGGCCATCGTTCAGAAATATCCTCTGCCGAGCGGTGAGCCGCACACCTGGAGCAGCCTCATGAAACGAGGCGTGCTGCCAGGTCAGCCAGTCGATCCGGTCGGAACGCCCTACATCCTCGATCCCGCGACCGGACGTGTGCGCGTGTCGGAGCAGTCACCGCTCTATCCGATGCCGGAGGAGCCCCGGCCGGTTCAGTGAATCTCGACCCGACGCAGATCGCGCTTCTCGCCGTCGTCGGGCTTGCGGTCGGAAGTTTCCTGAACGTCTGCATTCATCGGCTTCCGCGCGGACAGTCGCTGAACTCGCCGCCGTCGCGATGTCCCCACTGTGACTACCAGCTTCGCTGGTTCGACAACATTCCTCTCGTGAGCTACGCAATGCTCGCCGGCCGCTGCCGCAAGTGCCGGACCCGGATCTCCATCCGTTATCCAATCGTCGAGCTCCTCACGATGGGACTCTTCGTGCTGCACGGTGTCGTGTTCGGCTGGACCGCGCTTCTCGTTCCGCGACTTGTTTTCGCGTGTGCGATGGTCGTCCTGTTCGCCGTCGACCTCGAGCACCACTTGCTGCCGAATGCGATCACGCTGCCGGGAGTTGCCGTGGGCCTGATCGCGAGCACTGTGCTTCCCCCGGGCATCATCGACGCGCTCATCGGCGTGCTGATCGGCGGCGGCGCGCTGTGGCTGATCGGCGAGGCGTACTACCGCTATTCCGGGCACGAAGGGATGGGCGGCGGCGACGTCAAGATGCTGGCCATGATTGGCGCGTTCCTTGGGTGGAAGCTGGTGCTCGTCACCCTCGTGCTGTCATCGGTCGTTGGCTCGGTGATCGGCCTTATCGTGATCGCCACACGGAAGGGCGGGATGAAATACGCGTTGCCATACGGGACGTTCCTCGCCCTGGGCGCACTCGTCGCGTCGCTCGCGGGGGAGGCGATTGTGGAGTGGTACGTTGGGCTGTACTAACAAGGTAAAAGGCATTTACCTTTATCTGAAATGACCAAAGCAGGCACTCTTCTCCTTCTCCTGACCGCGATTGTTGCAGCCCTCGCCGGCATCCTCGCGTTTGCGGTGAGTAAGTTCTTTGCCGCCGCGCGGACGGCAACCCGTGCTGCACGCGAAGGCGGCGCCGAAACCGCCTTCATGGCGGCAGCTATGGAAGAAGCGCTCCAGAAGATGCGCAAGCAGGAGCGCGCGATGCAGGCAAGGGCAGAGGCCTCAGAGCGTTTGAGTGGCGAAATCATCGCCAGTCTCACTTCCGGCCTGCTGGTGGTCAGTCAGGAAGGCATCGTCCGCACTGTGAACCCGGCAGGCCAGCAACTGCTCGGTCTCCCCAATTCGGAGTTGATGCGCGACTACCGTGAGGTGCTCGCCGATTCGGCGCCGCTGGCCCACGTCATTCAGGAATGCCTGGTCGGGCGCCGGCCCATCGTCCGGCGCGCAGTCAAAATGGACCGTCCCGGCAGCGGAGCGTCGCATCTGGGAATCACGGTTTCCCCTATCCGCGACGAAAGCGGCCACGAACACGGCGCCATCTGCCTGTTCACGGATTTGAGCGAGATTGCCGATCTCGAAGACCAGCTTCGGCTCAAAGACAGCCTCGCGCGACTCGGCGAGCTCACAGCCGGCATCGCTCACGAGTTCAGAAACGGGTTGGCCACGATCCATGGGTATAGTCGTTTGCTCGACCTCGAACGACTCCCCGCGGATTTCAAGCCGTACGTGCAGGGCATCCGCGAAGAGACCGAGGAGTTGGGGCAGGTTGTGACCAATTTCCTCAACTTCGCCAAACCTGCCGAACTGGCTCTCGCGCCGGTCGATGTCGGCGTGCTCGCCGAAAAAGCGGCTGAGGAGATCCGACCGGAAGCCACGGCCCGGGGCGGGGAGGTGGTCGTCAAAGGCCAGTTCGGTGTCGTCGAGGGGGATGAGGTGCTGTTGCGGCAAGCCTTCAGCAACTTGTGCCGCAACGCCTTGGAGGCGTGCGCTGGGTCCCCTCGGATCGTCGTCGAAGGTGGGAACGATGGCCCCGGAACTCTGCGTGTGAGCGTGACCGATAACGGTCCAGGGGTCGATCCAGCCCTCGCCGACCGTATTTTCCGGCCATTTTTTACCACCAAGGCGCGGGGAACCGGCCTCGGTCTGGCGCTGGTCCAGAAGATCATCGTCACCCACAACGGGCGTGTGAGCGCAGCCAATGCCGAAGGCGGAGGCGCCTGTTTGACCGTGACTTTGCCCCTCCGAACGGCCTGAAAAAAACCCGTCTCACCAGAAATGTTAGGAGCGTGCCAGAACTGCACAACATTCTGCGCGCAGGGACTCTCCAAAACCCCCGAACCTGCCGAATAAACACTGTAGAACTAGCCACTTACCTTAAGCCGCTCAACGACATAACCCTTGGTGGCAGCCCTATTGCTCAACACGGGGTTACCAATGATTTTCCGCTCGCGTAACGCTCGTGGCTTCACCGTGGTGGAGATGCTGATGGTGGTCTCGATGATTGCCGTCCTCGCCGTCATTGGGCTGCCCGTCATGAAAGACATGACGCAGAGCATCAAGTTGAGTGAAGCGACGCGCATGGTCGAGCGCGAGATGCAGGATGCCCGCTTGAAGGCGGTTTCGTCGAATCGCGTCATTCGCGTCCGCTTGAACTGTCCGACGACCGGTTACATCCGCAGCGTCGAAGTCCTCGGCACGACTGCCGACAACGCAACCAATCGCTGCATGACGACGCCGTATCCGTTTCCGCCGGCGGACAACGACATCATGACCCGGCCGAACTTCGACGGACCGGTGCGGGTGCTGCCTGGCGGCGCCACCGTGAGCGATCGGGTCCTGCAGTTCAGTCCAGACGGGACGGCGGCGGAAGTCGTCTACGGCGTGGTGACGACAATTGCCACCCCGGTGGAGATCACCATTACGCGCGACGGCAAATCGAAGACTGTGACGGTCAACAATGCGGGCAAGATTCAACTCCAATAGCCACGGCTTCAGCCTTATCGAAGTGCTGGTGTCGATGGGCCTCCTGACGGCGGTGTCGCTCGGCGTCGCGCAGCTCTTTGCGCTCTCGACGCGGGCGAACGTCATTGCCAAAGGCGCGACATCGACCACGGCGATGGCGGAACAGAAGCTGGAGCAGTTGCGGAGTCTGACGTGGGGGTTTGACATCGCAGGCCAGGGCCTTCCAGTGTCGGACACGACGACGAACCTGACCGTGACGCCGCCGACGCACGATGGCTCCGGTCTGAATCCGTCTCCATCCGATTCACTCGAGCAGAACACCAACGGCTTCGTAGACTTTCTCGACGGCGGCGGCACCTGGGTCGGCACTGGATCGACACCGCCGGCAACGGCCGTGTATATCCGGCGCTGGTCGATTCAGCCGCTACCGACGAACCCGAACAACACGCTCGTCATTCAAGTGCTCGTGACTCCGGTCACGAGCGAGCAGGCGCGCGTCGAATCGCAGTTCACACGCACGCGGATGGCGGGCGATGCGCTCCTGGTGACCGTGCGGACGAGGAAAGCGCAATGACGTCCGTCCTTCGCGACCGTCGCTCTTCAGACGCCGGCTACACGCTCATCGAGCTGCTCGTGTCGACCGCGATCATGATCACGGTAACCGGTGCGATTTTCTCGTTGATGAATCCTGCGCAGGGCAATGCGCAGACGCAGCCAGAAGTTGCCGACATGCAGCAGCGAATGCGTGTGGGCAACGACACGATTTTCAAAGAGTTGGTGATGTCCGGGGCCGGGCCCTACCAGGGACCGGTCCGGGGTGCGCTTGTCAATTTCTTTGCGCCGATCCTGCCGCGCCGGGTTGGTTTTCAGAGCCCGGATGCGCCGACGACGTTTAGAGACGACACCATCACCATGAGCTACATCCCGAATAGTTACTCGCAGACGGTTATCAGCCAGTCGATGCCGACGCCGTCGTCGGAATTGAAGGTGACCGATCAGCCGAACTGTCCTGAAGATGCCAACAATTTGTGCGGCTTCAAGGAGGGCGACGACGTCATTATCTTCGACACAACCGGCAACTTCGACATTTTCACGATCACGCAGGTTCAAGACGCCGCCGCGCATATGCAGCATCGCGGTGAGGAGCTGAGCACGTCCTACAATGAAGGCGCGTCGATCACTCAGATCGTCAGCTACACGTACTACCGCAATAGCCAAACGAATCAGTTGATGCGCTACGACGGCTATACCGAGGAGCTTCCACTCGTCGATAACGTCGTGGATCTGAAGTTCGAGTACTTCGGCGATCCGAATCCTCCCAGGCAGCCGGAACCGCCCAAGGGCGAGGCGAACTGCCTCTACGATGCGGACCACAACTACGTAAACATGCCGACACTGACGCCCGACGAGGGATCGCTCGCCGCGCTGCCCGCCAAGATGCTGACCGACGGCCCGATGTGCGGTGGCGGCAATAACGCGTTCGATGCGGATCTGCTGCGCATCCGGAAGGTGCGCGTGACGATGCGGGTGCAGGCGGCGAATCCAGCGCTGCGCGGTTCCGATACCGCGCTGTTCAAGAACCCCGGCACATCGAGGGGCGGAGAGAAATTCGTCCCCGATTACACGATTTCTTTTGAGGTTTCGCCACGCAACCTCAATCTGGCACGCTAATGACGATCAAGTCTCGTCTCAACGCCAGGCTCGCCGATGAACGCGGCACAGCGCTGATCATCGCATTGATGGCGATGATGCTGCTGACCGCTTTGGGTGCTGCGGTCGTGATGGTGAGCAACACCGAAACGCATATCGCCGCGAACTATCGCAATAGTCAGGAAGCGCTCTACGCCGCCGATGCCGCCGTCGAACGCGTGGTCCAGGATCTGCTGCTGGTTCCCCGTTGGAATGACATCCTCGCGGGCACGGCCCAGTCTGGATTTGTTGATGGCGCGATGACCGCGGCCAAGACGCTGCCCGGCGGCGGACAGGTGACGCTTTGCTGCGGTCAGAATACGGCCACGGGAGAGCTCCAGACCGAGACCGACACACTGAATCTATGGGGCGCCAACAATCCGCAGTGGAAGCTGTTCGCCTGGGGTCCGCTCGGAGACATGCTCCCCTTTCAGCAGATCGACAGCCCGATGTACGTGGCGGTCTGGGTGGCTGATGATCCCGCGGATGGTCCCGTCGATCCCGCAACGGGATTGACGACTACGCCGGACGGAAATCCACTCTCCGACCTAAACGGCACGCTGACGTTGCACGCCGAGGCGGTAGGGCCGTCTGGTACCCGCAAGGTCGTCGAAGTGACCGTCGCGCGGACGTCGAGCACCGAAATCGAGCGTGGGCAGATCGCCCAGCGCGGACAGGAAGAATTGAACCAGCGCGCGCGAAAGGCGGCGGTTCAGACCCCGGGTAAATCGCTGACGAACATGCGGATGAACAACACGACCGGCAACCTGATTGTGCAGTGATGACTGAAATGATTTCTCCACGCACGCGAAGTGGGCCGATCGCGCGATCGCGCGGCCGATTTCTTCGTGCGTTCAGCCGCCGTAGAGGCGCGGCCGTTCTCTTGGCCGTGGTGACGATGTTCTGGTGGTCGACGACTGCCTCGGCGCAGCTCGATCCGCTGTTGTTCCTCAAGCGCGTGCCGCCGACGATCATCGTCGTGTTCGACACGTCGATGCGGATGCTCGACGACGGCAATGGAAATTTTTACGATCCCAACTTTTACCGGGTCGCCGATGATCTCGCGGTCATGCCGGCATTTTCCAACATCAACACGGTCACGACGAAGACGTACCGCCGCGTGTACCGAAACCTGCAGGTCGTGGCTGCGCCGGCAAAGTACACGGCCGACAGCATTGCCGCGACACCTGCAGTCTGGGATCCCGCCAACGCGTTGACGTCCAACGCGCCTGGCGATGTGCAGTTTCTCAACAACACCCGCTACCATATCGCCAAACAGGGACTGTCTGCGGCAGTCGCTGAAAACTCGAGCAGCAGCTTCCGATGGGGACTGATCAAGCTTCGCCAGAACGCCGCGGCGTGGCGTACGGGCGTGAACTGCGATAAGCCCGTTACAGTCGCGGATCCAATACAAGCACTTTACAGAGATAACAATCCCTGCAACGTGAGCGGCGGCGCGAGTAACTACGGCATCTACGCCCCGAGCGTCGTCGCCTCACCCAACTACTCGCTGACAACGGCACCGGCGGGCACAACGGTCGTCGTGCCGGCGGCGAATACGGCAAACACCATCACGTCGATTCTGGCGCGCGGTCCAAATGATGCCGCGGCGTTGATTCCAGCGGGTATGCCGGGCGTTGGCGTTGCCGATCGGCCGCTCGACTTTGCGTTGGCCGACGCCCGTGCCGCAGCGGTGTCGGCAATGGCGAGCGATTCGGCCGCCAACCGCAGCTGCCGCAACACGGTTATCGTCCTGATTACCGGCGGCAAAGACAGCGGGGATGCCGCGTACAGCGCGGCGCATAACACGGCGACGACGGCTTCGTCGTTCATGTCGGTCAGCGGCGGCGGTGTCAGCAAGCGCGTCCCGATTGTCGTGGTTGCCGTAAAACCCGCTGCCGCCGACGTCGCATCACTGCAGGCAATTGCCACCAACAGCGGTGGACAGTACTTCTCGGCGTCGACGGCGTTCGAGGTGACCGCTGCCGTCGATCGTGCGGTCCAGCAGGGATTCTCGCGAGCCGCCGAATTCGATACCGGCACGGTCAGCGAATTCACGCCGGTCAGCCCGATCGTCGGCACGGTGAATCTGAAGAATGCGAAGGATGCCAGCGGCAACGGACTGCTGAACACGGACATCCAGGCGATTCCTGGCGGACAAGATCTCCAGCAGCGCAGTAATTTCCTGCTGACCGCCGGTTTCACGCTGCCTGGTTTCGACGGCGTTCTTCGCGCCTTCCGAACTTACCTACCGGTGACCGACCCGACGAAGCCGACCGGCTGGAAATTTGTCAACGATGGCACGCGCCTCTGGCCCGATCTCGACGGCCGCCCAGCCATGGCGGGGAAGGCGCGTACGCCGGCCGATCCGAACACGCGCAACATCTATACGTTCATTCCCAGCGGCAGCGGTGGCGGGTCGGTGATCCCGTTCACAGTGGCCAACGCCGCGACACTCGGGCCGATCATGGGCACGAGTGCGACGACCAATGCACTCATCACCGCAATTCGCTCCCAGCCACTTGGCGCGATCATTGGCTCGACGCCGGCGATCATGGACGTGCCCTCCCTCGATCCGCCGCCCGACGACGACTACGGCCGCGCCGATTCGCCGACGTCCTTTGCCGGAACCCATAAGGATCGTCGCGCCATGATCTTCGTCGGCGCCAACGATGGGATGATTCACGCGATCGATGCGCGAACGGGCTACGAGATGTGGGCCTTCATTCCGTACAACCTGTTGCCCAAGTTGAAGACGTTCCGCGACGGTCAGGCGGTCGATCAATTCGACTACTTCGTCGACAGTTCGCCGAAGATCGCTGAAGTGAAACTGAGCGGAGTCTGGAAGACGTTGCTGTTGATCGGTCAGGGTCCGGGCGGAACGTTCTACCAGACCTTCGACGTGACGGAAGCAGGCATGGGTGTCGATCCGTCGCTCGGCGACTTGACCGCGGTCAATGCGTTGCTCGCCCAGTTCGACGCGCCAAACGAATCAATCGTGTTCAAGTGGTCGTTCCCGAACTACAACAGTTTTGATCCGACTTACTCGGCGACGTTCTCCCTCTTTGACGGGACGCCTGGCGGCAAGCAGCGGTTTTACGGAGATCTGAAAGCGACGGCTACGTTCGCCGAGAAGACAGTTGGGTTCACGTGGTCAGACCCCGCGGTTGGTCCACTGACTGCCGATCGATCAGTGACCGCCGTCATCGTCGGTTCTGGCTATTTCCCTGAGCTCGAAGCGGTAATTCCGAACCGCGGTGCCAGCGCACCCAACGCAGGGAACGCGATGTATCTGCTGGACGCCGACACGGGACTCCCCCTGGGCAACAGCTCCGGTTCGTCGTGCGCAACGATTTCGAGCGGATCGGGAAGCGGCGTCGGCTGCGTGATCATCGGGGACGTCGCCGCCAACGGTTGGCGGAACGCCATCCAGGCCGATCCCACGGCTGCCGGCGAAAGCGGATCAGTTGCCGTTTCGAAGGCATACGTTGGCGACATCGACGGGCGATACTGGCGATTCAACTTCGACTCGTCCGGGAAGATCGATGTCAACGAGATGGTTGATACCGGTCAACCCATCTACGCTTCGTCGGCGCTGCTGTTTGTCGGCACGAATGACGTCTACATGTTCTTTGCCACTGGCAGCGACCTGCTCTCGAGCGCCGCTCCCGGTGGCACGGGCGAATTCAAGCTGTATGCACTGAAAGACAACGCTCCCGCTCCAGGGGCGACGACGAAGTTTGCCGTCGATCTTGCGAAGGTCACGAACTCCGGCGGCCTCGCAACCGGCGAGCGGCCGTCAACGTCGCCGTCGGTGGCCGGCGATATCGTGTTCTATACGACGACAACCGAGTCCGCAGGGACGCCGTGCGCGGATTTCACCTCGAGTCTGTATGCCTTGACCTACGCGGGTGGTGCGGCATACGACACGAATAACAACGGCAAGCTCGAAAACAACGAAAGCCCGATCGCGCGGACTATGGCCGGTCGCGCGACCGCTCCGTTCATCGTCGATCAGCACCTGTATACGGGCACTACTGGCGCAAACGGTGCGCAGGTCGAGGCGTTCGGCGATCCAGAAGACTTCAACAACGGCATCGGGCAGGTCGGCGTGCGCATTCTTTCGTGGCGGGAAATCCGCTAGTGGCGGCCGCGGTCCTGATTTGTGAGAAGTGCGGCGCCAAGCTTCGGCCAGGACGAGAGCGGTGTCCGCGTTGCCGTGCCTTCCTTCCGGTTGCAAACCCTGCGCGTGAACGCGAGACGAGTCGCAAGCTCGCGACGATCACAGCCTTTGTTGCCGGCAGTTTCGTGGTGCTGCTTGCGGGATTGTGGATCTGGCGCGAGTGGGGGACGCCGCGTGCGCCAGCGAAGTCGGTTACTCCGCCCGTTGCCGCCGCGCCGCGCGAAGCGCCTGCCCCGGTGAGCGAGGGCGCGAAGCCGCTTCCACAACTCGGGCGCGATCGACCGTTCATGGATCCTTCCGGTGCGGGAGCGGTTGCGTACGGCGAGGGTGACTACGCCACTGCTCTGGCGCAGTTCCAAGCTGCGGTCGAGAAGAACCCGCAGGACAGCGATTCGCTGAGCAATCTTGGGCAGGTTCTGGTCAAGGTCAATCGGCCGGCCGACGCGATTCCATACCTGACTCGCGCGGTGTCGCTCGCGCCCGACAGGTGGGCCTACCAATTCAATCTGGCTCGCGCCCTTGGACTGGTTGGGCGTCTCGATGAATCGATCCAGGGCTATCGTGCGGCGCAGTTACTCTTTCCAAACGATTACGTGACCACGTTCAACCTGGCGCTGTCATTGCATAAGAAGGGGGACGAAGCGGCAGCGGTTGAACAGTACCAGAAGGCGATCGATCTTCAGCCGGAGGACGCGTCCTTCCGGAAGGCACTGGGCATCAGCTACGAGCGGTTGCAGAAAGGTCCAGAGGCGGCCGCGGCTTATCAGGAGTACCTCCGCCTGTCGCCGGATGCGCCAGATGCCGATAAAGTACGCGAGCGAATTGTCGAACTGACCGGACGCTCGGTGCCCTCGTCGTGATTGCGCTCTGCTACACTAGAGGTCGCAGCCACCCTTCCACAGCTATGACCTTCAAGATTTCTTCGCGTGTGGCGGCAGTCGGACTCGCGTCGTTGCTGTGTCTTCGCGCTGGCGTCGCGTTCGCGCAAACACCGTCGCTCGTCGAACTCGCGCAGAAGGAGCAGGAGCGGCGCAAGGCGCTCAAGGGCGCCACGGCGGCCAAGACCTACTCCGATAAAGATCTCCCGAAGACTGGCACGCCTGCCGTCGCGTCGTCGCTTCCACCGGCAACGCCCACGGTCGTGCCGGATCAGAAGCCTCCGGAAGCGAAGCCACCCGACCAGAAAGAAGAAACGGCCTGGCGAACGCGGATGGTGCAGGCACGTGAGGCGCAGCGTCGTGCCGAAATGTTTGCCGAGGCGCTGCAAAGCCGCATCAACGCCCTCACGACTGACGTCGTGAATCGCGACGATCCCTATCAGCGCGCGAAACTCGCCGACGATCGGCAAAAGGCGCTCGCCGAACTCCAGCGCGTGACGGGCGAGATTGAACAGGCAAAGAAAGACATCGCCGATATCGAAGAAGAAGCTCGCAAGGCCGGCATTCCGCCGGGGTGGCTTCGCTGATCTCCGCGCCGCAGTTTCTGCGCCAGTCGACCTAATATCCGATCGCAGTTTCTGCTCGTTGTTTCTGACGCCCGCATAACGTCCTCTCAAATTCTTCACAAATTCGCGACTCGTTCCGGCAACACCGTGTGGAGCGTGCGTTGCAGTCTGCTTGAACGCAATGCGTGATTTCCATGCGACGTCGCACTGCGTGGGCTTCGCCCTCCTCGAGGTCGTCATCGCGTGCGCGATCGCGGCCACGATCGCGGCAGGCGCGACCGTCGTGTTATCGATGGCCATTCAGGCGAATCATCAGGCGAGAACTCGCACCGTTGCGACGATAGCGGCGGCGCGAAAGATGGAGCAGTTGCGGTCCCTCGCCTGGACGCACATGTCGACCAGCGCACCGGCGATCAGCATGTCCATGTCGGACGTTACCACGGACCTGAGCAGCGATCCGGCGACCGACGACGGTCCGGGACTGCTGGGATCGCCGCCAGGGACGCTGACCTCCAACATCGATGGATATGTCGACTACCTCGACACGAATGGCCGATGGATCGATCGCGGCGCGACGGTTCCGGCGGCGGCAGTTTACGTTCGTCGCTGGGCGGTGCAGCCCCACCCGAGCGATGCCGACAACCTGCTGGTCTTCGATGTCGTCGTCGGAACGCGAGGGAACAATCCCTCGTTGCTGAGCGGCGCCATCCATCTCGTCAGCATGGAGTCGCGCAAATGATCGACCGATGTGCGCTGTCTCGGACCTGGGGCGCGAGGGGATACGGACTTCTCGAACTCCTGATCGCCACGGCGATTGGGGTCGTGATTCTTGCCGTGCTGCTTCGCTTCGCGTCTTCCGCTCATACCTTGGCCGGCGTGCAGGGAGAAACAGTCGACGTGCATCAGCGGCTGCGCGTTGCGGTCGAAGCCATGAGGCACGATTTGATGTTGGCCGGAGCGGGCCCAATCCGCGGTCCGTCCGGTGGTCCGTTGAACCGCGTGTTTCCACCGATCCTGCCGGTTCGAATTGGGCTGACAGGATCGGATGCAGAGTTATCGTTTCATCCCGACCGAATCAGCGTTCTGTACGTTCCCGCCCATGGCCCGCAGACCCGCGTGGCGGTCGACATGGTGTCAGCCGGGTCGCCAATCGAGATAGACGCTAACCCACCGGGTTGCCGGCCGTCCTCTGCATGCGACTTCGTCGTCGGCACCGATGTGTTGATTTACGAGGCGGGCGGCGTCGGCGCCGCGCACGAAGTGTTCACCGTCGGTGCCGTCGATGCCGCCAGCAACCTGCTGACGCCTTCGGCGCCGCTGTCGCGTCCCTACTTAGGGGCGGCACAGGTTGCGGCTGTAGTTCGCCGAACGTATTACTTGGACGCGCAGGGAAAGCGGCTCATGATGTACGACGGTGCTCGATCCGACGTGCCGCTCGTCGATCACGTCGTTGATTTGCAGTTTGCCTACTACGGCGATCCCCGGCCTGATTCGATTCCGCCACCGGCACCCGGCGCGTCGAATTGCGCGTACGCGGGATCTCCCCCCGTTTCGCTTCTCACCAATCTTGGAGGCGACGGCCCGAAACCGATGCCGCCGTCGATCCTGACTGATGGCCCGTCGTGCGGACAACCCCCGTTCCAGTTCGATGCCGATCTGCTTCGCCTCCGTCGTGTGTCGTTCACGATCCGCGTCGAAGCAGAATCGGCCGAGTTCAGAGGCCGCGGGATTGGTTTTTCATCTCCTGGCGTGTCCCGCGCATCCGCGCGGGCGGTTCCTGACGTGCAGACAACCGTCGACGTGGCGCCTCGGAACATGCCGGCGCGAATTTTCATTCCATGACCAGCACCGCAGGCCAAAACGCAGAACGCGGCAGTGTCTTGCTATGCACCCTTATGGTGATCACGTTGATCGCGGCCGTTGGCGCCGCACTCAGCCTGATCGTCGTCACCGAATCGGTCGTCGCCGGCACCTATCACGCATCGCAACAAGGGCTGTATGCAGCAGATGCAGGTATCGAACTCGCGATCGCTGAAGCTCGCGCATTGTCTACGTGGACTTCTCTTCCGTCCTCAGCGTCGTCCTCGTCCGACTTCAACGACGGTCAGATCACTCCGAGAGGCCCCGATGGAACGGCGCTCAATCTCGTGCAGTTGACGATGAAACGACAGGCAGAGAGCGATGCGGTTTACCCGAATGTGGCAGATCGTCCTGTTTGGCGGCTCTACGCGCACGCGACGTTGAATCGCATTGCGGGGCGCGCAGCGAGCGGCGCGCCGTACGTGGTGGTGTGGATTGCCGATGATCCGGACGACCTGGATGGGGATCCTGCGGTCGATACGAACGACATCGTCTTGCTGCACGCCGAGGCCTTCGCTGTTCGCTCAGGAATGCGAGCCGTCGGCGCGACGATTCATCGTGAGCAAGCCATGGCGGCCGGATTTCCGGGCATGATGAGGAGCGATGTGCACCTGATTGCGTGGCACGAGATGCATTGATCAAAGGAAGACGCGAGCGAGCGCAGCGAAATAATAATGATGCTACACTGACGCCTCGTGTCCGCTCCCGCGCAGATCCTCATCGTCGAAGACAAAGACTCTCTTCGCACAATGTTACGGCACGCTCTCGAGCGTCAGGGGCATGCGGTGATCGAGGCCCGCGATCAAGCCGAAGCCATGAGGATGCTACAGCAGGCGCAACCCGCGCTCGTGTTGTCGGATCTTCGCCTGCCCGAAGGAGACGGCTTCGGGGTTCTCCGTGCGTCGAAAGAGATCGATCCCGATGTTCCGGTGATTGTGATGACCGCTTACGGCAGTATCGAGGATGCGGTGACCGCGATGAAGGAAGGGGCACTCGATTTTCTCGCCAAGCCGGTCGATCCCGATCATCTGCTCCTGCTCGTATCCCGCGCGCTCGAACAGCGACGCCTGGTCACCGAAAACCTCCTGATGAAAGAGGAGCTGGCGGTGCGCCGCGGCGCGCCGCAGCTGGTCGGCGACGACGCGTCGCTCAGGAAAGTGTTTGCCTCGCTGCAGCGCGCGGCATCGACGGATACGACGGTTCTGATCGAGGGAGAAAGCGGTACCGGAAAGGAACTCTTCGCGCGTTCGCTTCACGCGCTCAGTTCACGCGCGGACGCCCCGTTTGTCGCGATCAACTGCGCCGCAATTCCAGAGACCCTTCTCGAGACCGAGCTCTTCGGCCACGAGAAAGGAGCGTTCACGGGCGCGGTCTCGAGGAAGCCTGGCAAATTCGAAATGGCGCATCGAGGGACGTTGTTCCTCGATGAAATCGGCGACTTGCCGCTCGCCCTTCAAGCCAAGATTCTGCGCGCGCTGGAGGAGCGCCGATTCGAACGAGTTGGCGGCACGGCGCTGGTGACGGTGGACGTCAGGCTGGTCGCGGCCACCAACCGCGGACTTCGCGCGGCCGTCGCGGCGCGGCGCTTTCGCGAGGATCTCTTCTTCCGCTTGTCGGTGTTCCCAATTACCGTGCCACCACTGCGCGATCGAGGCAACGACATCCCGCTCCTGGCGCGCTATTTTGTCGATCGCTTCTGTCGCGATCTCAAGAAGAAGGCGATCGGGTTGTCACCCGCAGCACTGGAGGCGCTCCAGGCGTATCGGTGGCCGGGCAACGTGCGCGAGCTGCAAAACTGCATCGAACGGGCGGTCATCCTGGCGGACGGGGATTCGATCCTTCCGCGTCACCTGAATCTCACGTTTGTCGATGCGCCAGTCCAGGAGCCACCCAACCCGTGGGCTCACCTGGATCTCTCCGGCGCCTTGACCGACGTCACCAGGCGGGCCGTGGCCGAGGTTGAGCGATTGAAGATTCGCAATGTGATGCGAGAGGTCGATGGCAACAGGGGTCGCGCCGCGGAGATGCTCCAGATTAGCTACAAGAACCTCTTAGCCAAATTAAAGGAGCACGCGATCGAATAGGATCAAGGTTTCAATCCTATCGCGACGAGCGCTCGCGACAACTCCTTCGTCGACACATCCGACACCATCGTCGTCGATCCGATCGTCGTTGGCAGGACGAAATGAAGGGTGCCGGCGATCACCTTCTTGTCCCGTTTCGTTGCCTCGATGATCTCCGCCGCGGAAAGATCGCTGACCGGCGGTAGGGGTCCCATCTGCATAATCTGGGCGGCAAGCGCCTCACGGTCAGCGGCTGGCAGGACGCCGCGTGCGGCAGCCAGTTCGGCAGCGGCCAGCATTCCGTATGCCACTGCCTCTCCATGTAAGAAGCGGCGATATTTCGTTACCGCCTCGAGCGCGTGTCCGGCCGTGTGACCGAAATTCAGCGTCCGTCTCAATCCAGACTCACGCTCGTCCTGTTCGACGATACGCGCTTTGATCTGGCACGACTCTGCCACGACCGGCAGGAGAGCTGCCGCCTCGCGCGCAAAGAGCGGTTTGAGTCCTGCGGCAGTGCGCTCGAAGAGCTGGCGGCTGGCGATCACGCCGTACTTCACGACCTCGTACAGGCCGGCGCGAAATTCACGTCGCGGCAGCGTCGAAAGCAGGGAGGGATCGACGACGACCGCTGCTGGTGGATGAAACGCGCCGATGAGATTCTTGCCCATCGGATGGTTGACGCCGACTTTTCCCCCGACGGCGCTGTCCACCTGCGCCAGCAGCGTCGTTGGCACTTGCACGACGGGAATTCCGCGCAAGTAGGTGGCCGCGGCGAATCCGGCGACGTCGCCGACAACGCCGCCGCCGATCGCAACAATGGCGCTCGATCGATCTGCGTTCGCGCGAATGAGCGCGTCGTAGATCCGTCCGACTGTGGCGAGCTGCTTGTAACGTTCACCGTCGGGAATGAGGATCGCTTCTTCGTCAACCGCGCTCTGCAAGTCGCCGCCATGAAAGCGCCAGACGGTCTGGCTCGAGACGATGAAGCGCCGCGCCGGCACGCCGACCGCGTCCATGGTGGCGCGTAGATGGCTGGCGAGGCCGGGAGCGATCTCAATTGTGTAGTTGCCGCTCGATGTCCGGACCGACAAGCGCATCGGTTCTTTGCGCGGCTGTTTGGAACGCATCACTTTTGCGATGGTAGGATAGCAGCATCAGGAGCGGCTTGGAGCTTCGCTCGGACTTTCTCATCATCGGTAGCGGCATCGCCGCGCTTCGCGCCGCCCCTGAAGTCGCCGGTCATGGCGACGTTCTCATCCTTACGAAAGGCGGACCCGGGGAAGGCAACACTGGCCACGCGCAAGGCGGCATTGCCGCGGCCGTGGGGTCGGCCGATACTCCTGAGCTGCACGCCGCCGACACGATCGCTGCCGGCGATGGACTGTGCGATCCGGCCGCAGTCCAGGTACTCGTGCAGGATGGTCCGCGATTCGTCCGCGAACTGATCTCGTGGGGCGTGCAGTTCGATCGCGCGCCGAATGGAGAACCCGCGCTCGCAATGGAAGCGGCCCACAGTGCCCGGCGCGTTCTTCACGTCCGTGATGCAACGGGTCGAGAGATCGGCCGCGTCCTCTGGGAACGTGCGTCGCAGCTGCCACAGGTCAAGACGCATGATCACGCGCGCGTTGTCGCTCTCGTCATCGAAGACGGCCGCTGTGTCGGGGTGCGTTTCCTGACCGGTGACGGAGAACTGGCGACGGCACTCGCGCGAACGGTGTTGCTTGCGACTGGCGGAGCGGGGCAGGTCTATCACGAAACAACAAACCCGCAGGTCGCGACCGGCGATGGAGTCGCGATGGCGTACCGCGCGGGCGCCGCCGTGATCGATCTCGAGTTCGTCCAGTTTCATCCGACGGCGTTGATGGTAGAGGGACAACCGCGATTTCTTCTGTCGGAAGCGCTCCGCGGCGAGGGCGCGCAACTGGTGAACGCGTCGGGTGAAGCGTTCATGAGCCGATATGAGGCGGCGGGTGATCTCGCGCCGCGCGACCGCGTGTCGCGAGCAATCGTGCGTGAAGGCCGGCGGACGAACCAGCCGGTCTACCTGTCGCTGGAGCGGCTGAACCCGGATTTCGTCCACAAGCGATTTCCGTTGATCTCCGACATGTGCCGGCGTGCGGGTCTCGACCTGGCGCGAGATCGGATTCCCGTTGGTCCTGCGGCGCACTACGTGATGGGCGGCGTGCAGACCGATCTCGATGGACGAACAACGATCCCCGGATTGTTCGCCGCGGGAGAAGTGGCATGCACCGGCGTGCATGGCGCGAATCGACTGGCCAGCAACTCACTCCTCGAGGGCCTCGTCTTCGGAGCGCGGGCAGGCTGCGCGATGCGAGAAGATAAATTGCGCGGCATCGACTGGCCTTCGCGATTGCCGTTGGCGTCAACGCGCACGAAAGTGGCGCGAGTTCCCTTCGATCCCGTCGCAGTGACGCGCACTATGTGGCTCGACGTTGGCCTGTTTCGCGATCGCGAGGGACTGACACGAGCATTGGGCACTCTCGAGCCCGCGTGGCAACAGATGGACGACATGCTGCGTGACGACGGGGTGCTGCACCCTGAGGATTGGCGGACCGCCAGCATACTGACGGTCGGGCGTCTGATTGCGCGGGCGGCATTGCGGCGCGAGGAAAGCCGGGGCGGCCATTACCGCGCAGATTTCCCCGATCGCGACGATGTACACTGGAAGCAGAGGGTTTCGGAGCGGAAGACATAGGGGTGCCAGGGGTGCACGGGCCGGCCCTGAGCGAGCGGATGAACACGCGAGTCGAAGGGTGCAAAAAGGAATTGAATTGATGGCGGAGCAGACGGCGGCAAAGAGCAAAGAGAACGAGAAGGCAGACGCGCTGGTGACCGAGATCACCCCGCAATCCGAGGACTTTTCCCGGTGGTATCTCGACGTTGTCCGTCGCGCCGAGTTGGCGGACTACACGCCCGTCAAGGGCTGTATGGCGATCCGTCCGTACGGCTATGCCATCTGGGAACTGATTCAACAGGGACTCGATCGCCGGTTCAAGGAAACGGGCCACGTCAACGCGTACTTCCCGCTTTTCATTCCTAAATCCCTTCTCATGCGCGAGGCTGAACACGTCGAAGGCTTCGCTCCACAAGTGGCGTGGGTGACACGCGGCGGCGAGGAGGATCTCGAAGAGCCGCTGATCATCCGCCCGACTTCGGAAGTCATTATCGGGACGATGTATTCCAAGTGGATCAAGTCGTGGCGAGACTTGCCCGTGCTGATCAATCAGTGGGCGAACGTCGTGCGGTGGGAAAAAGTCACTCGTCCGTTCCTTCGGACGACGGAATTTCTGTGGCAGGAAGGACATACGGCGCACGAGACGGAAGCGGAGGCGCAGGACGAAACGATGCGCATCCTTGCCATATACAAGGAGTTCGTCGAGACTCAGCTGGCGATGCCGGTGATCGACGGGCGAAAGAGCGACAGCGAAAAATTCGCTGGCGCCTCGCGTACGTATTCCATCGAGGCGCTGATGGGCGACGGTCGCGCACTCCAGGCGGGGACGTCGCACAATCTCGGTCAGAACTTCGCCAAAGCGTTCGAGATCCAGTTCCAGGGCCGGGACAAGAATCTGCAGCATGCCTGGACGACCTCGTGGGGCGTCTCGACCCGGCTCATTGGCGGCGTGATCATGACGCACGGCGACGACAGCGGATTGATTCTCCCGCCGCGGGTTGCGCCATATCAGGTCGTTATCGTCCCGATTGCACGGGGAAACTGGCAGGAGACCGTGTTGCCACGTGCTCGCGATATTCAGAGCGACCTGATGCGCCATGGTGTGCGCGTGATGCTCGACGACCGTGATGCGTATACGCCCGGCTGGAAATTCGCTGAGTGGGAAATGCGCGGTGTCCCCCTTCGATTGGAGATCGGACCGAAGGACATCGAGAAGTCATCGGTACTGCTGGCCCGCCGTGATATGCCGCGTGAAAAGCTGCCCACGCCGATGGACGGACTGGCAACCAGGATCGTGTCGCTGCTGGAGACGATTCAGAACAACCTGTTCGCGCGCGCGGTCAAGTTCCGCGAAGAGCATACGCAGAAGGTATCGAGTTACGACGAGTTCAAGTCCGTTATGGAAGGCCGGCCTGGATTCGTTATTGCGGGGTGGTGCGGAAGCGCTGAGTGCGAAGCGCAGATCAAGGCCGAGACGCAGGCAACTCTTCGCAACATTCCGCTGACCAGCGGCGCGGCCACGGGACCGTGCGTGAAGTGCGGCCGGGCAGCCGCAGCTGAGGCCTGGTTCGCAAAGGCTTATTAGTGCCTAAAGGCGGCCGGACCGGACGGGGACAGTCTTCGCGCCAGCCCCGATGGTCCGGCTGGCTGCCGCTTGCCGCTGCCGTCCTCGCCTTTGGCGCCTATTTCAACGCACTCGATAACCCCTTCGTATACGACGATCACGACACGGTGATCGGGAACCGATCCCTGACCGATCTCTCCAACGTCCGCTTCATCCTGGTTTACACGCCCTTTCGACCCCTGGTGAATGCGTCGTATGCATTCGATCGATGGCTCTGGGGCTATCGGCCCCTCGGATATCACCTGACCAACGTCTTGCTGCATGTGGTTGTCGTCGTGCTGCTCTACGTCTGGCTACGGCGGGTGATCGAGGATAGTGAGACGGACGTCGAGTCCAGCGGTCCTGCGTTCGTGGGTGCCGCATGTTTCGCCGTCCATCCTCTGCAGACAGAAGCGGTCGGGTACGTGTCAGGACGATCCGAGGTGCTGTGCGCGGTGTTCTTCGTCAGCTCGTTGCTGCTCTCGCGTCGCGCGATCCTGTCAGGCAGTTGGATTAGCGCCGTACTCGGGATCGCATGTGGCATTGTGGCTCTCGCATCGAAGGAGACCGCCCTGGCGTTGCCGGCCGTCTTTCTCGCGTACGACTGGCTTCTTCGACCAGGTGCAGACGAGGTTCGTTCTCGCCGCTTTTGGCAGGTCGGTGTGCCAGCCGTCGTCGTCTTCGCAGTCGCCGGCCTCTATCGGCTGTCGATGCTCAAGATGTCCTTTGCAGGACTGTCATCGGCCGTACTCAACGCGGAAACGCAGGCGATCGTGATCTGGCGGTACGTAAAGTTACTGGTGTGGCCGTTCGGTCAGTCGATCATGCATTCCGTGCATCGCGTAACGAGCGTGTTTGATCCCCTCACGGCGACCGCTGTGACTGGGATCGCGCTCGCGATCGCATTGGCCCTGTGGATTCGAAGGTCGCATCCGGTCGTCGCGTTTGGTATCGTGTGGTTTCTTGCCGTGCTCGCTCCCTCGTCCAGCTTCGTGCCGTTGCGCGAGGGGATGGCGGAACATCGCGTATATCTTGCGAGCGCCGGCTTCTTCACAGCGGTGGTCGGAATTCTGCAGGTCTGGTGGGGACGTTGGTCCCTTCGGTCGTTCGCTCCGCGTGCCACGATCGCCGTCGCGATTGCTGTCCTGTGCCTCCTCACCGTCCGGCGCAACCAGGTATGGTCGGACCCTGTTACGCTGTGGACCGAGGCGACGGTGCACGCCGAAGGGATGTGGGAGCCGCATTACGCACTCGCCGATTCATTTCGCGAGCAGGGTTTGTGTGACCGAGCGATCTCCGAGTATCGACAGGCGGTGGCGCTTCGCCCCGCGCACCGCGACGCACACACGAATCTGGGAATCTGTCTCGCCCAGCTTGGTCAGCCCGAAGATGCCGAGCGTGCATTCCGTCAGGCCTTGGCGATCGATCCTCGATTTGCGCGAGGCTACACAAACCTCGGAGCGTTGGCGCTTCTTTCTGGCGATGCCGAGCGGGCGCGTGATTTCTACCTGCAAACGCTCGTCGTCGATCACGATAACGTGCTCGCGCGGATGCAGCTGGCCAGCCTGTACGAGAATACCTTCCGTGACTACCACGCCGCCGCACGGATGTGCGGCGAGGCGCGACTCCTGGCGCCGGCGACGCCTGGCGTCGTTGAATGTGTCGAGCGGAACCAGCGGCTGGCGGCTGGTCAGGGTCGGTAACCAATGCGAGTGCTCTACGCGATTCATGATTTCCTGCCGCGGCACCGCGCCGGCTCTGAGATCTACGCATTCGAGCTCGCGCGTGAGTTGAGCCGCGGATCAGAAGTATTCATGCTCGCAGCTGAGTACGACCCGTCTGTTGCGCATGGAACCATACGATGGCGATCGCACGAAGGACTGGTCGTCGTTGAGCTCGTCAACAATTGGGAGTTTCGCGGCTTCGACGAGACGTATAAGTCAGAGAGAATGAACGCGCAGCTGCGCCATGTGCTCGACGCGACCTGTCCTGACGTCCTGCACATCCACAACCTGCTGAACCTCTCGTTCGACCTGCCCGGGATTGCGAAGCAGCGTGGAATCGCAACGGTTGCGACGCTCCATGACTACACACTGGTGTGTCCGTCCGGAGGTCAACGCGTCCACGTGGCGGAGTCGCACGTCTGCGCATCGATCGATGCGGATCGCTGTGCGCGCTGCTTCAGCCAGTCGCCTTTGTCGCGGCAGATGCGTGCAGCGAAGATGACTCGAGGCGTGGCGGGGCGCGTTCTCGGACGCGCCGGTCAGATGGCGTTCAGAATCGCCCCCGTTCTGACGAAGTCGATGCTCGCCAACGCCGGCCCCGCCGCGGAGATCAGCAGCGCCGACATTCGGCGGCGCCTTGGATACGCCAGGCAAGTGTTTGACTCGATTGATCTATTCGTCGCGCCCTCCCAATCCATCGCGCAGGAGTTCTGCAGACTCGGACTCCCAGGCGATCGCATCGAGGTTTCTGACTACGGTTTTCGCCCGCCTTCGCACCCTCGCGCTACGGGCACGACAAGCTCAGAAGGCGAGCCATTGCGCATCGGTTTTGTCGGCACGCTTGTCTGGCACAAGGGTGTTCACGTGCTGATCGAGGCGGCGCGGCAACTTCGCGGGAACTACGAGGTACGCATTCACGGCGACACGGCCGTATTTCCGGATTATTCGGCAGCCCTCAGGAAGTCTGCCGCGGGATTACCGGTGGTGTTCCAAAATGGATTCGATCGCCATCGGGTGGACGATGTTTATACCAGTCTGGATGTGCTGGTCGTTCCCTCGTTATGGCCGGAGAACTCTCCGCTCGTGATTCACGAGGCATTCATGCACCACGTCCCGGTCGTCGCTGCGCGTGCGGGTGGCGTGCCTGAGCTGGTTGGCGATGGGATCAACGGTTTCCTCTACGAACCCTTTGATGCCGACTCGCTCGCTTCATCGTTGCAGCGCCTAATCGACGATCGCGAACTCGTCGCGGCATTGTCCGCGCGGGTTCCGCCGGTCAAGTCAATCGAGCAGGACGCGCGTGAATGGGACCAGCGTTACCATCGGATGCGCCAGCGGGCAGAGGTGCATCCGTGCACTTGAACCACAGGATTCCGATCGTGATTCCGACACGAAACGCGGGTCCTGTGCTTGGCGAAGTGCTCGAAGCGATTGCCGCGCAGGAAGGTCCATTTCAGCCCCAGGTGATCGCTATCGATTCCGGTTCTTCGGACGGCACGCTCGAACGGCTACAACAGTACGGTGCGCGGATCCTGACCGTCCCTTCGAATGCGTTCAACCACGGTGAGACGCGAAACGAGGCACTGAGATACGCCCGCGGTGAATGCGCTGTCCTGCTCGTTCAGGATGCTGTTCCAGCTTCGACGCGCTGGCTCTCGGCCTTGATCGAACCCTTACTGCTCGATACGTCGATTGCCGGAACCTTTGCCCGACAACGTCCGAACGATCGAGCCAGCCGCGTGACCGCCCACTACCTATCACAGTGGGCTGCGGCGCAAGCGATCCCTCGTGTGATCGGCCCGGTGACAGCCGAGGCATTCGCGCGCCTGTCTCCCTCGGACCGCCACGCCGCCTGTGCCTTCGACAACGTCTGCTCCTGTATTCGACTGAGCGTCTGGAATACACATCGCTTCGCGGCCACACCAATCGCGGAGGATTTGCAGTGGGCGCGTGATGTTCTCGTTGCCGGTTTCAAGCTCGCCTATGTGCCGGATGCTGTCGTCCGGCATTCGCACGAGCGTTCGATCGCGTACGAGCTCCAACGAACGTATCTCGTACACCAGCGTCTGGAAACGATGTTCGGCCTGGCCACGGTACCGACGTTCGGAGCGCTCGTTCGCGCCATGGCGACTACAGTCCCGGTGAACGCGCGCATCGCAGCCCGAGAACCCCGCCGCCGCTGGCGCGCCGTATTGCGTGGCACCGCATTAGGCGTGGCGCACCCGCTCGGCCAGTATCTCGGCGCCCGATCCGCACGGCAGGGACGCGAGCTGCTGCCCACGAATGGAATCTGATGCGAATCCTGCAGGTCGTCCACGGGTTTCCGCCTGACGCGAACGGCGGAACCGAGGCGTACGTCCGGGACTTGGCCGCGGCGCTGGCGGCGCGTGGGGACGATGCCGTGGCGGTTTTCACGCGCCACTGTGATGATCACGCGCGCGACCTGAGTGTCAGGAGGTGGACGGATGGTGCCGTCGACGTGGTCAGCGTGAACAACACGTTTCACTCGTGCGAGTCATACGAATCGAGTTACGCGAATCCAGCGATTGCCCATTTCGCCGCCGACTTTCTCGACGAATGGCGTCCGGACGTCATCCATCTGCAACATTTGACCTGCCTGTCGACCGGAATCCCGCGTCAGGCCGTGAGCCGGGACATACCCGTCGTCATGACCCTGAACGACTACTGGCTGATCTGCCATCGCGGCCAGCTTCTTGATCTCGAGGGACGCCGCTGCCCCGGCCCGTGGGACGGAGGATGTGCGAGGTGTCTGCCTCCGGGCGCGCTTGCGACGAACGCTGCATTTCGGTCTGTCAGGACGCTTCAATCGCTTCCGATTGGCGGTGTTTCCGCCGCGATCGGGATAGCGGCACGGGCGTGGGATGCGGCGACGCCGGCGGAGCGGACACGCGCGGCGACGCTCTGCCGGCTCGATCACATGCGCGCGGCAGTTGCCGACGTTCGATTCTTTCTCGCACCATCCGCAACCCTTGCGACGGCGTTTGCGCCATTTGGATTGCCCGAGCATCGCATCATCCGGTGCAATCAGGGAATCTCCACGGCTCGGTTCGAATGCGTGCAACGGACCGCCTCGAACCATCTGCGGATCGGTTTTGCCGGCGGACTTCAACCAACGAAGGGCGGCGACATTCTCATCGATGCGGTCGAGCGCCTGCCCCTGGACCGCGTGGTCGTCGATGTTCTGGGAGGAAATGGGGGATATCACGGCGATCGTCGTTTTGCCGACGCGCTGGAAGAACGGCTTGGACACGCGGCAATTCGGAGACTCGGATCGGTTGCCCACGCTCGTATGCCTGGGGTGCTGGCGAACCTCGACGTTTTGGTCGTGCCATCGATCTGGATCGAGAACGCGCCCTTCATCATTCGGGAAGCGTTCGCAGCCGGCGTCCCGGTGGTCGCGTCCAATCTCGGCGGCATGGCGGAAATGGTGCGGGACGGCATCGACGGGCTTTTGTTTCCAGCTGGCGATTCTGCGGCGCTTGCCGTGGCCTTGCGTCGGTTGATTGATGAACCGGATCTGCTGCCGACGTTGAGGGCCGGTATCAGACGACCGATGTCGATCGAAGCGGATGCCACCTGGCTTCGAGACCTCTATGTGCGCGCTGGAGCGAGCCAACAGCCAGCCGCTAGTCGCCAGCCGCCAGTCGCCGCCAGCGAGAAGCGAGGAGCGAGCAGCGAGCAGCGAGCAGCGAGCGATGTCGCTGCAGTGATTCTCAATTACTGCACGGCGGATCAGACGTATCTCGCTGCGCGATCGCTGCAATCATCGTTCGCACCACCAGCGGACATTCTGATCGTCGACAACCGTTCAGAGGACGGCTCCGCGGCCATTCTCCGTCGCTCGGTAGCGAACGCCCATGTCATCGAATCGCCAGACAATCGTGGGTTCGCAGGCGGCTGCAACATCGGGATTCGGGCGGCCCTGGAGAACGGCGCCCGGTTCGTCCTGCTGGTGAACAGCGATGCGGTGCTGGCTCCCGGAGCAATCGGTTGTCTACGGACAGCGATGGACGACGGCGTGAATGTCGGCATCGCAGCGCCTGTTCTCCTGTCGCGAGAGGAACCCGACCACGTCGCGTCGGCCGGCATTTCCTTTTCACCGAGCACGGGTCGGATGCGGCATCGCGGGGCCGGACGTCGTGTTTCGGCGGTCGGCTCCGATCGCCTGCGTTGCGTTGACGCCGTCAGCGGTTGCGTGATGCTGATTAAGCGCGAAGTGTTCGAACGGATCGGCTTTCTCGACGAGGCGTATTTCTTTTCGTTCGAGGATATCGACTTTTGCCTGCGAGCCCGTGAGGCGGGCTTCGAGGTGACGGTCGTGCAGGATGCTCGTGCCTACCATGAAGGCGGTCGCAGCATCGGGCGACGCTCGGCCAGGCGAGTCTATTTCGCCACCCGCAACCATCTTCGGCTTGCTGCTCGAACGGGTCAAACCGCTACACGACCCGTACGATTGGCGCTGGTGACCGCCCTGAATGCGGCGTACGTGTTAGTGTCGCCCGAATCGCCGCTCGTCGGAGGTGCCGCGGCCTTCGCTCGCGGCGTGTGGCACCATGTCATCGGCCGTTATGGCGCGGGATGATTCACGAAGCATCCGCACGTCGGCATCGAGTAAGGCCACTTCCTGAACAAGTCTCTCGATTTCCTTCCGGTGCCGTGACACGACCACCGAGAAGTAGAGCGAGACAATGACGACAAAAAACGTGAGCGCCAGCAACAGCAGGGCCGGCGGATAGTGAACGCCCAGCGCCGATGCCGCCAGATCCAGCAAGTTCCGCCAGAGTGAGAGAACCAGTAGCGCCACCGAGCACGCAATCCAGATGAGCGAATACTCTTCCGTCAGCTGCGCGCGCCTGACGAGCTCGATGACGCTGACCAGCAGCGCCGCGCTGACGGCGATCGAAATCAGTTGAACGACGTCAGTCATATGCCCGTCCTTCGACCAATTGGCGGAATGGCACGACGACGAACGCGAGTACCGTTCGCGCCATCGCAAGCACCGTGCGCGTTGCCGTCAAGGACGTGCGTCCGGCAATGCGCGGACGCATCCGGATTGGCACTTCACTCACCCGCAGGCCATTACGGTTCAAAAAAAGTAGCAGCTCGGGTTCGGCGTACCCCGCCGGGTGATGGAAGCTGAGCAGCCGAAGTGCACGCGGTCCAAACAACCAGAAGCCTGAGGTCGAATCGGTGAAACGCTTCCGGGTCACCATGCTGAGACACGCAGCGAGCAGTGTCTGGCTCAGACGACGAAGCCTGGTCGAGTCTCGCCGACCGATTCGTGTTCTTCCGTGTCGTTTCGTGGTTCGATGGAGAAAGCGCGATCCAAGTGCGACGTCCGCGCGTCCGGCGACGACCGGCGCAAGCAGCCGGGCGATATCGCACGCGCGATGCTGCCCGTCTCCATCGATGCGAACGACATATTCGTAGCCAGCTCTCTTTGCGAACTGAATCCCGGCGCGGACCGCGCCGCCGACGCCGAGCCGCTGGGACAGCGTTAGCCACCGCACGTCAAGCGCCGGGAGCGAGGCCTCCGTACCATCCGTCGATCCGTCGTTCACGACCAGAATGTTTCGTTTCGGAATGACCCTTGAAAGATCGGTAATGACACGCGTCAGATTCGCCCGTTCGTTGTAAGCAGGGACGACAGCCAGCAGCGACACATCGCAGGCAGACTCGGGCAGTGGCTGTTCTCCGATTCGTGCGTGCGGGAGCATCGAATGGCCTGGTGCTCGATCGCGGCGAAAGACGCAACGCGCCAGCCACATCACGATGGCAGCCGACCAGGCGACATCTCGAACCAGGTGTGTCACGGCGAACGCAAGGGCGGCACGATCGCGTGTGCGCCGCCAGGCCTGAACGCCGGCGTAGAATCGTTCGCTGAAAAGCACGATCGCGATCGCAAGTGCGGCGAGTAACAGGGACGTCGAGGGCCCGCCCGCCGCCGCAAGTACTCCGGCGACGGCGCCCGCCGCCAACGCGATCAGCATTGCCGGCGCGTGCAGGATCATCATCGCCCCAGAGACGTCGTCGCCGGTGACACGTCGTGGATGGCGCACGATAACGTCGAGCCGCCCGTACCCGACACCGAACTGCTGACGAAGATATCCGCCGAATCCCTCGCGCCAGATGTGCACGCTGCGTGCAGAACGGCAGAAGGCGAGGCGATATCCCGCATGCTGTAGTCGGTAACTCAGATCATTGTCGTAACCATAACCAAGGCGATCGTCGAGAAGGCCGACGCGATGCAGCGCCCGCGCGCGGTACGCTGTATTTCCGGTGCAGACGTGGTCGATGATGTGCCCCTGAATTCGCGAGTAACGATGTTCGAGGTCCCGGCCCGTTGCCCGTGCCCAGAATCCCGCGTTTGCTGCGGTGATGTAGTGCCCTTGGACGGCGGCCACATCCGGGTCATCAAAGTACTCCAGCACCTGCGCCAGCCAGCCCGGTTGAAGAATGACGTCCTGATCGATCTGACAGATGATGGGATGGCTCGCTTCACGGATACCAGCGTTGATGGCTGCGGCCGCACCCCTCCGCTCGCCGGGGATCAATCGCAGCACGCCTTCCCGGTGCAGCTTCGTGAGCAGCCGCCAGGAGCCATCGATGCTGCCATCGTCGATCGCAATGATCTCGAATGGCCGTTCGTCGCGTTGCGCGACGATGGTCGACAGCGAGCGTCTCAACGTCCGCCCGCCGTTGAGGACCGGGACCACGAAGGTGACACCCTGTAGCGCCGCCGTCACGCACCCATCCTGAGCGTGGGGGGTTGGTGTTCGACGAGTGTCCGGTACAGCGACTCGATCCGATCGCAGATAACTTCCGATCCAAAACGGCGCCGAACGTTCATCGCCGCAGTTCTCGCGCGGCGCCGCCAGAGTGCCAGATCAGCAAGCATTGACTCGATGGCCACTCTCAAAGCCCTGACATCGCCGGGGGGGACAAGCAATCCACCGCCGATCGAAGAGATCACTTCACCACACCCGCTGTCGTTACAAACGACGACCGGAGTTCCGGCGAGCAGAGCTTCCAGCGGCACGAGACCGAAAATCTCGTCTCGCGACGGGTAAACGACGACATCAGCTGCGGCGAGTGCGTCCAGCCTCTCGGACCCAGTCAGCAATCCGGTGCGGATGACGCGTGCTTCAAGCCCGAAGCTGCGGACGAGTGAACTGATACGGCTCTCGACTCCCATGTCGTTTCCCGCGACGATCAACGTCGTCGTTGGATCGCGTAACGATGCAAACGCTCGGACGAGATCATCGACGCCTTTACGCGGCGTCAGCTTGCCAAGATAGAGAATGACGGGGCGCTCTCCGAGATCCATTCGTTGCCGATAACCGTGGCCATCGACGGGCCGATCGAACTCCCTCTCGTCTATCGGGTTCGGGACATGGACGATTGCCGACTCGTCAAGGCCCATTTCCCGCAGCTGGCGCACTTCGCATCGAGAGACCGCGACGACTCTGGCAGCGCGCGGCAGCATCGATCGGCCGGCGGTCAAGGCGAAGAGTTGCTTCGCGCGCACGCGCCGCTCGAGCGGCCGCGCGGTGCCATTCGGAGACACAACGTAGGGCACACCCGCCCGCGTCAGCTCCCAGGCGGCGACGACTCCGGGAATGTTATGGCACGCGTGAATGTGCGCGACGTCGAACGATCGTGCGGCACCGCGAAGGTATCGGCCGAGGCCGATTGGGGTAAAGAATTGGCAGTGGTAGGCGAGGACATTGGAGACGTTTGGGAAGATCCGGACGTCGATGCCATGCGCATTCGAAGCGTTTGTCGATGCGCGAGTCTCACTGTCGCAGACATCGGTCGTGCAAACGGTCACCTGATGCCGTCGCGCCAGCGCACGCGTCATCGTCGTGACGAGGCGCGGAATGCCGCCGTATGCCCAGGCCTGCTCGTAGTAGGGGACGACGTGCAGGATGCGGAGTGCCATGGTTCTGCGAGGTTCGACACGGTTCGACACGGTTCTACTCGGTGCGCCGTTCCGCGAGCTGCCGGAACCCTGAAGAGCCTGGCGGAACCTTGAAGAACCTAGTAGAACCCTGAGATAGTATCAAGGTTCCCCACCCATGGTGTCAGTGGCGATCACACGCGTTCGGCGGGGTCACGCACCATTCGCAGGCCTGGTCTGGACTCTCATCCGCACCGATTTCAAAACCCGCTATCACGGGACGATCGGCGGCTTCGTGTGGGCGCTGCTGAAACCGCTCACCATGTTTCTGGTCCTGCTCGCGGTCTTCTCGTACGTTTTTGCGACCGATCCCCAGTACAAGTTCGATCTCATCATCGGTCTATTCCTCTACGAGTTCTTTCAGGAATCGACAAAGGCCGGACTGCTGTCGATCAGGGCGAAGGGGTACCTGTTGACGAAGGCGCGCTTCCCCTCGTGGATTGTCGTCGCGACGTCGGCGTCGAACGCGGTGATTACCCTCACCTTCTTTTCGCTGGTTCTCGTGATGTTCCTTGGTGGGACTGGTCGCGCGCCTTCGATCACCGGCATCGCCCTGTACACGGTCTATCAGGTCCTGTTCTTCGCGATTGTGACCGGGTTTTCGCTGGCAGCGAGCGTCCTCTTCATGCGGTATCGGGACCTGAATCAGGTATGGGAAGTCGTGACCCACGCCGGCTTCTTTGTCGCCCCAATCATTTATCCGATTGGCATCCTTCCTGAACGCATGCACGCGTATCTCTACGCCTGGCCGCCGACGCCGATCATTCTGTTCTCACGGAGTGTTCTGCTCGACGGCCACGTGCCATCACTGATCGCGCACCTGTTGCTGCTGACAGAAACCGCGCTGGTGCTCGGCGTTGGTGCGCTGGTCTATCGCCTGCGAGCGCCGCGAGTCGCGGAGGAATTGTGATGCGACGGCGCGTCATCGAAGTGGCCGGCGTCTCGAAGACATTTACAATTCCCAGCAGCCGGCGCGAGACGGTGCGTGAGCACGCATTGGATTTCTTCCGCCCTCGACCACAAGAACGGCTGCGCGTGCTTGAATCGGTCAGCTTCGAGCTGCGGCAGGGCGAAAGCCTCGGGCTGATGGGGCGCAACGGCTGCGGGAAGAGTACCCTGCTGAAGATCGTTTCAGGGATCTATCCTGTCGATTCCGGACGCGTCGACGTTCACGCCGCGGTCACACCAATCCTGGAGCTGGGCGTAGGCTGGAATCCCGATCTCGATGCGATCGACAACATCGAACTCCTCGGAACGGTCATGGGGATGACGCTGAAGCAGCTGCGCGCCGCGACCGACGAAATCCTGGAATTCGCCGAGCTCGAGAAGTTCGCGCATCTCGAGCTTCGTCACTACTCGAGCGGCATGGCGGCGCGGCTGGCGTACGCCGTGGCATTTCGCGCCGTTCGCGAGGTCCTGATCCTTGACGAGGTTTTTGCGGTCGGCGACGCGGGATTCAAGCAACGGTGCCAGGAGAGGTACCGCGATTTGCATCGTGCGGGACACTCGATGCTGCTCGTCAGCCACGAGCCGCGAACCATCGCCGCCTTCTGCGATCGCGCGTTGCTCCTCGAAGACGGCCATATCGTTCTCTCCGGTGCCGCCGACATGGTTGCCAACCGATACCTGGAACTGCTGACCGAGGAAGCGGCGATCTCTGCACGTCCTCACGCCCGATGACTCCCCGCATATCCGTTCTGATGCCCTGTTTCAATCACGGGGCGTTCATCGGTGAGGCGATCGAAAGCGTACTCACACAGACATTCCAGGACTTCGAAATCATCGTTGTCGACGATGGGTCGACCGAGCCGCTGACCGAGGACGCGCTGGCGAAACTCAGGCCGCCGCGCACGACCGTTTTGAAGACGATGAATCAGGGTTTGCCGGCCGCTCGCAACCATGCCGCAAGGCAGGCTGCCGGCGCGTTGTTCTGTGCGCTGGATGCTGATGACAAGCTGGCGCCGACATGGTTTGAAAAGGCGATCAAGGTGCTGGACGAGCGGCCGGATGTCTCGTTTGTCTCGCACTGGCTTGAAACGTTTGGTGACGAGCATTGGACCTGGAAACCAGAACGCTGCGATTTGCCGGCGCTCTTGGCGCGCAACACTGTCAATGGCGCAGCCGTCGTACGGCGTGAGGCATTCGAGACGGTAGGCGGATACGACGAATCGATGCGCGACGGATGCGAGGATTGGGATTTCTGGCTTCGACTCGTCCAGCGCGGATTCCAGGGCGCGATCGTTCCCGAAGTGCTCTTTTACTATCGTCGGCGGTCGGATTCGATGAGCCGTGAGATGCTCGACGACACGCGTTACCGGCGCCCCTTGACGACGCTGATCGCGAAGCACGAACCAGCATACCGGGCACATCTGCCGGCGATACTTGCGGCGAAAGAGTCCGAAGCGCAGCATCTGATTCGAGAAATTGCCACCATCGAACGCGATCGCGTGCTCTCGCTCGAACCCGCGCTTCGTCGCGCCCGCGAGGAGCTGGCTGCGACCGCACGCAAGGCCGAACGCGCCCGCCGGGAGCGGACGCGAGAAGAGAAACATGAGCATCTGGCGTGGAAGGTCACGGAACTCGAGCGCGAGGTAGCCGATCTCAGAGCTTCGTGGAGCTGGCGCATGACGGCGCCGCTTCGCAGCCTGTACTCCCTCCTGCGGGGCCGCTGATGACGGCGAGCGCCGATGTCATCATTCAGGCAGGCGAAGGAGGCCGTCGTGTCATTTGGACCGCGGACTCGCTACTCCGTCAGCGCGTCAGGCCGGCATCGATCACCCTGATCAAAGCTGAAGGCTCGCAGCCGACACCGCTCATCAACGGCGCGGCGTCCCGTTTGTGCGCGATCGTCCTCGATGGCAGCACCTATCCGGGTCGGCCCTTGAATGCCGCTGTGAGAAGTGCCTCGGGATCATTCTTCGTCGTCATATCTTCCGGGTTCACTCTCGACGAGCTGTTCATCGATCGTTGTGACATCGCCTTTCGTGACCAGTCCGTAGCCGCCATTGCGCCATCCGTTACCTATAGAACCGCCGACGGAGCGGGAGAGCTCGTCTGGACGCCGCCAGTTTTGTCGCGAGTCGCAATCCTGTCGGACACGCGGAGTGTTCCCCCGGTGTTTGCCATTCGCCGCGAGGCGTGGAATGCGCTGGACCGATTCGACGAGACGCTCTCGGGCCTGGTCGAATATGAATTCTGGCTGCGGCTTGTCCTGGCTGGACGACGGGTGAGCATCCTCAGTCCTCCGTTGGTCGGCCGTGTTCTCGAACGCGATTTGCCGGACATCACCGACGCACTCCGGCTCCAGTACTTTCGCGCTGTTCTCGATCGACATCTCGCCGTACTCGAGCAGGACATGCGTGAACTCCTGATCAGCCGAGAGATTCGATTCGGGCAACTGCGAACAGTGCACCGCGAATTGCTCGCTCAGCGGGACCGGGAGCTTGCCGAACTCGATCGCCTGCGAGCGGCGGCAGCACATCACCGCGCGTACTTACAGCACCACAATCGCGACGCGTTCGACTGGGGGGATTTCCGGCGTACTGATCCCGTCAGTCGTGACTGGGGTTATGAGCGGGGAATTCCCGTCGACCGCCGGCACATCGAGGAGTTCCTCTGCGCGCATTCTTCAGATGTGCAGGGCGCGGTGTTGGAAGTTCAGGAAGACGACTTCACGCAGGCGTTAGGCGGACGGCGCGTGACGCGTCACGACGTTCTCGACATTGACGAATCGAACCAGCGTGCGACGGTGCTCGCAGATCTTCGTGTCGCGACAGAGATTGCCTCGGAGACGTACGACTGCATCATCCTCACGCAGACACTGCACGTGATTGACGACATGGACGCCGTGCTTCGCGAGTGTGACCGCATCCTGAAGCCCGAAGGTGTCCTACTGGCGACGTTTCCCGCAGCGAGCCGGGTCTGTCTCGAGTATGGACGGGACGGTGACTATTGGAGGACGACGCCTGCAGGAGCCCGTGCGCTGATGCGTTCGTCCTTCGGGCCGTCGATCGTATCTACCGA
>DASTVZ010000246.1:0-11610 GCA_035758845.1 Vicinamibacterales bacterium
TGATGATCGGCGGCGCGATTGCCGGCGTTGCCGGCGATCGATTCGGACGACGCACCGCACTGCTCGGAAGCATGGCAGTGTTTGGCGTGATGACGCTCGCAGCCGTGACCGCCACCGCGCCTGCTCAACTCGGCTGGTTGCGCTTACTGGCGGGGGTTGGTCTCGGCGGGGCCATGCCGAACGCGGCGGCGCTGGTGGCGGAGTTTGTTCCACTTCGACAGCGGCCGATCGCCGTGACTGTCACGATCGTGTGTGTTCCGCTTGGCGCGACGATCGCGGGGCTGCTCGGCATTCGCCTGCTGCCGATTGTTGGATGGCGCATATTGTTTCTGGTTGGCGGCGTCGTCCCGCTCGTCGCGGCAGCGATCTTCTGGCGGCTGTTGCCGGAGTCTCCGCGCTTTCTCGCGCGCGATCGATCGCGCTGGCCCGAACTGGCGGGATTGCTGTCGCGAATGGGCCATCCAGTCGGCGAGCGAACGACGTTCGTCGATTCCGCCGAGCCAGCGGTCGAGCGCGCGTCGATCCGTGCCTTGTTCGGACGCGAGTTTCGCATTGACACGATGGCGCTTTGGGCGGCGTTCTTCTGTTGTCTGCTTGCCGTCTACTCCGGATTCAGCTGGTTGACGACGCTTCTGAGCGGCGCGGGCTTCACGCCGTCGACAGCCAATACCGGAATCACCGCGTTCAACCTGGGCGGAGTGGCCGGCGCGCTCGTCGGCGGGATCGCGATCGCGCGCGTCGGCTCGCGCATTTCCATGTTGTCGATGGCCGCCGTGGCGATCGCGTCCGCCGTGGTGCTGAGCCGGATGTCCCTGTCGCCAGCGGCAGGCGTCGCCATCATCGCGTGGCTGACGCTGCTTGGCGCAATGATCAATGGTGTGCAGACGACGATGTACGCTCTGGCGGCGCATGTATATCCAGGCCCCGTGCGTGCGACGGGTGTCGGAACCGCGGTGGCGTTCGGCCGAATCGGCGCGATTCTGAGCGGCTACGCCGGCTCTTGGGCGATCGGGTATCGGGGCAATGCGTCGTTTTTCGCGTTGATCGCAACTGCCATGCTCGCGACATTCATTGCGCTCGCAATCGTCCGACGACACGTAACGAATCGCTAATCACTGATCACTATCGCGAATCCCAGATCCTCGAATCCTCGAATCCCTAATCGTCGGATCCTCGAATCCTCGATTTCTGATCCTTAAATGCCAATTCTCCAATGATTAACCTCGACTCCGAGAATTGCAGACGGCGCAATCCGAGCAGCGATTCCTCGATTCGAGGATTCAAGGATGAGCGATTCAAGGATGAGCGATTCAAGGATTCGTGGATCAGTGATTCAGGATTAGTGATTAGTGATGATTAGTGATCAGTGATTCTGACGAGCGTCCCTCCAGGTAGTCCTTTGAGCGAGTCGGCGTAGTCCAGCGCGCGCTTGAGTGCGCGTTGCGCGAGCCGCGAATGTTCACGAGCCAGCGCCTCGGCCCGGCTCCCTTCCCGCTGTTCGATCGCTTCAACCAGCGCGCGATGTTGTTCGATGGCGATCACGGCTTCGGTATTGCCCCGTTCGGAATCGGGCCAGCTGAATACCAGCGCCCCGGGGGCGGCAAAGGGCAACGCGACGATCCGTTCGATCGACGCTCGCAGCATCGGGCTCTTCGCCAGTCGCCACACGCCGGCGTGAAACGCTTCGTTGACCTCGATGTAGCGGACGAACCGATCGCGCGTCATCGGCAGCAGTTCTTCGGTCTGCCGGCAGTGCAGCTTGAGCGCGGCCAGTTCGTCAGGGCTTTTCAACCGCTCCGCCGCCATTCGCGCTGCCGTACCTTCGAGGACACCGCGGATCTCGATCGCGTCCCAGATGTCGCTGAGCGCGAATGCGCGCACGCGGAAGCCCGTCGTCGCCAGCGCCTCGAGCAGCCCTTCGTTTGCCAGCCGATCGAGAGCCAGGCGAACCGGCGTCCGCGAGGCCTTCAGCAGCGGCACGAGCGCCAACTCGGTCAGCCGCTCGCCAGGCTTGAAATCTCCCCGCAGCAGCATTTCGCGCAGCGTGAGGACCACTCGCTCGGTTTGCGTACGAGATTCAGAAGTCACGACGGTGCTGCTCTCAAGGCTCTGTCTGCATTACTCACTGCTCGCGGGGCCCCAGCCCCGCTCGCTCTCGCTCGGGGGCGCCGCTCCGCGGCGCTTCCCTCCGGCCCCTCGCTCGGGCCGCAGGCGCTTTCCTTTTCCTTTTACCTTTTGCTTATCCCCACACCTCTTTTGCAGTTTGCGCCACTAACTCAAGTTTCTGTCTCTGTTCGTCAGCCGTCAGCCGATTGCCTTCATGCGTCGAGGCAAACCCGCACTGCGGACTCAACGCCAGGCGTTCCAGCGGAATGATTCGCGCGGCTTCTTCGATCCGCGCCAACAGTTCGTTGCGTGACTCCAGCCGCGGTTTTTTCGAACTCACCAGGCCGAGCACGACGGTCCGATCCTCGGGAACGTGGCGCAGCGGTTCAAATGTTCCCGACCGTTCGTCGTCGTACTCGAGAAGAAATCGATTGAAACGGGCACGCGAGAAGACCTTCTCGGCGATGCGATCGTAGCCGCCGGATGCGTAGAACATGCTTCTGTGATTGCCACGGCAGATGTGAATGCCGAACGTGACGCCGGCGTGTCCTTCGATGATCGCGTTGTCCAGTTCGATGCACGCGTCGAGCATCTTGTCCGGATCGCTGCCGCGCTGCCGGTATCCTTCACGAATGGTTTCGTCCAGCAACGCGGCGTACTGTGGTGCATCAATCTGGATGTATTGACATCCAAGCCGCCTCAGCTCGTCGATCTCGCGCCGGGTGAAATCGACAAGATCGGCTAGATATGCATCACGCGTCGGATAGGCGCCGCGGGACTTTTCCGGGTCGTAATACGCGGACGCCTGTTGGGCGCTGAGGAGTGTCACCTTTACCGGCTTCTTCGTCCGGCCGCGAAGGTAGGTAAACTCTTCAACTGCCATCTGCCGCCGCCAGCGGAGCTTGCCGACGACAACCGGCCGCTGGATCATGGAGTCGTGCCCCTCGGTGTCGTGAAACGTGATGGACCAGCCGCCGAATTTGTCGAACCCTTCGAGCGCTTCGACGAGATGTCCGAAGAACGCGTACCGGCGCATCTCTCCGTCGGTTACGACGTCGAGACCGGCGGTCTCTTGCAACGCGACCGCATCACGAACAGCCCGATCCTCGATGAACTTGAACTCGGCCGGGGTGAGTGTTCCCTCCTCGTGCTTCTGTCGCGCTTCCATTAAAGAGGAGGGGCGCAGAAGGCTGCCGACGACGTCGCTTTTCAGGCGCATACAGATTGCGGATTCTACTTCCCGGCTGGCTGAATTGCATGCATCTTATTGTGCTCACGCGCGAATAAACCTTAGAATTCCGCTCTCGACGTTTACGTTGCATGCATAAGATGTCCCGTGTTCTCCCGGCCGACACGCTCGTCGAGTACCGATCCGACGGATCGATCCTCGCGCGTTCACCTCATAGACTCGGACCGTACCCGCGAACGCTCACCGAACGTCTCGAGCATTGGGCGCGGGCGGCGCCTCGGCGAGTCTTCCTGGCGGCGCGCAACGAGGGCGGCGACTGGCGGACTCTCACCTACGCTGATGCGCTCCGTCGTGTGCGCAGCGTCGCACAGGCGCTGATCGATCGTCGGCTTTCGAACGATCGCCCGGTCGTGATTCTGTCGGGAAACAGCATCGAACACGGGATTCTCGCGCTTGGCGCGATGTATGCCGGGATCATGTACGTGCCAGTCGCCCCTTCGTATTCGCTGATCGCGCGCGACTTCACGACGCTGCGTGCGATGTGGGACACCTTGCATCCTGGCCTCGTCTTCGCGGCTGAGGGTCAGCCGTTCGAACGCGCACTGCGATTTGTTGACGTGCCGGAGCTCGTCACCTGCGCACCAGTCGAATCGTTGACGTCAACGTCGTTCGCTGAACTGGAGGCGACGTCCGAGACGTCGGCCGTCGACGACGCGCACGCGCGAATCGTTCCGTCGACGATCGCGAAGCTGCTCTACACCTCAGGATCGACCGGCCGGCCCAAAGGCGTGATCAACACCCAGCAGATGCTGTGCTCGAATCAGGAAATGGTGCGAACGGTTCTGCCGCTTCTTGCGGACGAACCTCCAATCCTCTGCGATTGGCTGCCGTGGAATCACACATTCGGCGGCAATCACAACTTCGGCATCGTCCTCTACAACGGCGGCACGCTCTACATCGACGCGGGCAAGCCGACGCCAGCGGCATTCGAAACTACAGTGCGGAACCTTCGCGAGATCGCGACGACGGCGTACTTCAACGTGCCACGGGGATACGATCTGCTCGTGCCGCGGCTTCGCGCCGACCCGGAGTTCTGCCGCCACTTCGTCAGCCGGTTGCAGATGCTTTTTTGCGCGGCGGCGTCTCTGCGGCAACAGATCGCCGACGACCTCACGGCTCTTGCGACCACGGCATCGGGCACGCGGATTCCATTTGTGACCGGCCTTGGTGCGACAGAAAGCGCGCCGTTTGCACTGTGCGCCGGCGATGCTGATTTCACAGGAGGTCGCATCGGCGTGCCGGCACCGGGCGTGGAGCTGAAGCTCGCGCCGGTCGGACAGCAGATGGAGGGGCGGCTTCGCGGGCCCAACATCACGCCAGGATACTGGGCCGACGACGACCTGACCCGCACGTCGTTCGACGACGAGGGCTACTATAAGCTCGGAGACGCGCTGGGTGTTTTTGATCCCGCAGATCCGATGCAGGGGTTCACGTTCCAGGGACGGATCGCTGAGGACTTCAAATTGTCCACGGGCACGTGGGTGCGCGTCGGTCCGCTGAGGGCCCGCCTGCTCGCCGCGCTGGGCGATCTGGTGCACGATGCGGCGATTGCGGGACCAGACCGCGATTTCGTGACGGCCTTGATCTTCCCGAACACCGACGCGTGCCGCGCCGCCTGCGGAGCTGGCGCGCGTGATCTGCCGATCGTTGAGCTGCTTCGAAGTCCGGCCCTCACGGCACGGATTCAGTGCGCGCTCGCTGATGTCGCCCGGAACACCGGACTGTCAACGACGGTGGCGCGCGCGATGTTGATGGCGCAGCCGCCATCGATCGATGCGCACGAGACCACGGAGAAGGGGTCGATCAATCAGAGAGCGGTGCTCGCCAACAGGGCGGCGCTTGTCGAGCTGCTCTATGCGGAACAGCCCCCAGCCGATGTCATCGAGGTCATCGCCGTTCAATGACCCAGTCTGGAGGACTCGATGTCGCGCGTCTTGTTGCGATCGATACGCACGTGCATCTCGAGTCGGAGAGCGCGGGGCAAACGGAAACCGACGCCGCCGCCAGAAAATATTTTGGTGCCGAGGGCGTCGGCCGCGATCCTGCCTCGGTGGCGTCGTACTACCGCTCGCGGAACATGGCGTGCGTCGTGTTCTCGGTCGATGAACGGCTCACCGGCCGTCCTCCCGTCCCCAACGACGTCGTCGCGCGCTTCGCCGCAGACAATCCCGACGTCGCGATCGCATTTGCGAGCATCGATCCGCATCGTGGCGGCGACGGTGTACGCGAGGCGAAGCGCCTCGTCAATGCACGGCTCGTCCGCGGATTGAAGCTGCATCCGCCGGTACAGCAGTTCTTCCCGAACGATCGCGTCGCCTATCCGTTGTACGAGGTCTTTGCAGAAGCGCGGCTTCCCGTCCTCTTTCACACCGGCCATAGCGGTATGGGGACGGGGATGCCGGGCGGTGGTGGCATACGGCTGAAATACGGCAACCCCATGCCGATTGATGACGTGGCGGTGGATTTTCCGGAGATGCCGATCATCATGGCGCATCCGGCGTTTCCGTGGCAGGACGAGGCGATCTCGATTTGTCTGCACAAGCCGACGGTGTACATCGATCTCAGCGGCTGGTCACCGAAGTATTTCTCGCCGACGCTGATTCAGTATGCGAACACGATGCTCAAGCACAAAGTGCTGTTCGGATCCGACTATCCGTGGATCACGCCGGATCGATGGCTCGCGGATTTCGAGAAGATTGCGATACGCGATGAAGTGCGGCCGTTGATTCTGAAAGCGAATGCGGTGCGGCTGCTCGGGTTGGCCTAATCCGCGTCGTTCACAGTCACGCTGCAACGGACACACGGTTAACGTCGAAGGTACGAAGAATCGAAGAATCGAAGCTGCTGTACGCGTCCGTCGCCACGCGCTTCGCGCGTCAGCGAGTTCGAGAATCACAGATACAAGCAGCACTCGATCACGAGCTGTTTGTATCTGCGATTCTCGGACTCGCTGGTGGCCGGCCGGAAGGCCGGCGGCGACGGACGCTGGTTTCTCTGCCCGGCTGGCGCACTGGGCGCCAGCCGGGTTTCTGATGCTTTCTTCGAGTGCTTCGAGTCTTCGACTCTTCGACGAGAAGCCGTCAGCTCGTGACAGGGGTCACAGTGAACAACAGTCAGTCTTCAGCACACGTAAACGACCGTCCCACGTACTTCGGGTACATCGGATACGAACACATCGGCATGCTTTTGTCGCCAGCGGTGACGGTGACCGACTTGCCGGGAACGCTGCCATGCTCGACCCAGTCCATCAGCAGTTGCACGCGATCGAAGGCGCTCGGGATGGGCGTTACAGGGATGGTTTTTCCTTCGCCGTCGATCGAAGAGCTGCTGCCGCGCAAACTGTGGCCGACCTGCGGAATCACATAAAAGCGCGCGAAGCTGTCGACCTTGGTGCGTCCCATCTTGTCGATCACCGACTGGTAGTAGTCGAGTTGCGCACCCGGCGACGCCAGCGTGTCGTCAGTGCCGATCGCGACGATCAGTTTGCCGCCGCGCGCCGCGAACCGCGAGAGATCGGGGTCGGTGGAATCGAGCCACTCAGACAGTTCGCGCCGTCGTCGATCGAGCGGGCCGCCTTCAACGTAATCGAGCGGGTTCGACTGTGGGTCGCCCATCAGAAAGCCGGTGACGCCGAGCACGCCAAGATGGGCATGCATTGGTGCATTGTCCGCCGCGCCTTCCTGGCCCTTGAATCGCGTATCAGAGATGAGGCCGCTGCCTGACGGATCGATGTTCGGCAGCCACATGCCGAAGGTGCGCACGTTGTTCGCGAGCGGCGTCGCGAATCGATAACGGCTGTAAACGACCTTGAGGGTCGCAATCTGACCGTCGGTGAGGCACGCAGCGGCGCTGGTGTCGGCCGGATTCGGATCGACATTGTTCGGACAACGCCTCGCCTCCCACGGATTGCGTTCCGGCGCGCCCTGACTGAGATCGAACCGCGCGCGGCAGGCGATGTAGTTGTTGATGACGCCGTCGACGAGGCCGTCGAGGGCATCACACTGTCGCATGAACTCGCCGCGAATCGCGTTCACCTTCGCCCGCGTGACCCAATTGGCCAGCGGTTTCTCCTGGATGCGAATCAATTCCGGCGCCAGCATCAACGATGAAAAGCCCACAATCGGAACGTTGGCGGCAACACCGTCGTAATCGGCCGGATACCTCTGTGCAACCGTGAGACCTTCGCGGCCGCCTTGCGACGACCCAACGAAGTAGTTGAACCTCGGCTTCTCGTGATACGCGCGCTCGACGATCACCATCGCCGCATCGTGCGTCTTCTTCAGCTGCAGGTATCCGAGGTTCTTGATCGCCTCATCATTTGTTGTCCAATCAACGGATCCCTGCCCGAATCCAGGTCCGCTTTGATGGCCGGAATCACTTCCGTAGGCGACGAAGCCTCGCATCAGCATCGAGCCATCACGGCCGGCGTCGACCAGATTGGGAATCATGCCGTTCATCCCGCCGCCACCGAAGTGGACGGAGCGGCCCGACCAGGACGCAGGCAACACGACGCGGAAGTTGATTGGCTTGGCGCTGCTCCTCTGATCGAGTGGCGCGATCACTCCGTCGATTGCGCAATACGGCGGTGTCGCGCCATTGGCCGCGGTCCAGCGCGGCGCATTCAACGTCACTCCCGAAACCGGTTCTTTGATCGCGGCGATCGGAACCGTGCTGCCAAGGACGGACTTGGAGCAGTCAGTTTCCGCAAGCGTCTTCTGAACGGGCGCGGTGGCAGGCGCAATCTGCCACGACGAAGGCCGCTCGCTTGCCAGAAACACGAGCGCGAGCGTGATGGTCAGCGCGCGGACGAGGAGGTCTCGGATCAGATCAGAATCCTTTCGGTCGCAGCCAGAAACTCTCTTCCCACTTGCCACCTGGTGGAATGCTCTGAAGTTCCTTGTACAGGCCCTTGTGCGCAAGGTTCATCGAGTCGGTAATGCCCACCATCGGTTCGATTGCAATGAACCCCCGATTCGGCAGGTTGGGATTCGTGCCGGTGAGCGGTACGCTTGGCGCCGCCGGCGTCGGCGCTGGCGCTGGCGGCGGTGCATTCCCGCCTCGGCCGCGCCCGCCACCTCCGCCCCCGCGCGCGTTTGCAGGGTTTGGCGAGTACAGCACGATCGATTTGTAATTCGGGCCAAGGATCACGTCGAGTTGCTGCCCCTTGCCTTTGACGCTCATGACCGCGCGTCCCTGCCCGTCGCGCTCGAGATCGCCGAAGACGTCGTCCAGGTCGAAGTCCTTCAAAGGCACTGCGTGTCGATCCGGGAACAGCTTCTCAACCGGCTCGGTCTCGCCGGTGGGAATCTTGTTTTCCGCGAGCAGCCAGTGCGTCTTGGCCCCGATCGACAGCGTCCAATCCTCTCGCGTCGAATCGGTCAACTGAAAGTACGGATGAAAGCCGATCGCCACCGGCATCGGCTCGATGCTCACATTCTCGATGCGGGTGCGGACTTCCAGAACGCCATCCTGCAGCCGATAGGTCATCGTCAACGTGTGCGCAAACGGAAACTGTTGCATCCACTGTGGATTCCGATAGAAGTCGAGCTGGCTGGTCACCCAGGCGGCATTTCCGTCAGCCTTCGCCTCAACCATCTTCCAGTCCTTGGCGCCGCTCAGGTATCCGTGAATCGGAATCGGCCCGCGCACGTTTCCGAGTTCCATATCGAAGTTGTACTTCTTGCCGTTGGCATAGAACGCAGGCTCGTCGAGACGATTGGCAAAGGGCGCGAGAAGTGGAATGCCATTGAGTCCAGGCCGCGCGCGGAATTCATCCACCGTCGCAAACGTCATCCGAATCAGGTTCTGCCCCTTGACGACCATCTCGTACGCGTTGCTGACCGAAGTCATCACCGAGACCGTCGTGTCCGTCTTCGTGTCGCGTAACTGGACGATGTCGCCGGTCTGTTTGGCGGAGTAGCGTGGTTGCGCCAGGGTGACGTTCGCAATCGAAAGGGTGATCGCGATTGCGAACGCTGAAATTGCTGATTTGTGATTGTTGATTGCTGATTGCATGGACGTCTCAGAATTTTTCATCGTTGAGTGCTGAATCCTGATGAGAGATCAATCAACAATCAGAAATCAGCAATGAGCATTTTCAGGATCACTTTACAGCGTTGCCAGAAACGCCTGCGTCCATTTGATGCTCGCTTCAACATTGGCGACCTGCCGCTCGGCCGGTGACACAGCCGGATCTGCCGGCGGTTCGAGCACCGGCTTGCCGTTGTTGCACAACGTCAGGAAGCGCGCGAACTCCCACGCCGGCGTGTTGCGGTAGTTATCCCAGAACTTGGGGTCCTGATAGTTGAACATCCGCGGTTGTCCGCTGAGGATGACTTCGAGCGACACGGCGCGGCCAGGACACTTCTGGATGTACTTTCGGAGGTAGTCCTCCATCCCCATGTTCCCTTCGCCCATGCGCGTCCATCTGACCGCCGCACCCTGCGGCGTGTTCCAGAGCGCGCTATCGCGGACGTGACTCGTCAAGACGTACGGCGCCAGGGTGTCGAGCGTGAGATGTGGATCCTCGATCGTCCAGACCGGATTGCCGGAATCGAGACACACCCCGACATATTCGGGACCGGCGGATTCGACGAGACGTTTCAGCTCACGCGCCTGCATATCTCCGGCGTGATTCTCGATCGCGACCTTGACATTCGCGTCCATCAGCCGCGATCGCATATTCTTCAGCACCTTGACCATGTCATCGATGTGCGTGTCGATCCCGTCTGCCCGATCGGCGCTGCTGCCGAGAACCGCCCTGACGATTGGCGAGCGAACGATTTTCGCGGCATCGATCATGCGTCCGAGTTGTTCTTCAGCGGTGCCCTGAGCCTTGTCGAACATTCTCGAAGAGGGACAGATCGAGCGCATGCCGATCTCGAGATCGATGTTCAACTCGTCGGCACGCGCGCGGACACGTTTCAGATTGTCTGGCTCGAGCGATCCCAGGAACCGGATTTCGCTGAAGTGAACGACCTTCACCTTCCACTTTGCGGCGAAGTCAAGTTGCTGAAAGGGAGTCCAGTTCTGCTGGTTGACGCTGAACATATCCAGCCCGAACCGGACCGCGGAAGGGGCGGTTTGCGCGACGGCTGGCAAGCCATCAGCACCCAGCGCCAGAGCCGCCGCAGCCACAGTCTTCACAAAGGTTCGTCGATCGGGGAGTCCACCCGGCAAGTCAGTTGTCATATCGCCGCCCATAGATTGAGTAAACGAAAAGAAAATACTACGGCCGGGTGGTCGGCGTTTCAGGCCATCGATGAACACCGACTAGATTAGCCACGGATGAACACGGAAGAACACGGAAATATCAGGCTCCGTTTCTCTCGTTTCTCCTGTTTGAGTCTTATCCGTGTTCATCCGTGTTTTTCCGTGGCCTTGAATATCCGTGTTCATCCGTGGCTACCGTCGCATTAGCGCATCAAGCACACCGTAATACGCCGGTTTGGCCCCATATTGGTCGTCGAAGAGGAGTGGGTCGTCGGCTCCAAATTGGGAATCAATCCACGAATGCGCGTCGGTAAAGCCCCAGAACGTGATCCCATCGCAGCGGGGCTCGGCGACGCACACCGCGATGATCGATCGGTACACCGAGCGTTGAGTCTCGAGCTTCGTCTGCGCTGGCAGATCGCGAATCCGCACGTCCATCTCGCTGATGTTCACCGCCAAGCCCAGCGCGGCGAGCCGGCGCATGTTCGACGCGACGTTCGCATCACTCGGTGGATTTGAAGCCGTAATGTGCATCTGAAGCCCAACGCCGTCGATGGGAACTCCCTGGACCCGGAGGTTCTGCACGAGCTCATAAATGCGGTTTGATTTTTGATTCAGTCCTTCGCCGCCGTAGTCGTTATAAAAGAGGAGGGCCTGCGGATCTGCCTGACGCGCGATGCGAAACGCATCGGCGATGTATTGATCGCCCAGCTTTTGCCTGAACACCGTGTCCCGCAGGCCAGATCCATCGTCGGCTACCGCTTCATTGACCACGTCCCACGCGTAAACACGGCCGCGGAAGTGTTCCGCCACCGAGCGGATGTGGCTTTCGAAGGCGACGCGCAAGTCGGTTGACGACAACCCATTGACCCACGACGGCACCGATCCGTGCCAGACCAGCGCGTGTCCTTTGACCCGCATGCCATTCCCCAGCGCGTAGCTGACGATCGCATCGGCGGCGCCGAAGTCGCTGCTCCCGCGAGTGCGTTCGATCGGATCCCACTTCATTTCGTACTCAGCCGTCACGTAATTGAAATGCCGGC
>DASTVZ010000085.1:0-2464 GCA_035758845.1 Vicinamibacterales bacterium
AGGTCTATCGATTCGAGATCGACATGGTGGGGACGTCGGTGGCGTTCCTGAGGGGGCACCGCATCCGCGTCCACGTCACGAGCAGCCATTTCCCGCAGTTCGATCGCAACCCCAACACCGGGGCGAGGTTCGGAGCCACGACAGAGGTGCGCGTCGCCGAGCAGACCATCGTCCACGACGCCGACCATCCATCGCACATCCTCCTGCCGGTGATTCCCGCCAGGACACGGTAGCGGAGTCTAGCCGTTGCACTGAGTGCGAGCCGGTATAGCGGGATTCACAATCGGTGAATGGCCTCGGCCACGCGATGCGCGGAACGGGTCGCCGCCTCCATTCCCCAGTTCAGGTTGTCTGCGTACGCGCCGACGAAGTGAATCCGGCCGCGCGGTTCGATGAGGATCGGCCAGAATTTTGCGAGCTGTCCGGGGGCATACGATGTTCGCTCGCAGGCGGATGCCCACGGGTCGAGGGCCCACACCACGACGTTCGCCTTCTCGATGTCCTCGGATCGGCCAGGATAGTACTTCTTGTAGGTGGCGAGCGCCCGTTCAGCGGTCCCGGCGCCCGACGCCGTGCCCGCCAGCAGGCCACGCGCGGTCTTCACCTCCTCCGACGCGCTCCACGCTGAATTGAGCGCAGTTTCGCCGCCGAACTGCATGTTGGGACTGATGCCGTCGCGCTCCCAGAATCGGCTTCGCGATTGAAAGATGACCCGCGTGTCGTGATAGTAGGGGACGTTGCCGATGGCGAAGGCCTTGTCCTCGGGCCACGCGGGCGTCACCGGCAGCTTCGACAGCATTCGAGCCGACATCGCGCAGACCAGGTAGTCGCCCTCCATCCGCGCGGGCGTCCCCTTTTCGAGGTAGTTGACCCGTACACCCGACGTTCCGTGTTCGATGGCCGTGATCGGAGACTCCAGCTTGATGCGTGTGCCGAGTCGCGCCGCGAACGTATCGGGAAGGGTCTGATTGCCACCCACCAGGCGGAACACTTTCGGCGGAAACAGCGGTACGCCGCGTCGCTTCAGGATGGCGGCGTGCCACACCGCCTGCAGAGCGGATCCGCGACCGCCGATGAAGCGAAGAGCACCGGCCGACGCCCCGTCTTTCCGGAAGAGATCGGCCGAGCTGATCTGATCGAGCGCGTTCAGTCCGGCGTCGAAGGGCCGATATTCATCCGCGAAGCTGTCGAGATACGGCCCGAGGTACAGCGAGGAGAGCTCCGCGAAAGGATGCTGACGCAGAAATTCGATTTCGCGCCCGTTCAGCCCGAACTCGCCAAGGATCTTCGGATCGGCGAGCATTTCCTGGGTGTACATCCGGCCGTCGATCCATCGCAGCAGATGTTCGCGGCGCGGGTAGTACAGATAGGGCAGATTGAACTCGCGCACGTACGACCAGAACTTCTCATATCCGGGCTGTGTGAAGTGCTCCGCGCCGCCATCCGCGTAAAGGCCGTCGTCCAGCCCTTCGCGAAACGTGAAGACATGGCCTCCGGTCCGCGCGGACGCTTCCAGCACGGATACGTCGTGCCCGCGTCGCACGAGCTCAAAGGCGCAGCTCAGCCCGCCGATCCCCCCACCTGCGACGATGACTTTCTTGATGCCTTGCCGCGGGTCCTGCTGCGGCACCAGCGCGAGGCTTGCCAGCTTGAGCGCCTCACGACGAGTGATCGAGGTCGACATGTGCGTAATGCTACTCTCAGGAACATGACGACGAGTCGAATTAGTGCCGTGACAGTCGTGCTGAGTTTCGCGTTCGGATTCGCTGGCGGCGCCGGATCGACGCAGCGTTCGGCGACAGACCGGAACCTGTCCGGCACGACCGCTTCCAAACGGATGGCGGACGGTAAAGAGTGGACGACTGCCAATCTGAACGTCAACACGTCGCCGTCTTATTGTTACGACGATGCGGAACCGAACTGCGGTCGATACGGCCGTTTGTATACGTGGGAATCGGCACAGCGAGGATGCCAGTCGCTAGGAGATGGCTGGCGGTTGCCGACCGACGACGAATGGCGTCAGCTGGCGAAGCACTATGGTGGAGTTGGGAACGATTCGCCTGACAAGGGTAAAGCGGCGTACACGGACCTCCTGAGCGGAGGGACATCAGGCTTCAATGCCGTGCTGGGTGGCAATCGCTCCATTGACGGACAGTACGACCGGCTGGAGGCACACGGATTCTACTGGACGGCATCCGAAAACGATCCGATCACCGCACCGTTCTATAACTTCGGCAAAGGCAGTCAAGCGCTCTATCGTCAGCCCCAGGGCGAGAAGCAGATGGCAATATCCGTGCGTTGCGTCAGGAAGTGACCGCTCACAATTCGGGCCCGCCTGCGCGCGACGCGCGCTTGGCGCGACTTCATCCAGCCGGCCGGGCCATCAAGCCTTGACGCGGTCCAACGCTTCGAGCGCCGCCAATTCGGCTTCTCGGGCTCTGCCGAGCGTCAAAAGGCTCGACCG
>DASTVZ010000111.1:0-44078 GCA_035758845.1 Vicinamibacterales bacterium
CGTATGGCGTCGAGGTCACAGGACCGCCACCACCCGACGAGACGCGGATGTAGTTGATATTGCCAACGACCGAACCAGCGCTGTCGATCACCAGACGCCATATCTGGGCACCGGCGCTGAGACTCACGTTGGACTTCGAAATCGTGGTCCACGTTTGCCATCCTCCTGTGTTGGGGATGGTCATTGGGCCGGTCTTATCGACACCGTTCGCTTCGATATGGAACGTGCCACCGGCACCTGAAGCCGCCACACGCGCTTCGATAGTGTACGTGCCCGCCGTCGTGACATTCACGGTGTAGTTCAGCCATTCGCCCGGCGCCGTCCAGCCGATGTCGTAGCCGCCGCCCGCGTCCGAGGTCGTCTCGATATCGACGTCGGTGCTTCTATACTGGCCGCCGGCGTTCGATGCCGTCGTGTCGTTGTAGGCGATGCCGCTTCCACCGTTGTCGAAGTTCTCAGCCTGGATCGTGCCCGGCAGGGCCACTGGCGAGCCGGTGTACGGGCCGGAGCCGCCACCACCGCCGGTGCCGGTGCCGGTGGTGAACGAAAACGTGGAGGACGTCGCGATGAGCGTCGCGTCGAGGTCGGTGGCAAACGTCCGCGATACCACTTTCCAGAAGTACTTCGTCGAGGGTTGCAACGCCTGGGTCACGGTGTACGAATACTTCGACGGCGGATTCTCGTTGAGCACCGCGTTGACGCGGGCGACTTTCGTCATGTTGCTCGTACTCGTTCCGAGATACACGTCGAACGTGACCGCCCACGGCGTCTGCTTCCATTCAAGTTTCGGGAGCGTTGACACATCCACGGCTCCGGTCGCGGGCGCGACGAGCGGGGCGGCGGCCGGCTTCGACGGATAGAAGTCTTTGTAGTTCACCGTATCGTTCCACATCCGCTCGAACTCGTCCTTCATCGAGGTGTAGAGCGTCGGTTTCTCCGCGGCCATGATGTAGTAGTTGTGGTCCCGCTGCCAGTTCTTCGTGTAGTTCGAGGAGGCGAGGAGCGCGGTGCGCGACGTAATCAACGTCTTCATGTGCGTGATGCCGTCGTGCGTGCGGATCTTGATCGGGATGCCCGCGACCCACAATTTGTCGGTCTCGTTGCCGACGAGCCAGTACTCCGGAAACCCGGCGTTGCGATATTGAGTTGGCTCCACGAACACGCGCACCGGTACGCCCGCATTCTTCTTATTAATCAGAGCGGCGGTGAGCGTTGGCACCGTCAGCCGGTAGCTCACCATATCAATTGCCGTGTTCTCGAGGTTGATCTCGTTAATCATCGTGGGGATGATGTTCAGTCCATCAGCGCCGTGGCTCCCGACTCCCTGCCCCCAAACGAGATTGTTTGTCGGGTAATCCGGAACGACCAGGCGTGTGCGATCGACGGTCATCGGCACTGTCCCCGTCCACGTGGCCCCGGTCTCCCGTTTATATGCGTCCGGCCAGTCCATGAAATACGTCGTGTCAGCCCAGAACTGATCGAACTTCGTCATCAGCGCCTGCACGATGGCCGCGTCGTCGGTGACCATCACCGACTCGTCTTTGAAATTAGTCGTGCTCGTCGGCTTGAGCTCGAAACTCGTCCAATTGGCCGACCCAATAGTTGCCTGCCCCTGTCCGACGTAGATACCGCACTTCCAGTGCATGATCTCGGGGAAATCCCTCGGATTGTAGCGGAGCCGGATCGGCACGCCGGCGTTCGCGAGCCTTTCGAACGATGCGCGAGTGTTGGGATCGCTTTCGAAGATACTCGCCCGGTCGCCAAGGACACGAACCGGCACACGCGCCAGATGTCGATTGATGATGGCGGTCGTAATCGCACCATCATTCAGCAGCCATATGCCGATATCCAGCCGGACCGTTTCGGCGTTGATGCGGGCAAGGATCTGCGCTTCGGCATTTTCATGCGAGGAGAAATATATTCGCTCCTGCGCAGAGGCCGTCGGTGTCCCCACAAAGGAGAAAACGAGCGCCAAGGCGACGGGAAGTGCCTTCCAACGTTGTGTATCGAGCACGTGATTTGCCATAGTCATGAACCGGATTGCCACAAAGTGCGAATCTCTCTCCGTCGAGTGCGTCCGTAAGTTGTTGGACGGTTCCTCGATGCCCGGAACGGTGCAAAAGCAAGTCCTGCTCAGGCGCCGCAATGCTTGAGTCGAGCCGCTCGCCTCTTCTGTAGATAGGCGCGACTGAAATGAACGAGCTCGGCAGGAGCGCTACGCGCACTCTCTCTCGAAAAGATTTTCAGGCTTGTTCGGATGTAGCTCCACTCGTGGTGGAACTGATGCGAGTAGAACCGTGGGTCTCGCCGGAGAACCACGGCGCGGATCCAATTGTAACCGGTTCGCAGCAGATTCGAATAGACGAACGCAGGAGAACCGAACAGTAAGACCACGTCGTCGGGCTCCTTCAGCGGCCCGAGGTCGGCGGGCACGAGTTCGCGCAGCCGCATCATCGCGCAGTGCCGGCCGTGTCCGCGGTGCCAACGGCGATGATAACTTCTGGTCAGGCGATCGGGTGTGACATCCGCCTCGGCGCGGAGCCCGGGATCGTAGAGACCACGCATACCGGCCTTCCACGCCCGCAACTGCATCTCGTGATCTTCCGTGGATCCGATTCCATCCTTCACTCTGCCGAGCGATGGCGTGAACATGCCGACGACATCGAACACGCGCCGTCGGAACGCGAGGTTCGCGCCGACGAGGCACACTGCGCGTTCGCGGCTACTGACGATCGGCTGATCGCCGTAGTCCTGCAGCGCCAGTGGCGCCCAGTGCGCATCGGTCAGCCACCTTGGCGGAGGCGCCAGCCAGTGGGGCAGCACGCGGCCGCCGGCGTAATCGATCTCCGGGTGCGCATCGAACGTGCGTTTGAGCTGCGCGATCCAATCCGGCGCTACGCGCACATCGTCGTCCGAGAAGGCGATGATCGGACTTCGCGCCACTGCAATCCCCGCGTTGCGCCCATAAGACAGCCCCTGGCGAGGTTCGAAGACATACCGGAGGCGGCCATCCGACCGGGCTGTCGCCTGCTCGATCACCGCCCGCGTCGCATCTGTCGAGTTGTTGTCGACGACGATGACTTCGTACGCCGCCCCGGCGCTCTGCGAGAGCAGCGCTTCAAGCGCCGACGGCAGACGATCTGCCCGGTTGTAGGTACTCAGCACGACCGAGACGTCACAGCCTGCGTTCAGGTCAGCGCGAACATTCATTTGTCGCTCGCCTGTCCTGCGGGGCCGCGACGGCGGTATGACGGAAACTCCGCCTGGAGGTCATCCGGCTGCGCCAGATCTCCGAAAAGAATCCGACGTACTCCACCAGCTTGACTTCCTCGATCAGGAGGGCGAGTCCATCGGATCGCCCGACGCGGCCGAGCCAACGCCGGCCCTGTTGAAGGAATTCGCGATAGACGAAGCGCGGTACTCCGGCAATCGACGGTACGCGCGTGAGATCCAGATCCAGGTATACGGCATCCGCCATCCTTGCCATCGTGCGGCCGTGCCAGTAGAACCAACGCCTGAAGTAGCGTCGAGTCAACCGAGAGGCCGGGACCAGGTGCCGGACCGAGACAGCGGGGTCATAAATTCCGGAGTACAACCCGGCGAGAAACAGACGGATGCACAGTTCGTGGTCCTCGCCGGCGATCAGCGTGTTGTCGACTTTTCCGAGGTCGGTGCGCCAACCGCCAATTCTCTCGATGGCGTCGCGCCGAATCGCGAGATTCGCACCAATCGGAAGCCGTCGCGTGCGGAAGGTTGACACATCGTATCGAGTGGTCTCGTCGCCATAGTCGACCAATGCAAGTGGCCCCCAGATATCCCGGGCGCGAACCGTCAGCATTTCTGGCGGAGGAGATACCGCCCAGCGAGGCAGCACTTTTCCGAAGACGAAGACGACATCGTCAGCAGTATGGAAGTTCGAGACGATTCGCACGAGCCAGTCCGCGCTGGGGAGGACATCGTCGTCAGTCAGAGCGATGACGTCGCCCTGCGAAACCGACAACCCGGCATTGAGTGCGAAACTCTTGCCCTGCTGCCGTTCGTGCACGTACTGCACCGGCCAGGGACCCAGCCCGGCGGCACGACGGACGACGGCGGCGGTATCGTCGGAGGAGTTGTTATCGACTACGACGATCTCTACCGCGCATGCGTCCGGAGCTGTGGCTCGGGACAGCGCCTCGAGTGTCTGTGCGAGTAACTCGGCGCGGTTGTAAGTGCAAATCAGGACTGAAACAGAATTGATGTTTGCCATCGTGTCATCCCGCCGTGGCGAGCTGCCGGCTCGATTCGGCTGCGGCGACCGTCGCAGCGGGCATCGGGAGATCTATCAGCTGGTATATCAGGGCGAGCGCACGGTCGGTTGCGTTCCCCGGGTCGAAGAAAAGGTCCGCGGCTGTACGGCGCCGCTCGGCCGAGAGGCGTTGAGGTTGCTGCAGAGCGGCGAGCACCGTGTTCGTGACCTTCCGTGGATCGTTCGCGACATCGGCAGCGGCGCGAAGACGCTCGACCTTCTCCCGGCTGATCCGCGCCTTGTGAATGAGCTCCGGGCGATCGACGACGATGAGAGGCCGATCGAGCAGCAGGTACTCGAACGCGATGGAGCTGTGGTCGCTCACCATGGCGTCGGAAGCCACCATGAACGGACAGCCGTTCGACTCGCGGGGGATGCGCACAAGCGGGTGGCCGTCATAACGCCGCAGCCGTGCGGCCCAGTCGATGCCGCCCGAACCGCGTTCCTGCCGATCGTACGAGCGGTCGTGCAGCTTCATGATGACCTGAAGTCCTGCGGCGGCCAGGCGTTCAACGACATCGAGGCCGACGGTGTTCAGAGACGACTCCGGCGACCAGGTTGGCGCATAAATAACCGTCGGCACCGACGGATCGAGCTGAAGGGAACGCGCAATTGTCTGGCGATCCAGAGAGCCATTGACGAGGCAGTCCACCTTGGGATAGCCGACAATGGGTGCGCGGCGCTCATCGTCGGCCACGAGACCCGCGTCGATGTAGCGCTGCCGGCGATCGGCGTTAACGAACATGAGGCAATCGAAGCCGGAGATCGTCGGTGCGAGATCGACGGGAGCGTCGAGGTTGTACTTGCCGGCCACGCCGTGAAAAAGGTGGATGCGCCGGGTATGCCTGTGCAGCCACGTCATATCCCAGAAGTCCGAATTGATATACGCGTCGGTCTTGAACCAACTGGCTGCCGCGCGGCTGAGGACGTTATCGGTGATGCCAAATCCCGCGAAGATCTGGTGTGGGTCCCACGCGGTTGCACACGAGGTGAACCAGAGGTCGACTCGGGGGTCTCGCTTCAGCCGTTCGTAGAGCGGCATGAAGATCGTCAGGCTCATCGGTGAGGCGGCTTCGAAAAGAATTCGTTTCCGGGAGTGCATCCTTCGAGCGACCGTATCCTCGAGCGCGTGAACGGGGCGGATGACGCGCTGCCGGAGGCGACGGTACATCGTGTCGTGGACGAGCGACACCGGCGCCGCCGGCGGACGTGTCACCCGGGCTGTTTCAGGGCTCGCCGTGGAAGCACTGCGGCGGTGCGATCTCCGGAAGAGTCGGCGCACGCGACTGCGCCAGCGCTCGTTCGCCAATGTCGACAGATACAAGCGCAGGGTCGCTGAATCGAACGGCGCCTGCGCGAGCGCCAGCCGGAACTGCGCGCGCGCGCCCGGGCCGTCGCCGACTTCGAGACGATTGTGTCCCCAGTCGCGGTGGAGGACGTGCCGCCGCATCCGCTCGCATCGCATCGGATCCGACCGGTGACGGGCGCAGGCTTCATGGCAGAGCGTCTGGCTCTTGGCCATCACCAGCATCTGAGCTTCGTATGTGCGATCGATCTGACGGCTCATCATGCCACCGCGACGATGGTGCGCGAGTGGCGTACTGATGTATCCAATCGGATGACGCGCGGCCGTGCGCAGCCAGAGATCCCAGTCCTCGACGTGAATCTCGCGGCGCTCGTCGAACCCCCCAACCTGTTCGAGCACTCGCCGCGGCATCATCACCGTCAGGGTGTTGATGAAGAAGTCCGTGTGATAGAGCGGGCAGAATGCTGATCTCGGAGGACCTTCGGAGGCGCCTCCGTGACGGGTACCGTGGACGACCGCGGTGTGAAGCAATCCTGTCTCGGGATACCGGTCGAAATACGCAACCTGCCGCGCAAGCTTTTCCGGCAGCCACTCGTCATCGGCGTCGAGGAATGCCACGAGCTCGCCGGTTGAGGCGGCGATTCCTGTGTTACGCGCCATGGCCGGACCGCCGTTCGCCTGTCGGATGCATCGCACGCGACCAGAAAATTCTGCGATCGCGGCGGTCAGCGCCTCGTGATCCTCCGATCCATCATCAACGACAATGACCTCGAAGTCGGTGAACGTCTGAGCGAAGACCGATCGCAGCGCCGAAGCGACGAGCGGTGCCGCGTTGAACACTGGTATGACGACGCTGACACGTGGCATACGAAGCCGGATATCGAGATTCAGCGGAGCTTGACCGGCTTGATGGCGACGACGCGGAACCCGGCCTGGTTGCGTTCCAACTGGCCGCCGACGCGCTGCGAGTCCTGCTGGGTGCGTCCAAAGAAGCCTTCCGCCGACAGCCATCGTGTCAGGTAGTAACCGGCGGTCGCCGACAGCCATTTGGTTTGCAGGCTTGGTTGACTAGTATCGAGCGGGTCGTTCTGCAGCCACGAAAAGCCGCCATCGACATAGGCGCGCCGAGCGACCGGCATGCGGATGTTCGCGGTCCACTGCTGGTTCTGAAACGTTCCGCCGAATCCGAACGACGGAATGTACGATCGCATGTAGCTGGCAGCGACCACGCCGCGGCCGGTTTTTTGAGAAAAGCCCGCGCGCCATTCGGGTCCGGTGCGAGCGTCGTGGTGCAGGCCGGCACCGAGCATGGCGACACCGAAGCCCCCGGTGATCGAGGTGCCGGCGGCGAGTTGGTACTGAGCCGTCGCTGTCGCCGTCTGCATATTGAAGCGGTCTTCGGGACCAGGTACACCAGCGAACGTCTCGCCGTTCACGATCGCCCGGCTGAATTCGTACTCGCCACCGATCGCGAGCCGTCGCGAAAGCGCGTAATCAACTGTGGTCGTGATGTCGTGCGCGTGTCCTCCCTGGAGAGAAGTCGATGAAAACAGATTCTTGTCGAAATCAACTGTGCGCAAGGTGTAGCTGCTTCGGAGCGTGGTGCGTTTGGTGAGCGCCGCCTGAATGCCGCCGGTTGCAGCGTTCGAGCGTGATCCGACGCGATAGAAGGGAACGCCTGCCAGTTGAAGAACGTCTGTCGTCTGGGCCGCGGTAAACGACTCTTGTCCGAAGAAGGTCACTCGCTCATTTACGCGTCGGTCAAGAGTCGCGTGCAACGTTTGGTGAAGGCCATTCAACTCCGTCAGCGTCATGTACCGGACGAACGATCCTGAATAGCCAGTCGAGAAGCGCGTGAACTTCCCCGTGTAAGTCAGCCCGCCCGCAGGCGTGATCGGCGACCCGTAATCAGATGGAGGATTTGTCCCTGGATTGACGAGCAGTACGTTGTCGTCCCACGTGCCGCCAAAGGAGATGGACGGTGTGAAGATCCAGCCGGGGACCGGCTGCTGAGCCGGCATGGCAGGGCTTTGCGCACGAACCACTGGCGGCAACAGAAGAGCGAAGCCGATCGCTGCCGCCGCAAAAAGCCTTACAACACGTCGCATTTCAGAGTCCCTCGCGTTAGCACAGATCGCGCACGCGTATTTGCGTTCCTACCCTCTCGTCGAACGCATGGGGCAGCAAGTGAGGTGCCACGCGAGAGTTTTGTGAAAAACGGAGACCTTCGCTGCGTTCGCTCCTCTCGTCTGCGGTCGCTTTAGATCGAAGTGGGAAATGGAATCCCGACTATGAGAAAAACCGCGACCTCTTCGGGGAAGGTGTAATCCTTACAAACTGCTCAGTTGTGATTCATGCCAGATCCAACCGTTGTACGAGCGGGGGTACGAGCAAATGCTTGAACTATAGGCATTTTTGCTCGTTGGCCGATCAATTGCCACGCCACCTCGCTACCGCTGCGCCATTGCTGACGGTCATCTCAAACTCCCAATAGGTGCGTACTGATGCGTGTGCCGTCCGTGTGTCGGCCCGGGCTACCGGCCGTTGTTTCCATTCTCGCTGCGTGCTCATTCGTCCTTGCCTTCTCGCAACAGGCCGCGGCCGCTACGCTGACCGTGTGCGCGACCGGCTGCGCGTACACTGACTTTCAGCAGGCGCTGAACGACTCGCAGCCTGGCGACACGATTCTTCTTCGCGCCGGCGAGACATTCATCGGCAACTTCGTCCTTCCTGCGAAGAGCGGTTCCAACACCAGTCCGATTCTCATTCGATCGGACGCGCCGGACAGTGCACTCCCGGCAGCTGGTAGTCGGCTTGTGCCGCCTGGTTATGCCGGAACCAACGTGGCCTTGAATCGACTGGCCCGTCTGAAGGGACGGGGCGGTGCTTACAGGACCACGCCAGTGCTAAAGACCGCCAAGGCAGCGCACAATTACCGGTTACAGTTCCTCGACATCGATGGCGTTGCCCAGGAAGGATGGGGAACCCTCGTCGAGTGGGGCAACAACTCGGACGCGCAGACAACGCTCGATGTCGTTCCCTACGGAATCGTGCTCGATCGCGTCTACGTACACGGGCACGCGACGAAGGGACAGAAACGCTGCATCGCGCTCAACGGCGCATCGCTTGACGTTCTCAACAGCTTCGTGACCATGTGCGCCGCGGTCGAAATCGACGCGCAGGCAATCGCCGGATTCAACGGGCCCGGTCCATTCAAGATTTCCAACAACTACCTCGAAGGTAGCACCGAGAACATTCTCTTCGGCGGCGCTGATCCAAAAATTCCCAATCTCGTTCCCAGCGACATCGAAATCACTCGCAATCTGTTCACCAAGCGCGTGAGCTGGCGCAATCCGGTTCTGGTGCCACCTTCGGCTCCCGCGGTGACGGCGATCGCCGGCGGGGGATCGCTGGCCGCTGCCAGACACTACTTTACCGTCGTGGCGGTGATGAAGACCGAAGGAGACGAAGCGGTTTCTGCTCGATCTGCCGAGGCGTCGGTTCTCGTCGGAACCAGCGGCAGCAAGGTGACGCTGACCTGGAGCGCGGTTCCCGGCGCGGACTTTTATCGCGTCTATCGCGGCACGACCGCGGGCGGGGAAAACCGGTACATGCAGAGCGCTGCAGGCACCGCGTCGATCGTTTACACGGGAACAGGCGAGACCGCCGGGACGCCGCCGACGCAAGGCAAGCGCTGGAATGTCAAGAACCTGCTCGAGTTGAAAAACGCCCGGAGAGTCCTCATTGACGGAAACATCTTCGAGCATTCCTGGGCGGCTTCTCAGAAAGGCTACGCAATCCTGTTGACGCCTCGCAATCAGAGTGGCACCGCGCCGTGGTCGGTTGTTCGCGACATCACGCTCACCAATAACGTGATTCAGCACGTAGCCGGGGGCATTGATATTCTCGGGACTGACTACGAGTATCCGAGCCAGCGCACGACCGCAATCCTGATTCGAAACAATTTGGTGTACGACGTGTCGAGCACCTGGGGCAGCGAGCATTTTCTGCTGATGACCGGTGCGCCGCTCGGCGTCACCGTCGATCACAACACCATCCATCAGGAGAAACTGATCGTGCTTGCCGATGGCGACCCTATTCCCAGCTTCGTGTTGACGAACAACATCGCGCCTCATAATCAGTACGGCATTTTCGGCAGCGGCGCGGGCTTCGGCAACAACGCTCTTGCGGCGTACTTCCCGAACGCGATCGTGCGTCGCAACGCCATCGGAGGAGCCAACCCGTCGCTGTACCCGCCAGACAATTTCTATCCGGACATGGCGACCTTCAATGCCCAGTTCATGGATGTTGACGCCAACGATTTCCGGCTAATTGCCGGAAGTATCTTCAACGGCGCCGGGACCGACGGCCGGAACCTGGGTGTGGACTTCGCCGCGCTTGACGCGGCGATGAAGGGGGTAGCCCCTCCCAGCGGTGGCAGTGACGGTGGCGGTGCGCCGCCTGCCTCGGGGACATCGGTTCCGTTCGGCGGCACGCCGACAACGCTGCCGGCAACAATCCAGGCGGAGAATTTCGACGAAGGCGGGAGTGGCGTGGCTTATCACGACACAACATCGGGCAACGCAGGCGGACAGTATCGCGGCACAGATGTTGACATTGAAGACTCGTCGGATTCGGGTGGCGGGCACGATGTCGGTTGGGTCTCGGCGGGCGAGTGGCTGAAGTACACGGTTAACGTTTCCGCCGCAGGAGTCTATGACATCGATATTCGAGTGGCGTCCGCTGGGAGCGGCGGCACGTTCCATATCGAGGCGAATAGCAGCGACATCACCGGGCGATTGACTGTTCCGAATACCGGCAGCTGGCAGAAATGGACGACTCTTCGAAAGAGTGCTGTCAGTCTCAATGCCGGGCAGCAGGTGTGGCGGCTCGTCATGGACACAAACGGGGCGACTGACGCGGTGGGAAATTTCAACTATATCCGAGTCACGGGCAGTACAGCCGGCGCTCCTTACGGCGGCACCGCGGTCTCTTTGCCGGGCACGATACAAGCCGAGAACTTCGATCAAGGCGCAGCGGGCGTTGCCTATGTGGATACGACGGCAGGAAACTATGGCGGAGAGTATCGTGGGACGGACGTAGACATCGAATCGTCGGCCGACTCGGGTGGCGGCTACGACGTCGGGTGGGTTGCCGCTGGTGAGCGACTGAATTACTCGGTAAACGTGTCGACGGCGGGCTCCTACGATATCGATGTGCGCGTTGCGTCCGCGGGCGCCGGGGGCACGTTCCATATCGAGGTGAACGGCGTCGACAAGACGGGACGACTGACCGTGCCGAACACCGGCGGGTGGCAGACCTGGACCACCGTTCGAAAGAGCGCGGTGAGCCTGAGTGCGGGACCGCAAGTGTGGCGGCTCGTCATGGACACGACTGGTGCGACGACGGCAGCCGTCGGTAATTTCAACTACATCCGCGTGACAGCCGCGGCAGCCAGCGCGCCATTTGGTGGAACGGCGGTCGCGCTGCCTGGAGTCATTCAGGCGGAGAACTTCGACGATGGTGGCGCCGGCCGCGCATACGTGGACGCGAGCGCGGGTAACTCCGGAGGTCAGTATCGGACGACCGATGTTGACATTGAACGGACGTCCGACTCGGGCGGCGGCTACAACCTAGGGTGGGTATCTGCCGGAGAGTGGCTCAATTACACGGTGAACGTCGCGACGGCTGGCACCTACAACATAAGTGTGCGCGTCGCGTCGCCATCTACCGGAGCAGCATTCCACATCGAGGTGAACGGCGTCGACAAGACAGGGCGACTCGCCGTGCCAAACACCGGCGGATGGCAGACCTGGACAACGGTTCAGAAGGCTGTCTCACTGCCAGCCGGTCCGCAGACGTGGCGGCTGGTCATGGATGCGAATGGAAGCAGCGGCGGCGTCGCAAACTTCAACTACATCGGCGTGACCGGGCCAAACTAGCCGGCTCATCGATGGCAGGATCCTGGCTCGGCATATGCTTTGGATAACGTACGAGCAATGTGTAATTTGAGATTTGTGCTTGTGCTGGCTCTGGTCGCGGTTGCACAGCCCACTGCGCACGTGCCGGCGACGGTAGGACCGGAAGCGATTGGGCGCGGCCCGCTGGGGTCGCCTGTGCAGACGGTTGTGCCCGCCGGTGCCGATCTGCAGAACTACATCAACCGCGCGAGACCGGGCGACGTGCTGTTGCTCGAGCCGGGCGCCACCTTCATCGGGAACTTCACGCTACCGGCACTCCCCGAAGAGTCGAGCGCAATCCCCGCGCAATACATCACGATTCGATCGGGAGCCGACAACTCGCACTTTCCGACAGCAGACCGGGTCACGCCGGCACACGCGCAGTGGATGCCGACGTTACGCTCGCCAAATGGCAGCTCGGCACTGGCGACCAGGCCGGGCGCACACCATTGGCGCCTCCAGTGGCTGGCCTTTGCAGCAAATTCCGGCGGTGCAGGCAACATCATCAGTCTGGGTGATGGCGGTGAGACTCAGCGTGATCGCGCCAACGTGCCTCACCATCTGGAACTCGATGGTCTGATCATTCGCGGAGATGCGTCGCAGGGGCAGAAACGGGGGATAGCGCTCAATAGCGCGGACACCGTGATTCGGAACTCGGATATTCGTGAAATCAAAGCCGACGGACAGGACAGTCAGGCGATATGTGGCTGGAACGGGCCTGGCCCGTTTGTGATCGATAACAATTATCTCGAAGCGGCTGCCGAGAACGTGATGTTTGGAGGGGCGGATCCCGCAATTCGCGATCTTGTCCCGAGTGACATCAGAATCCGGCGCAACTACGTAACCAAGCCCGTCGCCTGGCGGGGTTCACGCTGGACAGTCAAGAATCTGCTCGAGCTGAAAAATGCGCGGCGCGTCGTGATCGAGTCAAACGTGTTCGAGAATAACTGGGTAGCGGCGCAGACCGGTTATGCCCTTCTCTTCAAGCCGGTGAACCAGGACGGCAAGGCTCCCTGGTCGGACGTGTCCGATATCACACTTCAATACAACATCGTTCGCCACGTGTCTTCCGCGATCAATATTCTCGGAACCGACTACGAGCATCCGAGCGCGCACATGCGTGGTCTGCAAATCCGCAATAACCTGTTTTACGACGTGGATGCGGGGCGGTGGGGAGGAGACGGTCGCTTCCTTTTGATCGGGGGCGGACCCGCAGACATCGTCATCGACCACAACACGGTGATCCAGAGCGGCAGCGTTGTGCAGTTTTATGGAACCCAGAATGGACGGCCGTGGGTCATTCAAAACCTTCGCTTCACGAATAATCTCACCCGCCACAACCAGTTCGGGGTCATCGGCGAGTCCGCTGGGATTGGCAGGTCGGCGATTGCGGCCTACGTGAATAACAACGAATTTCGCCGGAACGTCCTCGCCGGGGGGGATCCGTCACGATACCCACCAGATAATTTGTTTCCCAGCGTCGCGGAGCTGATGGCCGATTTCGTCGACAGCGCTCACGACGATTACCGGCTGCGCGCCACCAGTCGTTTCAGCGCCGCTGCGACGGACGGGTCAATGCTCGGCGCAAATCTTGAGGAGCTCGGACGTCGCAAGCCGCCCGAGCGCGAACCCCGCTCGGCGCCACCACGTACAAGAAGGTAAGCTCCACCGAATTCTGTCATCCTTTCGATCCGCAGACCTGCCTCTCGGATAGCACGACCCACAATTCTGTAATCGGCCGTACAAAATCGTGTCGTATTCGGGACGACGCGCACAAAATTCGTCGAAATAGCTAGCTCTGCCTGAAGGTACCGTTCTTGCCGAGCTTCAGCTCGGCGTTAGCCGCGCCCTTCTTCTCAAACAGGAAAAACAAAATGGGCCTTCGCACTGCTGGTCGGACAGGTCTGCTTGTACTGAGAGTGCTTTCAATTCCAGTGCTGATCGCGACGTGGCTCGCCACAGATGCCTGGGCAGCAACCACGATCGTCGCGGCGGGAGCCGACCTGCAGGCGGCCCTGAACGCTGCGAGCCCGGGAGACGTTCTCGTCTTACAGGCCGGGGCACGCTACGTCGGCCCATTCACTCTGCCGCCGAATCCGACCGGGCCGGAGATCACCATTCGGTCGTCGGCGAGTCTTCCTCAGCGTCGCATCGGGCCACAAGACGCGGCGCTCCTTCCGACGCTCGCGTCGCCGGTGGCGTGGGCCATACTCGATGGCACCGGCGCCTCGAACTGGCGGCTCGACGGCATAGCGTTCGAACCGGTGGTGGACGGTTCTGGAGAGGTCATCCTCCTGCAAGATTCGACGAACATCTATATGGACCGCCTGCTGATCGTTGGCGGAGTCAACGGACAGAAGCGAGGGATCCGCGGCAACGGGCAGCGAATAACATTGACGCGCTCGCACATCGCCAACATCGCCAGGGCGAGCCAGGACTCGCAAGCCTTCTGTGCATGGGATGGCGCCGGTCCTTACACGATCACCAACAACTTCCTCGAGGCCGCGAGCGAGAACATCATGTTTGGCGGCGCAGACAGCAAGGCGCCCGATCGCATTCCCTCAGATATCCTTGTTGAAGGGAACCACTTCACCAAGCGCTTGGAATGGAAGGGCGCCGGCCTCGTCGTCAAGAACCTGTTCGAGCTGAAGGTGGGGCGCCGGATCACGATTCGTGGCAATCTGTTCGAACGAAACTGGACCGATGGTCAGACCGGTTTCGCGATTCTGCTGAAGGTCGTCAACCAGGGTGGCACGGCTCCCTGGTCAGTTCTCGAAGATGTAATCTTCGAGCAAAACACTGTCCGGGACACCGAAAACGGATTCAACATTCTTGGCAACGATTACGCGAAGCCGTCCGGACGCGCGACCCGCCTCACTATCCGGAACAACCTGCTGCTGACGCCCGGCATGGCGTTTCAGGCTGGCGGAGAGATCGGGGATCTCACAATCGATCACAACACGATCGATCAAGGCTCCACGCTGATGTCGCTCTATAAGGGCACCGTGTGGAGCGCCGGCGCCGCAGCGGCCCGACCCGGCACCTACGCAGTGGAACACCTGACATACACCAACAACCTCGCGCGGCACAACGCGTACGGAGTGAAAGGACAAGGGACAGCGGTTGGCACCCCAAGTCTTACGGCGTTCACTCCCGGATTCGTGTGGACGAATAACGTGCTGGCGGGAGGGGCCGGCTATCCGTATCCACCAATCACGTGGTTTCCAACTGTCGCTGTTTACACACAATCGTTCGACAGCAACTACCACCTCGTGACGGGCTCTCCGTATATTGGGGCCGCGACAGACGGGAAGGACGTAGGCGTAGACTGGGGGGGACAGCCAACTAACCCCCCACCACCACCTGGCGGCAGTCCTTTTAAAGGAACGCCACAGGTCCTGCCTTCAGAGACGGTCCAGTTCGAGGATTTCGATGTCGGCGCTGCCGGCGTCGCATACGGTGACGCGTCCCCCGGGAACACCGGTGGCGCCTACCGCACGACAGACGTCGACATCCAACCGACCACTGATACGGGAGCTGGCTACAACGTCGGCTGGACTTCCGCTGGAGAGTGGCTCAACTACACCGTGAGCGTTGCCGCGGCCGGGACGTACGATCTGGAGGTTCGTGTCGCATCTAATGGAGCCGGCGGGACATTCCACATCGAAGTTGACGGTGTTGACAAGACGGGGAGGTTGACCGTTCCCAACACGCGCGGCTGGCAGACGTGGACGACGATCAGAAAGAGCGGCGTCACGCTCACTGCCGGGTCCCAGGTATGGCGAGTCGTCATGGATTCGAACGGCTCGACGGGGGCCGTCGGGAACTTCAACAACTTCAAGATCACGGCGTCTGTGCCCAGCACACCATACGGTGGCACGGCCACAGTGCTGCCCGGAACCATTCAAGCCGAAAACTTCGATGATGGCGGCGCCGGTCGCGCGTATGTGGACGCGACTTCCGGCAACGCGGGCGGCAGATATCGGACGACGGACGTCGACATCGAATGGACAAATGATGGCGGGTCCGGTTACGACGTCGGCTGGGTCTCTCCTAGCGAGTGGTTGAACTACTCGGTCGACGTGACGTCCGCCGGAAACTACGACCTCGAGGTTCGCGTCGCATCCGCCGGAGCTGGAGGAACCTTTCACATCGAGGTCAATGGTGTCGACAAGACCGGTCCCATGACCGTTCCCAATACCGGTGGATGGCAGACGTGGACCACAATTCGGTGCCCGGCCGTCGCGTTGTCGGCCGGACCGCAACTGTGGCGCGTCGTGATGGACACGAGCGGATCCACGACGAAGGCCGTCGGCAATTTCAACTACATCACCGTCAGCGGACCAAAGTGAAGGCCGACCGCGACGACGGTGTTTATTGATTTGTGAGAGAGAGCTCGTCCATAATTGTCCGATCAAGCCACGCAGGATCGTAATATCCGACGCTAAGCCGTGGCTTGATCGCTCGCTCCACACGACGCGACTCGCAACACATGCGAGCACTGTGTGAAGGCATTGTTCTTGCTGAGCTGTAGTTCCGCGGTACCCCGCGCCGTTCAACCGGACAACCAAACATGCGTCCTATCTCTCGTCGAACTCGTCTGCTTGTACTCAGGACGCTCTCAGTTCCAGTGATGATCGGCACATGGTCCGCGGCGGATGCTCTTGCCGCGACCACGATTGTCGCCGCCGGTGCCAACCTGCAGGCTGCTTTGAACGCCGCGCAGCCTGGCGACGAACTCGTGCTTCAAGCGGGAGCACGATTCGTCGGTTCCTTTCGGCTGCCAGTCAAGGCGGCGGGGCCGGTCATTACGATCCGTTCGTCGGCCACGCTTCCCGATCGCCGGATCACGCCCCAGGACGCTAGTCTCTTGGCTACACTTGCGTCCCCAGTGGTTTCTGCTGTTCTCGACGGCACCGGGGCCGCGAACTGGAAAGTCGATGGGGTCAGGTTTGAGCCCGTGTCGAATGGTCAAGGCGACGTCATTGTTTTGCAGGATTCGACCAACATCTACCTTGATCGCATTCTGATTGTCGGGGGAGCCTACGGGCAAAAGCGAGCGGTTCGCGGCAACGGCAACCAAATCACGTTGAGACGTTCGTACATCGCGAACATTTGGCGCAGCGGGCAAGATAGTCAGGCCTTCTGCGCCTGGGACGGCGCGGGTCCTTACACCATCGTAGATAACTACCTGGAAGCCGCGAGCGAAAATGTGATGTTCGGCGGCGCCGACAGCAAATCGCCCGATCGCGTACCCTCAGACATCCTTATTGAAGGGAACCACTTCACGAAACGCTTGGAGTGGAAGGGCGCTGGCGTTGCCGTGAAGAATCTGTTCGAGCTGAAATCGGCGCGCCGGATCACCATTCGCCGCAATGTGTTCGAACACAACTGGACCGACGGCCAGACGGGTTTTGGCATCCTGATGAAGGCCGTCAACCAGGATGGAACTGCCCCCTGGTCAGTTCTCGAAGACGTACTGTTCGAGCAAAACCTTATCCGCAACACCGAGAACGGATTCAACTTCCTCGGCTACGATTACGCGCATCCGTCGGGCCGCGCGACGCGCATCACGATTAGAAACAACGTGCTGTTGACGCCGGGCGTGGCGTTTCAGCTGGGCGGCGAGATCGGCGAACTCGCAATCGATCACAACACTGTCGATCAAGGCGCCACACTGATGTCCCTATATAAGGGCACGGTCTGGCTCGCCGGCGCCGCGGCCGCACGACCGGGCGCCTACGCTGTCGAGCGTCTGACTTACACCAACAACCTCGCGCGGCACAACGTGTACGGAGTGAAGGGACAAGGGACAGCGATCGGCACGCCGAGTCTCAGTGCTTATACCGTGAGCAACGTGTGGACGAACAATGTTCTCGCTGGAGGAGCCGGACAACCATACCCGACGATCACGTGGCTACCTTCGGTTGTCGAGTACGACAGGCAGTTGGCTCCCGACTATCGCCTCATGCCGCAGAGTCCTTATTGTCGGGCAGCAACCGACGGGCGAGACGTCGGCGTCGACTGGACACAGCCCATGCCACTCTGGCCGACGACGCCACGCCCGCCATCACCCACGGGCCTTCGAGTCACGAAGGGAGAGTGACTCTGTCGAAAGTCTGGTCCGGTGTTTGTTGTGCGGGGACGAGCTCATCCATATGGCCGGTCAAGCCACCCAGGATTGTAATTTCCCACACTAAGCCGTTGCCTGATCGCTCGCTTCGCACGACGGATTCACGCACCCGGCGAGCATTGTGTTGAGGGCATTGTTCTTGCTGAGCTCTAGCTCGGCGTTACACCGCGCTGCCTCAACAGGACACTAATGCGCCCGCTCTCTCGTCGAACACGTCTGCATGTACTCAGGGCGTTCTCAATTCCAGTGATGATCGCCACATCGTTCGCGGTGGATGCTCAGGCCGCAACCACGATTGTCCCCGCCGGTGCCGACCTGCAGGCTGCTTTGAATGCCGCGCAGCCTGGCGACGAGCTCGTGCTTCAGGCCGGTGCACGGTTCAGCGGTTCCTTTCGGCTGCCAGCCAAGGCGGCGGGGCCGGTCATTACGATCCGATCGTCGGCCACGCTTCCCGATCGCCGGATCACGCCGCAGGACGTCGATCTCCTGCCGACACTTGCATCCTCCGTCATTTCTGCCGTGCTCGACGGCACCGGGGCGGCGAACTGGCGACTCGACGGCATCAGGTTCGAATCAGTATCGAATGGTCAAGGTGACGTGATTGTTCTGCAGGATTCGACCAATATCTATCTTGATCGCATTCTGATGGTGGCGGGTGTCTACGGGCAAAAGCGGGGGATTCGCGGCAACGGCAGGCAAATCACGTTGACGCGCTCGTATATCGCGAACATTTGGCGCAGCGGGCAAGATAGCCAGGCCTTCTGCGCGTGGGATGGCGCGGGCCCTTACACCATCGTCAATAACTACCTGGAAGCCGCGAGCGAGAATGTGATGTTCGGCGGTGCTGATAGCAAATCGCCCGATCGCGTACCCTCAGATATCCTTGTTGAAGCAAACTACTTCAATAAACGGTTGGAGTGGAAGGGCGCCGGCGTGGCCGTGAAGAATCTGTTCGAGCTGAAATCGGCGCGCCGGATTACGATTCGCCGCAATCTGTTCGAACACAACTGGACCGATGGCCAGACGGGTTTTGGCATCCTGATGAAGGCCGTCAATCAGGATGGGAGCGCCCCCTGGTCAGTTGTCGAAGACGTACTGTTCGAGCAAAACCTCATTCGCAACACCGAGAACGGATTCAACCTCCTCGGCTACGATTACGCGCATCCGTCGGGCCGCGCGACGCGCATCACAATCAGGAACAACGTGCTGTTGACGCCTGGCGTGGCGTTTCAACTGGGCGGAGAGATTGGCGAACTCGCAATCGATCACAATACCATCGATCAAGGCTACACGCTGATGTCGCTGTATAACGGCACGGTGTGGCTCGCCGGTGCCGCAGCGGCGCGACCGGGCACCTACGCTGTCGAGCGTCTGACTTACACCAACAACCTCGCCCGGCACAACGCGTACGGAGTGAAAGGACAAGGGACCGCAGTCGGTACGCCGAGTCTCACTGCTTTCACCGCGAGCAACGTGTGGACGAATAATGTTCTCGCCGGCGGCGCCGGCCAACCGTATCCGCCGATCACGTGGCTACCATCGGTTGTCGAGTACACCAGCCAGTTGACTCCGGACTATCGCCTCATCCCGCAGAGTTCTTATTGTGGTGCGGCGACAGACGGGCGTGACGTCGGTGTCGACTGGACACAGCCCATGCCACTCTGGCCGCCGGCCATAGCCCCCCCGCAATCACCCATCGGCGTTCGAGTCACGAAGTGACAGGGACTCTACCTTGATGTAACGGGGTTTGTCCGTTCGAACACGAACTCGTTGCAGCCGAGGCCGACGCCGCCGCATTTCATCTTGATCAGCGTGAAGCCGCGAGCGCGGTAGAAGTCGAAAATCTCGTCCGGCGTCGCGAACTCGTACGGGTAGCCACCCACCCAGTCGACGATGTCATGCCACTTGCTCATCCCGCGCCGGCGCCGATACTCGGTCCACGACCGCACGTAGTCGCCGGGCCGTCCTCTCAGCACCGCGCCGACAAGCGCCTTCGCTTCCGCCGGAGCGGTGACGGCAACGGCGAATGGTTTTCGCGCGAGCTTAGGGATCCCGTTGTAGGTCCGTTTGATGGCGTGCCAGCGGCGGCTTTGCGTACCAGTATCGTTGTAGATGGCGATGAATAGCTTGCCGCCTCGCGCAACAGGGATGGCTGCGTTCTCGAGTGCGTGCCACATCTGTCCAGTGTGATGCAGAACGCCCCAGGAGTAGACGATGTCGAACTGACCGAGGCGCCGCAGGTACTCTGTATCGAGAACCGAGCCGCGTTCGACAGTCCATCGGTCGTCTTCAGGAAAATATCGGCGGCGTAATTCGCTGGTGCAGGCAACCGACTTTGTATCGTAGTCGAACGAGTGCACGTGCGCGCCAAGCCGCCGCGCGGCGAGACTGGAGAGTCCGCTGCCAGAGCCGATATCGAGGAGTCGCAGGCCGTCGAGCCGCTCAACCTGCAACATGCGCTGCAGTCCCCGCTCTGCGGCGCCGATTCGCGCTTCATCGAGCACGGACAGGAAGCTGGCCCAGTTGCCGCCGAACTCGAACCGCTCGCCGCGTGCCACTTCGGTCGCGTGCGTATCGGAGGTCCCGACGAACGAGACCGTGGCCGTCGAGTGATCGCTCATCGGCTGAATTCTCCTCCATTGCGTTGTGCACTCTGTCGGCCGCCGACGCGCACGGCGAGGTAACCAAGTGCGTACGCGGCATCCATCGCCTGCGCCGCCGCAGCGGAGAGTCGGCCCGACAGTGCGTGCAGCGGCGCCGCTGCTGTTCCAAGTACGAACCGCCGCAACCAGTGAAGCGGCGAGGCCGACGTGTGCTCGGCTGGCTGGTCGCTCGAATCCGTCGTTCGTTCAATAACCGCGTGCGTAATGCCGGACCAGAAGAACCAGCGCAGAAAGTATCGAAGGCGCGTCCGCTCGATCGGAACCCAGTGTTGGACGCGCAATTCAGGCCGGTACTCGCAGTGATATCCGGCGTTCACAGCGCGCTGGCAGAGGTCGTGATCTTCGCCGCCGAGGAGCGTTCCGCGCCGCTTTCCCAGATTCGGTGCGAACCCTCCTAGCGACTCGAACACCGTGCGGCGGACGGCCATGTTTGCGCCCACTGCGGTTCGCTGACCGAGGTTCTGCGCTTCCCCGTAATGGAGAAGCGCCAGCGGCGACGACATCGTTCCGTAGCGGCCGTCTTCTTCGAGCTGAAGCCAGGCGGGCGCGGCGCGCTGCCAGTGGGGATCGACTCGCCCGCCGACCAGCGCGACCGACGGATCCGCGAACAGCCGCCGGATGATCGCTATCCAATCATCTGCGACGAGGACGTCGTCGTCGGTCAGAGCGAGCACGTCTCCGCGAGCGAAGGAGATGGCCGCATTCAATGCCGGCGCCTTTCCCGGCGACAGATCGTGGCGACGATAGAGCGGCACCGTGAATCGTGTGGCGGCTTCGGTAATAACCTCGGCAGTCGCGTCGGTGCTTGCGTTGTCTACAACGATGACTTCATCGCCGGGCGCGAACGCCTGAGTGCGAAGGCGATCGAGCGTCGCTCGTAGCAGCGAGGCCCGATTGTGCGTCGCGATAACGACGCTGATGCTTATCATCGCCACGTCCGTGAAATTACCGCAGCGGGCGCGGCAACGGTCGGTTCATGTGGCCGATTCCAGCGTCCTTTCAGATAACCCGCAAACCACGCGAGCCGCATGGCGCCAGAAGTGGCCCGTCGCGGATCGACCGTCACCAGACCAGCCAGGATCGATAGCAGATCCTTGCCCAGCCGCCGCCACAGGTAGCGCGGGGCGCCGAGCAGATAGCGGTCGGTTGATGGATAGTCGCGCTCGAGCCCCGCCTCCATTTGTCCATTCCCATAGCACCAGCGAGCGAAGTAGGCGAGACGAAGCCGATCCGCGGGCACGCGGTGGAGCACTGAAGCCTCCGGTTCGTACACACCCTTGAAGCCGGCCGCTACGAGTCTGAGCGCGAACTCGTGGTCTTCTCCGGTCCGCAGCGTGTCCTTGAGCTTCCCGAGTTCTGGGTTCCAGCCACCGACAGTCTCGAGCGCTGGCCGTCGAATCGCCATGTTGGTGCCGATCGGCATGACCTGATCCTGAGTGCCCTTCAACGTCAGCCGGCGCGTGCCGCCGTCCCCAATCGCGAGTACACCGTAAAGCGAAGGCGCCAGCCATCGGGGAGGCGGCGCCTCCCAGAGCGGAAGAATTCGGCCAGCTGCATAGTCCGCCCCCGTCTCCGAGAACGCTCGTGCGAGTGCTGCCAGCCAACCGGACGACGGAAGCACGTCGTCGTCGGTCAGCGCGAGAAGATCCCCGCGTGCGTGAACGATTGCCGTGTTGAGCGCGTGAGACTTGCCCGACTTTTGCTCGGTTAGGTAGATGACGGGAACGCTCGAACGTCGCGCCGCTTGCGCGACCACCGTGGCAGTCGAGTCGACCGAGCCATTGTCGACGACAAGGATTTCGAACGGGCAGCCGGGCGACTCTTGCTCGCACAGCGCCTTGAGCGTTCCTTCGAGGAGTGGCGCGCGATCTCGAGTGGCGATGAGAACGCTGATGATCATGCGGCCTCAGCTCTGCGAACCGCCCGGGCGGGTTCGCCGATCTCGCCGACCTCACGTAATGTGATGTCGCGGAGAGTGACTGCCAGTCCGAGGACCAGATACAACGTCCAGTAATAGGCGACCGAGGCGAACATCGCGGCCACGACCCACCCTGTGAGGCTGGCCAGCACCGCGGACGCATACAGCTGGAGCCGCTCCCGACGCGCGAGCAGTTCAGCGGGCTCGCGCGATTTCAGTCGGTGGCGCGCACGCGACCGCCGGAGCACCCGCACCGCCTGGAGCCCAGCGAGGAAACCGCTCCCGACGATGACGGCGAACAGGAGAAGACCGGGCGTGCCCAATTCCGACGCAACCTGAAGCCACGCGTTGTGTGCTTGGTGCCATGTTTCTTCGCGTTCTTTTGGGTTGTAGTTGAGAAATTGACCCGCGCCCAATCCGAACACCGGGTGATCGAGGTAGGCCTGATAAGCCTCGCGCAGCAACCGCTTCCGCGCTTCGCGCGAGCCCGTTACATCCTCTTCTGGATGGATGATGCTCGACATGCGTTGCGTGAACGAATCGGGCAACAACGGGATTGTGAACAGAGTGACAGCCACGACGGCGACAGCGACGCGGGGTCGCACGCGCCGCACTTGGAACAAAAGGACGGCAAGCATCGCAACCAGTCCCAGCGTTCCTCCGCGACTCCTGCTGAAGATGATCGCGGCGACAATTGCCGGTGTACCGATTGCGAGTATGGCTCGCACGACCGGCCGTGAACGGCCGAGCATGAGAATGACCGCAAGCGGAAGGAAGGCGACCAGGTTCAGCGCCATATCGTTCGGGTTTCCGAAAAGACCTCCCTCTCCTTGCGCCCGACCATCCTCAACCAGGTGAAGGCCCATCGTGTAGTCGACGACGGCCTTCACTCCGACATAGCAGCAACTCAACACGACGATCTCGACGAACCGTTCAAACCGTGCCCGCGTCGTCAGCGTGCTTAGAATCAACACGAACACAACGATCACTTTGCTGAACAGGTCGGTGACGACGGCGACGGCGCCGCCAGGCCAGATCGAAAACGGCGCAGTCGCAAGCATGAGTGCGCCGAACGCGAGCACTGACACCAGCTCGAGGCTCATCTTTGTTACGGGCGCGCCACGATTGAGCCGGCCAATTACGAGCGCCAGGATCGCAAACGTTCCCAATACCTCGGCGAGATGCAGTGGTTCGAGTACGCGAATGGTGTCTTGCGGGCGAACGAAAAGAATCAGCGTGAAAGCGAGGAGAGCTCGGTATGCGACGCGGTCACGCACCTCCGCCTCGGCATCAAGGACACTTGTATCGGCAAGGACGGGCGACGTCTTTGGCGACGTCGGCCCCACCGCACTGAACGCGCCGCCGAAGGCGAGACGTTCGTAGGCACTCACGATCGGCACGCCCGAAAGAACGCCGCTGTTTCCTTTGTTGCCCTTATTGGGTGGATTACTTCCATATATCCCGGCCGCGAATGACAGCAATCAGACCGTGAAGGGCAGCAATGTTCATCATCACGAACGTATATGCCACTCGCGACAGCCGGGGCAACGCATCCATGGACTCTCCTGTTGTGGCGTGCCGGCCAATGTGCCGCCGGAAATGGCGCACTTACAGGGAAAGTCGCCGCTCCCGCACGGAGGTGGGCCGCCGCTCCGATGCACGTCTCGACTCATCCATTGCGCGACCCGTGCGCTCATGCGCCGATCGGGCCCCAATGAACGCGAGACCGTAGAAGCAGAGCTGCACCATCAATGCCAGCCCATAGAACCAGGACCGAAACGCCAGCGGGACATTGACGACGAGAGCGGCGGCGAGACACCACGGGACAATGAGGCGTCCGAGCTTGTGCGAGACGTACTGAACCCAGACGGGATTGATGAAGGGGATGAGCAGCCGAGGTTCGAGGCCGATGATCTGGTAATTACCCGCCAGGGTGCGTGTCTTTCGTCGCGACTCGTCGCCGCCACTCGCGGCGACCCTATCGTAGGCTCGCGCTCGATCGTCGAAGACGACGCGCTTACCCGCCAGGACGATGCGCATCGGCGCCAGCACGTCGTCCAGCAGTGTCTCCGGCGGAATCGGATGCCACATCGATCGGCGAAGCGCGTAGATGGCGCCCGTCGCTCCAAGCGTCGACCAAACTCGGCTTTCGCGTCGGCGCAGCCACTTCTCGTACGTCCAGTACAAACCGACACCCTCGGCGACGTCGGAATCGTCAAGAGAACGATCAGCTTCACAGTCAAGTACGAGTTCTCCGGTCACGGCGCCAATGACCGGATCGTCGAAATTGGATGTGAGCGCCGCGATGGCATCGGGTGCGAAGCGCTGTCGCGCGTCGGCGAAGACCACGATGTCGCCGTGCGCTGCCGCGACCCCGGCGTTCAATGCCAGGGGTTTTCCACCACGCGGGAGCTCGATGAGACGGATCCGGTCTGAGAAGGGCGCCACGGCAGCCGCGGTGCCGTCAGTTGATCCGTCCGAGACGATAATGATTTCAAGCGGACTCGGGTATTTTTGCTCGAGCAGGTTGCGAATACGCGCGGGCAGGCGATGGGCTTCATTGCGGGCAGCGATAACAACGGAAACCGTGGGGTACTCAGCTGATGAGCATCGCCTGGCGACAGGTCGCGACGCGATCGCGGCCCAGATTGCGAGCAGCAGCGGATAGCCCGCGTAAACATAAAGAACGAATGCGATCGACGCCCAGAACACTGTTTCCATGGTTAAAGGGCGTCGCCCAGGCGCGCTAGCCGACGACGACGCGTTCCGCCATTCCTGGAGGATGTGGTGCGCCTAGTTTGAAAACATGCGCGGACGGTTTGTGGATTGCGTTTCGCGTATCCACGATCAAATCCGCGTCAGCAACCATCGTGTCGTAGTCGAACGTCTTGTGATCGGTGATGATGACGACACAGTCGTACCGGTCATAAGCAATTGACGATGGATCTTCGCTCCGGATGTCGACGCGGGCCGACCACTCCCGGGCATGCACCTCGGGCACGTAGGGATCGACGTACGAGACGATTGCGCCCTTATCGCGGAGCAGCCCCATTACATCGAGCGCCGGGGATTCACGCATATCGTCGATCTCTCGTTTGTAGGCGACGCCGGCGATGAGGATCTTCGCTCCGTTGATCGCCTTACGCTTGGTGTTCAGCGCTTCGCCAACTTTTCCCACCACGTACTCGGGCATGGCGCCGTTGATATGCCCGGCCAACTCGATGAAACGTGGATCAAAGCCGCTCTGCTTGGCCTTCCACGACAAATAAAACGGATCGATCGGAATGCAGTGTCCACCGAGACCGGGACCGGGATAGAACGCCATGAAGCCGAACGGCTTGGTCCGCGCCGCATTCACGACTTCCCAGACGTCGATGTTCATGCGGTCGCACATGAGCGCCAGCTCGTTCACCAGCGCGATGTTCACAGCTCGGAAGGTGTTCTCGAGCAGTTTCACCATCTCGGCGACGCGTGTCGAACTGACCGGGATAATCGTCTCGATCGCGGATCCATACAGCGCTGCGGCAAGCTTCTGACAGGATTCGGTCACGCCACCGACGACCTTCGGTACGTTGCTGGTGTGGAACGTGGGGTTGCCCGGGTCGACCCGCTCTGGCGAAAACGCAAGGAAGAAGTCGGTTCCCGTCTTCATCCCCTTGGCTTCGAGCATCGGCTGCACCAGTTCGTCCGTGGTGCCGGGATAGGTCGTGGATTCCAGACAGATCAGCAGTCCGGGATGCAGGTGCTCCGCGATCGACTCCACGGCCGAGACGATGTAGGACATATCGGGGTCCTTCGTCTTTCGGAGCGGAGTGGGGACGCAGATGTTGATCGTGTCCAGCGTCTTGACAACGGAGAAATCCGTGGTGGCGTCGAGTTTGCCGGCACGGGTGAGACTTTCGACGTCCTTGGTTGTGACGTCGGGGATGTACGACTGCCCGCTGTTGATACTCCGAATCTTCCGATCGTCGAGATCGATCCCGGTGACATGGAAGCCCGCTTTCCCGAGTTCAACCGCGAGCGGCAGTCCGACGTACCCGAGTCCAACGATGCCGACGCGAGCATTACGCTGCTCGATTTTTTTCAGCAGAGTGGCTGCGACCTGATTCATGCACGACACCTCAGCCTTGCAGATTATCAGATTCAGGATCGCACCGCGTGACTCGCCGCGAATAGCCGGAACAATCGCTGCCACACAGTCAACTCTTGTACGGTCTTCGCCTGGTGCTGCAACAGTGGTCCGTTCCGCATCGCGGTCGACCGGGTGTGGCCGGACGCTGTGGACGTCGCCTGACGGCTTTGCCGAAGCAGGCGGTACTCTTCTCCCAGGATCCGTCGTTGTTCAGCGATTTGACGTTCCCGTTCGACCAGCGCCTCCTCCTTGGCCGCCAGGTCGCGTTGGCGGCGGGCGAGGGCTTCCCGTTCACCAGCCAGTTCCTCCCGTGTGGCGGCAAGCTGAGTGGATTGAAGAGCGGCATCACGTGCTGCGGACAGCGCACGATCGCGATCGGAGATCGCCTCATGAGCGATTCCGGCCAGAGGCGAGGAAGCGCGGCTCACAGCGGGGGAGGGAGCTGCCGACAACGCCCGCTCCGCCGGCAACGTCGAGGCCGCAACTGCAGGCACGGGCATGTCAGGCAGCCGTGGCGGCGCCGGCGCAGGAAGGGCCGTCGATGGAACGTGTGGTGTTGGGCCCGTTGCAACTGCCGGTCGCGGTGCTGGCACGGTCGCGACAACCGGTGCGACTGTCGGCGTCGGCGGTAACTCCGGCGCGACGGCAGCCGCACCAGCGCCGACCGGTCGTCGAACGATCCCCGTTTCTTCAAGCTCGGTGATCACTTCGTCGATCATCGCGCGATCGATCGTTCGCCGTTCCTCGGCGTACCCAAAGACCAGTGCGGCGTCACACAGGACGTTGATGAGACGCGGAACACCACCGGTCACATCATGAATAAGACTGCACGCGTCGGCGGGGAAGCGCAACGGTTGCCCGAGTGCGGCGTGCTCCAGTCTGAAGTTGATGTAGGCCTCAGTCTCGTTTGCCGCGAGTGGCAGCAAGTGATAACTCACCGCGATCCGCTGACGAAACTGTTCGAGGTCCACCGACGCGATCTTTTCCCGAAGATTCGGCTGGCCGGCCAACAGGATCTGCAGCAGCTTCGACTTCTCCGTCTCGAGATTCGAGAGCAGGCGGACCTCCTCCAGTGCCTGCGGACTGAGATTCTGGGCCTCGTCAATCACCAGCAGGGGCCGCCGTCCCTGCCGTCGCTGCTCGACGAGGAACAGTCCGAGATCGCGAAGCAGCACCGGTTTTGACGGCGAGATATTGGTCAGCCCGAAGTCGAGGGCAATGGCATCGAGCAACTCACGCGGGTCGAGCATGGTGTTGACAACTCGCGCGATCACCGTCCGGTCGTCGAGCCGTTGCAGCACGGTTTGAAGAAGGGTCGTTTTCCCCGCACCGATCTCACCGGTGACGACGATGAACCCGGCACGGCTCTCGATGCCGTAACGAATGGAATCAAGCGCTTCGCTATGGACCTGACTCAGAAACAGGTACTCCGGGTCCGGACTCAGCGCGAATGGACGCTCACGAAGGTTATAGAAGCGTTCGTACATTATTGTCCTCGCACGGACGTGGCACGACGTGCGTCGAATCGTGCACATGCCGCGATCGTTGCCGCAAGCCTTGCGGGGTGGTGTCGAATCCGGCCAATCGGCCCCTCGCCGGCGAGCGGCGCTCCCAGGGGTTGCACCTGCATCTCGCGCATGGCTGCGATGTCGCCGGTGGTGACGGCGATCGGGTGCGACCCTGCCTCGGCGTATTTCGCCACGAGATGTGTCGGCAGCGGTGACGTGTTGAAGATCACGCAGTCGAATGGCTGCATCTCGAGGTGACTGCAGACCGCGTCGAGATGAGCAATCGCATCGAATCCTGCTGTCTCCCCAGGCTCGGTCATCAGATTCAGGATGAACACCTTCAACGCTTTTGCCTGCTGCACGGCCTCCCGGAGTTCCGGAATGAGCAGCGGCGGAAGGATGCTCGTATAAAGGCTGCCGGGACCGACAAGAATCACATCGGCGCGGCGGAGCGCTTCGACGGCTGTATCCGCCGAACGCGGTGCGGTCGGCAGCAGCGACAGGCGGCGGATTGGCGAGCCGGCCCGGGTGATTGCCGTCTCTCCGACGATGATCCGTCCGTCCCGCAGTTCGGCCGAGAGCCTGACGGGATCGACGGTCGCGGGCACGATCCGGCCGCGCGCGCCGACGACGCGGGCGGCGACATCGACTCCCTTGGTGAAATCGCCGGTGATGTCGGCAAGCGCAGTGAGGATCAGGTTGCCGAGCGCGTGTCCCGCAAGTCCGCTACTCTCAGGAAACCGATACTGGAATAGTTCCGTGATCAGCGATTTGTCGGACATCGCGGCCAGGCAATTCCGGATGTCGCCGGGCGGAAGACTTCCGAACTCGCGTCGCAGGAGTCCCGAACTCCCTCCGTCATCGGTCGTCGTCACAATCGCGACGAGGCGATCGGGAGCGTAGTCCTCCTGTCCGCGTTGGACCCCGGCGAAGAGCAGCGAACACAACCCGCGGAGGACGTTGGGCAGACCCGTGCCGCCGCCGAGCGCGGCGATGCGAATGCCGTCGGTATGACGCAGCGTTTCGCCGTTGTCGACCAGCCGTTGAGCCTGATTCCCGGTTCCCATCTATGCTCCCATCGCCATGCGTCGCGGCCGGTCAATCGATTCGCGAATCGCCGGATACACACACTCCTGCGCGTGACGGTAATCCTCGGGTGTATCGATCTCTGTCCACGGCAGGCCGCGAGTGCCGATCGCGTAGAGCGCGTGGTGCCGCGCAAAGACTTGGAACGCCCGCGGCGCCCAGGTGCGAAGGTGATCGGCCGCGACCAGGTCGTCCATGATCGAGATCAAACGAGAGGCGCCGTCGGCACTGAATTTTGCGATGCCGACGTTCTCGCCATCCGAGTCGCGTGGCGACAGCCCTTTGTCAATGTCGGCGACCCGACCGCGGCGTACCTGGACTTTCATCTCCTCATCGCCCCACTCGGCGTCATTGATGCCGGGATAGGAAACAAGAAGCGCGTTGTCGTACCGCGCGCTCAGTAGATCGACGAGCATCGCCGGATCGAAGAGAACATCGCAGTTCATCACCACGAAGCCTTCGGAAAGCACCGGCCGTGCCAGCCATAGTGAATACAGGCTGTTTGTTTCTCGAAATCTTGTGTTCTCTATGAATTGCACGTGCGGCCCGCACGCCAGCCGTACCGTGTCGGCGGCGAAGCCAACCACAACCGTGATGGCGCTGATTCCGCACGATCGCAGTGCGGACAACTGAAGGCTGATCAGCGTCCGCTGGTCGAATGACGCGAGGCACTTCGGATGGACGGCGCCGTTAAAGCGCGTTCCGGCACCTGCCGCGAGAATGATCCCCCTCTTCGCACCGACTCTCACGCGGCCTCCAGTTGCGGCCAGCCGGCAAGGCTGCGCAGCTTACCGAGATATCGCGTCCGATCGCGCGGTCCGATCGCGACACCCACGAACAGAATTGTGTAAAGAAGCCCCGCGATCGCCCCTTCGAGCAGCGCGTAGAACAGGGATGTCGACGCCGGGTTACGAAGCATCGCGAGTCCGCCGAGTACCACAAAGGCGGGCCACACCGCGGGCCACACCGCCGTCGTGAAAAAGGTGCTCAGCGACATTCCGACGCGGGCGCATGCCACTGGAATCACCACAAAGACGGCGCGTGCCGTGACCGGCAGGAGCGTCGCGATCGCGACGCCGGGAAGTCCCCACCAGCGGATGAACAACACGCTGAGCGCGACGTTGATGCCCGCACTGATCGAGTTCGAGGTGGCGACGAGTTGATGGCTGCCGGCACCGAGAAGAACGGTGTTGGCCGTCCAGCTGCCAACTCGCACCAGCACGACCATCGCGAGAATCTTGACGATGATGGCGGCAGCGGCATACCGCGGCCCCGTCCACCCCAGGACAACCGAGTCGGCAAGCAACGCCAGCGAGCCGGCAACAGGAATAATCGTCGCCAGCGACAGACGGGTACCCTGAACAAGAACTTCCGCAAGCCGGTCGTTGCGCCGCGACGTATCGGCGCCGACAACGATCGGGAACAGCACGTAGTTGAGTTGATTGGTGACCTGCAGAACCGCGTCAGCGAGACGCTGCGCCACGGTCCAGACGGCCACGGCGCCGGTGGTCAGGAACAAGCCGATCACGACCACGTCGCTGCCGTAATTGACCTTGACTGCGGCGTTCTGCACCATCATCCATAGACCGAATCCAGTGAGCTCACGGAGCCGGGATTTTCGAAACAGCGATGGCCGGATTCGGAGCAGTGGAAACACACGATACGCGTTTAGCCGGTAGGCGACATACCCGAGCAGTCGCGTTGCGGTCATACAGCCAATCAACTCGACGAGCCCGCCACCGCTCCACACAACCAGCAGGTTCACTGCCACGACCGAGAGGCTGACGCATCCGCCGACGATCGCATTCAGATAGGTGCGCTGGAACCCGTTCACGACGCCGCCAAAGATGGTGAACGGCAGACCGATTGCGACCTGCGCCCCGATCATCATCATCAGGATGCGTCCGGTATGGGCCTGTCCCGGAGGAAGATCGAATACGTGGGCGATGTTCCAGGCCACCCCGGCAACGACCACGAGCGCGAGCAACCCGGTCGCCGCGAACACGAACACAAGAGTGCTCGCAACCTCGTTGATCGCGTCCGGATTTCGCTCCGCGCGGTGGTGTGCGACGGCACGCTCCATCGCGCTCCCGAGGCCGAGATCCAGAACCGGGAAGTAGGCGACGATGGAGGCGGCAAGCATCCACAAGCCGTACTCGGACGCCCCGAGATGATTGGCGTTGAATGGAAGCATCAGGAGGCCGACGACCATCTCGAGGGCGAGGATCGCGTAGCGGCCGATCACGTTGAGCGCAACGATCCGCCCCTGTTCCTGTTCTTCCCAAATGATGGCTGTCGCGTTGCGGCTCACCGGGCACCCTTGGCGAAGAGAACAACCTTGACCGTGTCGAACAGGATGGTCAGGTCGAATGGAATCGAGAGATGTTTCACGTAGTAGAGGTCGTAGCGGAGCTTCTCGAGCGAATCCTCGAACGAGGCGCCGTAGCGATATTTCACCTGCGCCCAGCCGGTAATGCCGGGTTTCACAGCATGGCGCTGTTCGTAGAACGGCACCTGTTCGGCCAGCTGATTGACAAAGAACGGACGCTCGGGCCGCGGCCCGACGAAGCTCATGTCGCCGCGGAGCACGTTCCACAGCTGCGGGAGTTCGTCGAGCCGCGTCTTCCGGATCAATCGACCGACCCGCGTGACGCGGTCGTCTTCGGCCTGCGCCCACACAGGCGTCCCTTGCTCGGCATCCTTTCGCATCGACCGAAACTTGTTCAAGGTGAAGAGCCGGCCATTCTCTCCGACGCGTTCCTGGCGATAGAGGATCGGTGAACCCGACTCGAGCCAGACCGCGAGTGCGGTCAAGACGAGGAACGGTGTCGAGAGCACGAGCACGACGAGTGCGAGAAGAATGTCGAAGACTCGCTTCGAGCGGCGAGTCCAGCGCGAGGCGCAGTAATCATCCGAGAAAATCAGCCAGCTTGGCCGAAGATCCTCGACCAGCAGCTTGCCGGTGAGCCGCTCGTACACGGTGTTGACGTCTTCGACTCGGATGCCGCGGAGCTTGCTGCGGAGGAGAGCTCGGACCGGCAGGCGTCCGCGACGATCGGACATGCCGACGATCAGGCGATCGACGCCATATCGCGCGACGACGCGGTCGATGTCGTCCAGCGCGCCAATCACGCGCCAATCGCCCACGCTTTGCGTCACCGGATACTCGTCGTCGCCGATGAAACCGACGATCTCATAGCCGAAATCGTCCTGTGTACTGATTTGCCGGGCGATGGTTTGTGCGGTGGCATCCGTCCCGACAATCAGCACACGTTCACCAAACGAGCGCAGTCGGGTGAAGTGATTGAAGACCAACCGCCACGCGAGAATCCCGGTCAAGAGTATGGCAAAGGCCGGAAGCGATGCCCCGTCAGCGACTACCAGCCACGGCATCAGAATGTAGAGCAGCGCAATCAGAATCAACGCCGAGCCGACCGACTGTAGCAGCCGGATGAACACCTCGCGCGTTGTCCGAACGACCGTCAGGTCATACAGGTCGTTGTAGTAGAGGCACAACATGCAGAGGACGCTCACCACGGCACCCTTCCAGACTGCCGTCGAGAGTTCATCATCGGGGCTGTAGTGATGAAGCACGAAGCCCATTGAGCCGGCGATGAGCAGCAGTTCTCCTGTGAACACCGTGAGGTGCCGCTGCGACATGTACCGGTTGAACAGACGAATCGGGCGCATGCGTTACGCCCCGGCAGTCCAGGCATATGCGCCCGGGTAGGCGCTCACTGACAGATCGACGTCATTGAGAACGAGACCGGCGATACGCTCGCGCTCGACACCTTCGAGTGCGTGTTCCAGAGCCGGGCGAGACGTGACGCCAGCGCGCACGACGATGAGGACACAGTCGGCAAGGCGGGCGAGCACGTGCGTGTCGGAGAGTGTCACCGGCGGCGAATCGACGACGATCCGATCGAAGCGCGTGCGCAGCGCTTCGATGAGGCGTGACATCATCGATGAGCCGAGGAGTTCAGTCGACCTGCTCGTCGGCTGGCCGGCGGGAAGAACGAACAGATTCTGTCCGGGCGGCTGCACCAGGACGTCATCAAGTGTTGCGGCACCCACGAGAACGTCGACCAGGCCGTGTTCCTGCGAGATCCCGGACAAGCTGGCCAACGTCGGCCGCCGCATGTCGGCCTCGACGAGCACAACGCTGTGGTTGAAATCCTGTGACATCGTGAGCGCCAGATTGCCGCTGGTGGTGGTCTTGCCATCGCCGGAGCCCGGACTGGTGACGAGTACCAGTTGCGCCCGCCGACCGCGATCACGCCCTTCGAGTCGGGTCCTCAGTAATCGGTACTGCTCCGCCGCGGCCGACGTGGGCTGCGTCGCGGCGACGAACAGGGGACTGAGTCGTCCGCGTTCCGTGCCGTCGCTCTCTGGCGAGTCGAGATCCGGCAAGGCCGGATCCAGATCACGCGGCACCTGTCTGGTGGGTGGCGGAACGTCTCGCGGCGTCGCGCTCCGGCTGCCGTGTTCGCGGCCAGTCCACGCCAGGAGCCCTTCGCGCTCGGCCTTCGCCACTGCTCGTTGTAGTCGACTCATCGTGCGTCCTCACTCCTGACCCGTCTCAATTGCCGTAACCTCGCCATGCGTGCACCTCAGGCGGCATCGTGAATCCGCGGAATCTCCGCGAGCACCGGTACCTCGAACTCGTCCTGCAGCTTGCGCGCATCGCGAATGGATCGATCGAGGAACTCCCGCCCGAACGCGCTGCCCGCTCCGAGCGCGAGGCCGAGCGCCAACGCCATCAGCAGAAACCGCGGCCGGTTCGGACTCTCGGGGCTGTCCGGCAGATAGGCGTGATTCAGGACACTGAACTTTTCGCCGCCGCGCGTGCGTGCGATCTGTTCCTCGACGACGGCGGTTTGATGTTTCTCCGAGAGTTGCTTCAGGGTTTCCTTTGCGAATTCGTACTCGCGCGTCAGTGATGCCATCTCCTGTTCAACCATCGGAGCGGCTTCCACGCGCTGCTGATAGCGGGCGATATCGCTTTGTAACTGTGCTTCGCTCCGCTGCAGCGCTTTGATGCGCAACTGTGTCTGATTCCTCTCGGCAACGACCTGCTGATAGTTCGGGTCGGCGGTGAGCGTTTCTTGCCGGGCGCTTTCCGGCTGCGAACGCACGGCCGCCGCATCCGCACGCGCCGACTTCAATTCATCTTCGAGCATCTGCACTTCCGGATGCTTGTCGGTGTACTTCGATCGCGCGAGATCGAGTTCGCGCTGCAATGCAACAACGCGCTGTTGCGGCGTCGTCGGCGCCCCACCTCCAGCAAGCGGCGCGGAGTAGGCACCGTCTTTCATCGTTTGCAGCTGCCGTTCGATCAGCGCCAAACGATCCATCTCCGAACGCAGGCTGTTACTGGTCGCCTCGAGCTGTGTCCGCATGCCGGAGACCGTCTGCAGGTTCGCCAACGTCTGTTCCGGCAGTTTGCCCATGTGAAGTTCTTTGGCCGTTCGCAGGCGCTTTTCGAGATCGGCAATGTGTTCCTGTGCCGCCCGCTGCTGCGTGCTCAGAAACTCAGTGGTCCCTTCCGCCTGTACTTCGCGACTCCGCGAGTGTTCTTCGACGAACACCTGGGCGAGTTTCTCAGCGACGCGTTGCGTGCGTTCCGGCGTGTGATCGAGATAGACGATGTCGAAGGAATCCAATTCCGGTACACCGGGGGTGCGCGCGATTGGCGTCGGCACCTCGACCTTGATGCGATTGAGAAGTCCCTGAACGACCTGCTCGAGCGGCCGGTCGGTCACCAGACGTTCTTCACGCGCCACTCGCTCGAGCACCGCCGGGCTGCGTAGCTGCTGCGACAGGGCTCGGAGTCGCTCTTCGCGATTGAGGCCGCTGTTTGCCGAGACCAAAGTGGGATCGACCGTGGGCGTGTCAATACCGATCCGTGCACTGGATCGGTAGGTGACGGGAAGCAAGAAAGCCAGTGCCACTCCGGCGACGACACACAGCGCGAATGGCGCAAGGAACCATTTGCGCCGTCGCAACAAAATGTCGAGATACTCAACGGGATGCACCGATCGGTCGGCCATTTCAGTCCACCTCTGTGGTTACCAATGCAAGAGCGATTCCGAGGTCAGCTGTATCGCTCAGGGCACGATGATGACGTCGCCCGGTTGCACGCACATCTGCTTTGTTTCCGACTTGATCGCATCCTTGTAGTTGAACTTGATCCGAGTGGTACCAGTCGGCGTGCTCCGCTGAATGGTGATGTTCTTCGTGTTGGCGAAATCTTTGAACCCACCGGCCATCGCCAGTGCTTCAATCACCGTCGTTTGCGCTTTGACCGGATGGGTGCCCGGCGCGTTCACTTCACCAATCACTGACACCGTTTGCGGCTGGGCTTCGATGACAATGACGGTGACGACAGGATTGGTGATGAAGTCTTTCAACGACGTCGTCAAGGTGTCGCGAAGCGCGGCCGGTGTTTTGCCGGCGGCAGCGACGTCGCCGACGAGCGGAAGTGTGATCTTTCCATCGGGACGGATCTGAAGCGACTGCGACATCTGCGGATCCTTGTAGACTTCGACCCGCAGTTTGTCGCCCACGACCATCTTGTAGTCGGTCGAGTTCGTCGCCACAGTCGGTCCGCTCGCGGCGACAGACGGCAGCGACCCTTGAGCGACGGCGGGCCCGACACTGAGCGCGGTGACGAGCACGAACGAGAAAATTGTGGCCTTCATGTCAGTCATCCTCATTGAGCATTCGAACTGCCGCGTGGGGCGCGGCGCGGTTGGACCGATCGCGATGCAGCAGCGGACCGAAGCGACACCAAATCGACACCGTGCGTCGGGCACGACGCGGCGCCGATCGAAAACGAAGCCGGCGTTCTGAATTCGTAGTGCTCGACCCATGTCATCAGCCGCCCGACCACCTCCATCGAGCTGTCGAAATCGGCGTCGAGCAGGACGACCGAGAGCCGACCCTCTCGGTCCGGCGACAGAATGTCGGTCTCGCGCACGACCCGGCCGACGACGCGCGCCAGTTCGCGCGCCAGTGCCGGGCGCTCGCTTTCCGCGCTCGGCGCAGTCGGTTCCATCGTCAGCAGCGTCAGGAAGTTTTGCGAACGTATGGCACGCTTCAGTTCATTGGTGACCACAAATTCGAAGACTTCCGGCGACAAAGCGCGAGGATCGTCGGAGAGGCAGTCGTCCAAGACCATCACGACGCTCGATCCAGGTCCGCTTCCTTAATCTTGTAAAGCAGCGCTTTGTAGCTGACGCCCAACAGGTCGGCAGCTTCACGGCGATTCCAGCGTGTCTGCTGCAGTGTGCGGTAAATGATTTCTCGCTCCGCTTCGCGCGCGGCGTTGCGTGCAATCTCCTTCAGCGATCCGCTGACCGGTGCTGCCACGACGTCCGGCGTTGCCGCCGGTGATCCGGCTGCCGACCGAGTCGGTGCTGGAGGTGGTATGTCGCGCGGCGCCGGGCGCGTCTCGAACGCCGCGATTGGACCCACGATCGCCTTGCGGCCGGCCATCATATCCACCAGGTCCTGCGCCACCTGTGTGTCGTCGCCGAGAATGACGATTCGCTTGACGAAATTTTCCAGCTCCCGAACATTGCCCGGCCAGTCGTACTCGGTGAAGATCCGCAGGGTGTCGGCCGAAACGGCCAGCCGTGCCTTGTTGTAGCGGGCCGCATACTGCTGGAGAAACACGTCGGTCAGCAGTGGGATTTCATCTCGACGCTGACGAAGGGGTGGCAGCGTGATGCAGACGACGTTCAGGCGGAAGAAAAGATCCTCGCGGAACGTCCGATCGACGACAGCGCGCTCCAGATCCTGATTGGTCGCGGCAACGACGCGTACGTCTACATGGACGTCGTCGCGGCCGCCAAGGCGAGAGAACTCGCCATCCTGCAGCACCTGCAGCAGCTTGGATTGAAGCGGCAGCGTCAGCTCACTGATCTCATCGAGGAACATCGTCCCCTGATGGGCGAACTCGAATTTGCCGGGACGGTGTTGAACGGCGCCGGTGAACGCGCCGCGCTCGAAGCCAAACAGTTCCGATTCAAGAAGCTCGGAGGGCAAAGCGGCACAGTTCACTTTGACGAAGGGGCGCTCGCGCCGTGGTGACGCGGCGTGGATATCGCGTGCCACGAGACCTTTTCCCGTCCCGCTTTCTCCGGCAATCAGCACCGTGGCGTCCGTATCGGCGACGCGTTCGATGAGCTGACGAACCTCGCGCATCTGCTCGTTGCGACCGAGCAAGGCAGCGATGCCGCGCGAACTTCGATCTCGGCGCGAAGCCAAAACGTCGCCGTCGGTTAGTTCAACATCACTCATCGACCTAGTCCCCAGTCACACACGAGGTCTCGCAGGCACCTCGTGCAGGGGAGCAATGTGGGTGCCAAACGGCCTAAGTCCGGTAATGCAGGCGAATAAGTGGGGAGTTTTCGCAGCGATCTGGGCACGACCACGGATGGCAACCAATGAGGATGGACGCGAGATGGGAAATCAAGTGCCCAGAGTAGGAGCGAGAAGCTCCTGCTGCGAAACTGGAGGGCACCTCAGGCGCGGCTGATACCACACTCCTTGATCTTGTTGAGCAATGTCTTATAGCTGACGCCGAGATTGGTTGCCGCCTTGCGCCGATTCCAATGCACCTGGCGCAGCGTTTGTTCAATCGCCGCGCGCTCAGCTTTCATTGCCGCGGCCTTGGCGACCGCGGCAAGCGATCCGGTTGCGTCATCAGTGGATGCCACGTCGGCTTCGGCGAGATCAGGCCCGCTGAATGTGAACGGACTCTCAGGACCGGCACCAACGGCCGCAGCGGCGGCCACCGGTACAGGAACTGCCACCGGTTGCGCCACCAGGAGGGCACCGGCCTCGGCCTTTCGCTGCATTTGGCGCTGGATCTCTTTGATTACCAGTGACTCGTCTTGAAGAATGATCGCGCGTTTGATCATGTTCTCGAGTTCGCGAATGTTGCCCTGCCAGTCGTACTGCTGGAACAACTGCCGCAGCTCGTCGGAGATCGGCCGCATCGGCCGGTTGTACTTGCGTGAGTATCGCGCGATAAAGTAATCGGTGAGTGTCGGAATTTCGTCCCGACGTTCACGGAGAGGAGGAACCGTCACCTCAATGACCTTGAGTCGGTAATAGAGGTCCTCGCGGAACTCCCCGCTGAACAGCATTTGTTCCAGATCGCGGTTGGTGGCGGCGACGACACGCACGTCCACCTGAATGCGCTTATTGCTTCCGAGTTTGGTGAATTCGGCATCCTGCAGCACGTGCAGCATCTTCGCTTGCAGTGCCGGTTTCATTTCGCCGATTTCATCGAGCATCAGCGTGCCGCCATCCGCCGACTCGAACTTGCCGATCCGTGTGGTAGCGGCGCCGGTGAATGCCCCGCGATCGTGACCGAACAATTCGCTTTCAAGAAGCTCGGCCGGGAGTGCCGCGCAGTTGACTTTCACGAACGGACGATTGCGCCTATTGGAACGGTGATGGATGGCACGGGCGACCAACTCCTTGCCGACGCCGCTTTCGCCGCGAACGAGGACGGTCACATCGCTGTCGGCCACTTGCTCGATGACCGTCGTAATGGCGCGCATCTTTTCGCTGTTGCCCCATACCGTTTGGTGTTCGTCATCGGTGAGTTGCTGGCGCAGTTCACTGAGCTCGGAGACCAGACGGGTTTTTTCGATCGCGTTCTTGATCGCGACGTCAAGCGCGATTTCGCCCAGACCTTCAGGATCGTCAGGCTTGACCACGTAATCCGCGGCGCCTAGCCGCACGGCCTCGACAATGGTTGAGGCTTGGTTTCGGCCCGAGAGCATAATCACCTGCGTCTCTTGGCGCGCCCCCTTGATTCCCCGAAGCGTGGCGATACCGTCGAGGCCGGGCATCATGACATCGAGCAGCACAACATCAGGTGGCTCGTTCTGTTTCAGCGACGCCAGCATCTCGTCTCCGCGGGTGTAGCAACGCGCTTCGTATCCGCGGAGCGAGAGGAATGTTCTCAGGTAAGCGGCGAATGCCGAGTCATCATCAACAATTGCTACGTAGGGCTTTTTCATCGAACGTCCTGCTCTTTACCTAGCGTTTCGAGGGTCGTGAACCTTGCCGTGAAGTCGATCCTTCGTGGTCCGCATTCAAGAGTCGTACCTCAACAGGATATTGAGGTTTGCCCTTCAGGAGATTTGGGTAACGGTCTGCCTACTCCCGAAGTCTGTATTCACCTGCGTCGCGCAAATGATGCGTTTCTTCACACTTGCCGACGGCCGCGCGTGGCACACCGCTTGAAGTCCGAAGAAGCGTCTGACATTGCCAGTAAGTTTGTCAGCATTCGGGAATTGAGGCGGATCTTTATGCGTAGGCGCGGCGTAACACTTGTACTCTTCGGAATCCTGGCAGGCACTCCGGCCATTGGTTTGAGTGACGAGGACCCATCTCCGGTTGCCCTTACGGCGATAGTGACTGTTCCTTCGGCTAAGTTACCGTCGCCGTCGCCGTCGCCGTGGCCGAGCGACCAGGCGGCCATGATCCTGGTCGGAAGCGCGCTAATTGGTTTAGCCGCCGCGATACGGAGGACGACTTAACGAGATTCGGAATCAGTCATCGCCCTGTGGCGTATGGTCCGCACCTGCGATGGCATCCGAATGTGGAGCGTGAGTGGCCGGTTGAAACCGGCGCTCACGCTCGAGCCAGCCAACTCGGGCGCCCTGATGAGGTCCCATAATGGCGTGCGTTCTGACCGATCATACGCCGAGTAGCGCACAACAACGCTCATCCGGCTTTATGCCGCACTCGCCGGTATTGCTGCCGGGGAAGTGTCCGAGGAACGAGACGTTCAGTTCACTTGAGCGTGGGTAAGGCGACAAGGGCGCCGCCGCCTTTTGGCACAGAAGGTGGAGCCCAGATGCCGCCATCGTGTGCCTTCAATATCCACTCCGCAATCCACAGGGTTACTCCTAGATTGCCTCGCTCTTTATTGTCAAACCAGCCAAGGGCGTTCCTGGGTTGCTGCCGCAGCACGTTCAATTGGTCTTCGTCCCCGACGAGTACCCAGTTCGCCGGTTTTCCTTGATAGTCGCCTTCGTCTACGACGACATACAACTTGCCGGATTGACCGACCTCCAAGCGAAGCGCCCGGAAGATCCACGTAAAGGCTTTGCTGAGGTGCAGCGGATCCCCTTGGATGATCCGAGCCTTGCCTTCACCCGAGAGTTCAACCGCGACGCCTCTCTCTTTGTCGGGTGGGAGCGCCGCAATAACGTCGCGTAGAAGGGTGTCTACTTGCGTTGGCTTACGACTGAGCGTGACTTCTCCCTTCACCAGTTTGGCGTAGTCACTGAGTTGATTCGCCAACTCATGCAGCCGGCCCGCGCAGTTCATCGACGTCTGCAGCCATTCGCGCTGTTGGGCGGAAATCTCATTCTTCTTGTCCTTCAACACGAATTGCATGAACCCCTGGAGCGGGGAGAGAGGGTTCCGGATTTCGTGCGCGGTGAGAGACAACAACCGGGACAACTCGACATCGCCGGGGGCGTTGCTCATGAAGGGCATTCTCTAGTACCTAAAGGTGGCGTGTCGAGCGAACCAAGGTCGCCGGGGAAGTTACCGCCGGGGCGCGGTGTTGTTAGGAACAGGGGCGGTCCGGTCGTATGGTACCGTAAGGAAGGAAGCCCCCGCGCTGTTCAAAGGACTGACAGATGTTACTGAAGAGAAATCCGGACATTCCCTCCTCAGAAATCACTGACGAGCGTTTGTATCTGCGTCGGCGCGAATTCATTCGGCTCGCGGGGGGAGCTGCCATCGCGACCGTAGCGGCGCCAGTCCTGGCCTGCTCCGATGAACCGGTGGGGGCAGTCGCGCCGGTGGATGGCATGTTCGGGGCGCCAAATCTGCCGCTGACGGGTTACAAGGAAAAGGCCGTCACCGTCGACGAGAAACTGAATACTTTCGAAGAAATCACCGGCTACAACAACTTTTATGAATTCGGAACCGAGAAGGACGACCCGAAGCGGTACAGCGGCAGCCTGAAGACGAGTCCGTGGACCATCAAGATCGACGGTCTCTGTAACAAGCCGGCCGACTACCACATCGACGATCTCATCAAACCGATTCAACTCGAGGAGCGCATCTACCGCCTGCGTTGCGTCGAAGCCTGGTCCATGGTGATTCCATGGATAGGTGTGCCGCTCAGCAAAGTCATCGAACGAGCCGAACCCACATCGAAGGCCACGTTCGTTCAATTCACAACTCTCCTTCGCCCGACACAGATGCCCGGGCAGACACAGTCCGTCCTGGAGTGGCCCTATGTTGAGGGCTTGCGGCTCGATGAGGCAAAACATCCGCTGACTATCCTTGCGGTTGGTCTCTACGGCAAGACGCTCCTCCAGCAGAACGGCGCGCCAATCAGGCTGGTCGTGCCGTGGAAGTACGGCTTCAAGGGCATCAAATCGATTGTCCGGATCCGTTTCGTAGACAAGCAGCCGCAGACGTCGTGGGCCCTCCAGAATCCCGACTGGTACGGGTTCTATTCCAACGTGAACCCGGATGTGAGCCCCGTTCGATGGAACCAATCACGTGAGCGCCGGATCGGCACGTTCGTTCCTCGTCAGACAGTGATGTTCAACGGCTACGGCGACCAGGTTGCGGCAATGTATGCGGGGATGGACCTGCGTCGGAATTACTAGTCCGTGCACAAGGCGGCGAAGGTCTGCGTCTTTCTCCTATGTCTCACGCCTTTCGCGTGGCTCGTGACGAGAACGTTGACCGGGCGCCTCGGGATCAATCCCGTTGAAGACCTGGAACTGACCACCGGCATCTGGGCGCTCCGTTTCCTCGTGCTGACTCTCGCCATCACGCCACTGCGGCGGCTGACCGGCTGGAATCGCGTCATCCAATACAGAAGGATGCTCGGCCTCTTCGCATTCTTCTACGTGTGCACCCACTTCATCCTCTATGTCGCTGTCGATCAGTTTTTCGCCTGGACCCTCATCGTCAAAGACGTCGTGAAACGCCCATTCATCACGATGGGCTTTACTGCCTTCGTGTTGATGATCCCGTTGGCCCTGACGTCGACAAAGGGGTGGATCCGGCGCCTCGGCAGGAAATGGCAGCTGCTCCATCGCCTCATCTATATATCTGCCGTCTGCGCGGCCATACATTACCTGTGGAAGGTCAAGGTGATGATCGGTTCACCGGTCTATTACGCCGCGGTCATTGGCGCCCTGCTCGCATTTCGGATTCTCTGGCTGTTTCGTGCTCCTAAATCGATGAAAGCACAAAGGGTTACGGCGTAATTACATTTTGGCATTTTGCCTTCGCCTTCTCCCCTTCTCCTTTTTGCCTCTTGCCTTTCTGTCTGGCCCTTTTACCCCCCGATTCTGCCAGTTAGCCTGATTTTGGCTGCTTTCCGCGGGGTGGGCGCCCTATTCTGGCCAATGGATTCAACCGCACTGAACCGCGCCTAGCGGGGCGGCGCGTTGGAGGGGGCAGCGAGGCATATGTATAAGCCGATTAAGTACGTCGAAAAGGGACTGACCGTTGCGGCGCGCGGCGCATGGACGGTGTTCGACACCCTCAACAGCATTGCGCCGGCACAGGCGTTCACGCCGAAATGGTCGGAAAAGCCACTTCTGAAATCGTGGCAGAAAGTGAAGCCGCCGCTGGGCTGGCCGCGCGAGACCGACTCGCTGTGCCCGAAGTGCGTTCGCGAAGCCCGGCAGGAGATTCTTGACGGCAAGCGCGACTACAAGATCCTGCTCAACGAAAAAGTCGGTGAGATCAAGGCGCACATCATCGAGCGCGACGGCAAGATCCTGATGATCAAGGACTGCGCGCAGCACGGCCATTTCGAAGACGTCATGGCAATCGATCCGGCGTTCTTCAAGCATCTTGAAGAATCGTTTCCCGGCAGCGACATCCGCTCGCACGCCGACGAGAAACTTCACAACCACGGATCGAGCACCATCAAGTACGGCCGTGGAGCGGTGCTGACGATCGACCTGACCAATCGCTGCAACATGATGTGCGATCCGTGCTTCATGGACGCCAACCAGGTCGGGTTCGTGCACGAGCTGTCGTGGGAGGACATCAAGACGCTGCTCGACAATGCGATTTCGATCAAACCGAAGCGTCAGATGTCGGTTCAGTACTCCGGCGGGGAGCCGACGATGTCGCCGTACTTCCTTGATGCGGTGAGGTACGCCAAGAAGGTCGGATACAGCAGCGTCCAGGCCGCAACCAACGGGATTGAATTCGCAAAGAGTCGGGACTTCGCGCGTGCCGCAGCCGAGGCGGGTCTGCGCTATGCGTATCTACAGTTCGACGGCATCGGCAATGCCGCCAATTCCCACCGTCTGGTCGGCAATCTCTTCGACGTCAAGCTTCGCGCGATCGAAAATCTTCACGCGGCGGGTGTCGACATTGTCCCGGTCACGACGATCGTCAACGGCGTCAACAACGAGCAGGTCGGACGAATCATCCAGTTCGCGCTCGATAATCCGAAGAAGATCAACTTCCTCTCGTTCCAGCCGGTGTCGTTCACTGGACGCGACGAAGAAGTGACCGACGAACGTCGAGCCGCGCAGCGCTACACGCTGTCGCATCTCGCACACGACGTGAAGACGCAGGTGGGCATTGGCGAGCCGGTGCGCGACTGGTTCCCGATCTCGTTCATGGGCACGTTCACCGACTGGGCCGACCTGGTGCATGGACCGAGTGCGGAGTGGGGGAATCTCTCCTGCGGCTGTCACCCGAACTGCGGTATAGGCATGGCGGTCATGATCGACAAGGAAACGAAGGAAGCCGTTCCGGTGACGGCATTCCTCAAGGCCGGACAGGTGGCGGAGGACCTGAAGAAGGTCAACGACGCCGGCCGCGGCAGGTTCCTCTCGTCGCTCGGCATGGCGCTGGTGCTGATGAAGAACTACGACCCGTTCAAGGCGCCCACGCACTTCAAGCTGATGGATTTGCTGCAGAAGTTCGACAAGACGTTCGGCGCAACCGGGCGCGACTACGGCAGGGTAGGAGCGGATCGCACGAAGGCGGATATCGACCGCCGCCGTTCGGATCGCTGGAACTTCCTGTTCATCGCCGGCATGTGGTTCCAGG